>NZ_JBHZGM010000015.1:0-117436 GCF_043392685.1 Metapseudomonas phytobenefica | reverse complement strand
AGAATTGAGCAAGATCAATAGGATGCACGGCGGCAGCAGGGAGTGGGGGTTGGTTCGTTTGGCGACTGCCAATTTACCCACTTCCCTGACTGTCAACTCGCTCTTCCCCCAGACTCCGCGAAGAACCTTTTTTATTGTCCTGAATGCTTCGATGAAGGCGAACTGGCAACTCGCCGCGGAGCCGGGACCGACTCCTGAATCGGTACATTCAGCCACGGCTTGCGTCGAGGAATGCTTGGTAGTGGCGGGCGGTTTCCTCGGGGCGCTCGATCATCGGCGCGTGACCGCAGTCCTGCATGATTACCACGCTGGGCTTCTTCAGCAGCGGCTTCATCACCTCGATGCTGGACACATCCAGCACCCGGTCGCGATCCCCCCAGAGCAGCAGGGTAGGGGCCTCGATTCGCGGCAATTCGGGCTCCAGCGGAATGTAGCGCTCGCGAAGCTGGCGGAAGACTTCATCGTAGTGGGCCGCGTTGGCAATGGATTGCCCGGCCAGGTAGGACTTCACCGACTCGGGGAGGGACGGCGGTTCGACGAAGACGAAATCCAGCATGCGCTGGAAGTCTCCGGAGCTGCGCACCACCAGCGGATTGGGCTGGCCGGTTTCGATCAGGTGGAACAGCTCGCTCTCGTTCGGCGCCGTGACACCGCTGTTGTCGAACAGTGCCAGGCTGAGTGCCTGCTGCGGGTAGCGGGCCGCGAAGAGGCCGGCGATATGACCGCCCATGGAGTTGCCCACCAGATGCACCTTGCCCAGTTCCAGGGTCTTGATGAAGGACTCCAGGCGCTCGGCCTGGGTGCCGACGTCGTAGCTGCCGGCGGGACGGTCGCTGTCGCCGAAGCCGGGCAGGTCCAGGGCGATGACGTGGTAGCGCTGGGTGAAGTGACGGGCAAACTGCAGCCAGTTGTCCTTGTTGGCGCCGAATCCGTGAATCATCACGATGGTTTCGCCCTTGGCCGGGCCGCCCTCGTAGTAATGGATGCTAAGATCGCCCAGCGCAACCTGTTGCTCCGACAAGCCGGCGAGCTGGCGCTCCACCAGACGCACGCTGGCCGTCAGCGCAGCGGGGGATATGTAGAGGATTGCCGCCGCAGCCGCCAGGAGCATGACGACTGCGATGATGAATTTCTTCATGGCCTGTCCTTATCACGAATGGTTCTAGTAGCTGCCTGTAAGCTAGCATGAAGCACGCTCCAGGCGAGGCCGCCCACGCTGCGGCCAATCGAATGTCCAGTCCGGGAAACCTCAGATGCCAAGATTCCACCGCTCACTGCTTCTCTTCGTGTTGTGCCTGCTTCCCGGACTCGGGCACGCGGCCGGGAAGTGCGAGCGCCTGGTGGCCACCGGCAATCCCGAGTACCCGCCCTACCTCTGGCGCGACCCGGAGAACCCCAAGCAACTGATAGGCGCCAACGCCGACCTGCTCAAGCAGATCGCCAAAGAACTCGGACTGAAGGTGGACATCCTCTACACCGGTCCCTGGTCCCGCGCCCAGGATGAAGTCCGCACCGGCCGGGTCGATCTGATTGCCGGGGCCTTCCTCACTCTTCCTCGCCTGGAAACCATGGACTACGTGCATCCGGCCTTCCTTGAAACCCAGAGCGTTGTCTGGGTGAAGCGCGACAAGGCATTCCCCTACAGCGGTTGGGATGACCTGCGCAGCCACACCGGCGGCACCCTGGTGAAGAACAGCTTCGGCGAAGGCTTCGACCGTTTCGCCAGGGAAAACCTCAAGCTCGAGGAAGTCCCCAGCCTGACCCAGGCCTACCAGAAGCTTCTGCTGGAGCGCACCGACTACGTGCTCTACGAGCGCTACCCCGGCCTGGTGCTGGCCGACACCCTGGGCATGGCTGACGATCTGCTCGCCCTGGAACCGCCGATTTCCAGCGAAGGTCTGTATCTGACCCTGTCCCATAACTCGGCCTGCAACGATCCCTGGCTGCGCGGACAGTTGGCGAAAAAAATGACAGAATTGGTCGCCGCCGGAGTGCCGGAAACCCTGCTGCAGCGCAACCTGGAACGCTGGAAGGCACTGCAGATGCAACCGGTCGCCACGCCCGAATGATTTAGGAACCCTCTAGTGAGCAAGACACCCCTGTTTGCAGCCGGCCTGGCTGTGCTGGCCCTGGCCGGCTGCGCCAACGACCCGGCGCCCATCGAACAGATGCGCCTGACCCACAAGGCGGTGGAGCAGGCCACGGCCGTTGGTGCCACCGATCAGATCGAGGAAATGAAGCTTGCCCAGAGCAAGCTTGCCCTGGCCGAGAAGAACATGGGCGAGCAGGATTACAAGCGCGCCCGTATCCTCGCCGAGGAAGCCGAACTGGACGCGCGCCTGGCCGAGGCCAAGGTGCTGACCAGGAAGAGCCAGGAGCAGCTGGCCGAGCTGACGTCGCGGATCAATCGTTTGCGCAAGCAGTTGGGGGACGTGCAGTGAAGTGGAATCATGCATTGACCGCCGGCCTGCTGATCGGCCTCGGCCTGCTTGGCGGTTGCGCCAACCGGCAACAGACCGAACAGAGCCTGGAGCAGGCCCGGCAGATGTTCCAGAAGGTCAAGGAGGACCAGAACGTCCTCAGCGCCGCGCCCAAGGACGTGATCCGCGCCGGTGAATCCCTCGCCCGCGCCGAGCGGCTGTCCAGCTACTGGGGCAACGATGTCGACGTCGTCCATTACGCCTACCTGAGCCAGCGCTACAGCGAAATCGCCAGCCAGCACAGCGAGCAGAGCCAGAACCAGGCCCGCGCCGCCAAGCTGCAACTGGAGCGCGAGCGCCTGCAACTGGCCCTGCGTGAAGCCAAGATGCTCAGCGTTCAGCAGCAGGGCAAGTGGCTGGAAGAGCAGATGATCGCTCTGGCTGCCACCGAAACCGATCGCGGGCTGGTGATGACCCTGGGTGACGTGCTGTTCGATACCGGCCGTGCCGATCTCAAGGCTTCGGCCAACCGCACCGTGCTCAAGCTGGTGCAGTTCCTCCAGCTGAACCCGCGACGGGTCGTACGCATCGAGGGCTACACCGACAGCAGCGGCAAGAAGCCGGACAATCTCAGGCTTTCCACCGAACGCGCGCAAGCGGTGGCCGATGCCCTGGTCGACCTCGGCATCGATGCCAAGCGCATCCAGGTCCAGGGCTACGGCGAAGCCTTCCCGGTGGCGGAAAACGCTTCCAACCGGGGCAGGGCGCAGAACCGCCGTGTGGAGATCGTCTTCTCCAACGAAAAGGGCGAGCTCGGTCCGGCGCGCTGACGCCTGCAAACTGGCTGATGCCTGAACACAGAGCCCCGGATGCCGTTCGGCGCCGGGGCTTTTTAATGCCTGGACAAATTCACTGTAACGCCCACAATTTCACGATCTGTACCGGTGCAGTTATAGGGTGTTCGGATAGTGTTTCGGTCCAGTGATACAGGTGCCGCCTACATGACCAATCTGTTGCTCTACCAGCGCATCGCCCAGCAACTGGCCGATGACATCCGCCGTGGCGTCTACCAGCCCGGCGAGCGCGTACCCTCGGTGCGCAAGCTCAGTTCCCAGCTCAATGTCAGCCACGCCACCGTGCTGCAGGCCTATGCCAGCCTGGAAGACCAGGGCCTGATCCGCGCCCGTCCGCAGTCCGGCTTCTACGTGCACCAGACGCCGGCCCTGACCGCATCCACCCCGGATATCGCCCGCGTCGAGCGCCCCGGCCTGGTCACCCGCGCCAGCATTATCCAGCAGGTGCTGGCCGAATCCCGCCGCGAAGGCGCGTTCCCCCTGGGCGCGGCGGTGCCCCATGTCGACTACCTGCCGGTGCGCACCCTGCACCAGCAACTGGCCAAGGTCACCCGTTTCCACAGCCCGCGTGCCTTCAGCTACATGTTCAGCCCCGGCTTCGAGCCGCTGCGGCGCCAGGTGGCGATCCGCATGCGCGATGCCGGCGTGGTGGTCGACCCGAGTGAAGTGGTGATCACCCACGGTTGCGTGGACGCGCTGCAGATGAGCCTGCGGGTGCTGACCCGTCCCGGTGATCTGATCGCCACCGAGTCGCCGACCTATTACGGCCTGCTGCAGCTGGCCGATCTGCTCGGCCTGAAGGTGATCGAGATTCCCAGCGACCCCACCACCGGCATCAGCCTGGAGGCGCTGCAACTGGCCGCCAACCAGTGGCCGATCAAGGCTCTGGTGCTGACCGCGCGGCTGAGCAATCCCCTGGGTGGCACCATCCCCGAGGAGCGCCAGAAGCAGTTGCTGCGCCTGTCCTCGGACTTCGACATCCAGATCGTCGAAGACGATATCTACGGTGAACTGATGTTCGACCAGGGGCCATCCAAGGCGCTCAAGGCCTACGATCTCGATGACCGGGTGATCTACTGCTCCAGCTTTTCCAAGACCCTGTCCCCCGGTGTCCGCATCGGCTGGATGATCGCCGGCAAGTACCAGGCGGAAATCCAGCGCCTGCAGACCTTCAGCACTCACTCGGCGTGCAGCGTCACCCAGATGGGCGTGGCGGCCTACCTTGAGAATGGCGGCTATGACCGGCACCTGCGCTACATCCGCCAGGAGTACCGGAAGAACCTCACCGCATTCCAGCTGGGCGTGCAGCAGTACTTCCCCGAAGGCACCCAGATCACCCGTCCCAACGGCGGCTTCATCCTCTGGATCAGCCTGCCGGCCAAGGTGAACACCAAGGACCTGCACGTGCGCGCCCTGCAGCAGGGCATCAGCATCGCGCCGGGGCTGATCTTCAGTAACACCGAGCAGTTCAACCACTGCGTGCGGCTGAACTGCGGTATTCCGTGGAACCGCGAGGCCGAGCGGGCCATCATGACCCTCGGCATGCTGGCCAGGCAGCTCTGCCAGGAGGTCGGCCTGTAGGGGCTATTTTCCACGCAGCCTTAACCCGTTCGGCGCGGCGCCTCCGTCTACTGGTGCGAATGGCTCATTCGTTCCCAGGAGGCGTCCCATGTCCAGCCACAGTTTCCTTCAGCACCAACCCCTGGCAGCCGGCTTTACCGCCGGCTTGCTGCTGGCCCTGGCCGCCTGCAGTGGGCAGGATGCGTCCGCGCCTGCCAGCGGCAAGGCCGAGGCGCCGCCGCCGGCATCGCCCCAGGTGGAGCCGGAACTGCTCGAGGAAAGCAAGGCCAGCGCGCGGGCAGCCACGGCCAAGCGTGCCGATTACGCCGCCGAGGTGCGGCAGATGCCCATGCTTGCCCCTGCCCCGATGGCGGATGTGCTGCAGCCTGGCTATCGCGACGTGCCCCGCGAGCAGTACCAGTATCTTCCCGACAACCCGGTCCACGCGGTCGCCAGCGATCCGGTCTCCACCTTCAGCATCGATGTCGACACCGGCAGCTACGCCAATGTGCGGCGCTTCCTCAACGGCGGCCAGCTGCCGCCAGCGGATGCCGTGCGGCTGGAGGAGATGGTCAACTACTTCCCTTACGGCTACCCGCTGCCGCAAGGCGATGTGCCCTTCGGCATCGGCGTCGAGCAGGCGCAGACCCCCTGGAATCCGCAAACCCGCCTGCTGCGCGTGGCGATCAGGGCCGCCGACAGCAGCGTCGAGCAACTGCCCCCGGCCAACCTGGTATTCCTGGTGGACGTCTCGGGCTCCATGGACCGCCGCGAAGGCCTGCCCATGGTGCAGGGCACTCTCAAACTGTTGGTGGACCAGTTGCGCCCGCAGGACCGCGTCTCCCTGGTCACCTATGCCGGGGAGGCGAGGGTGGTGCTGGGTTCCACGCCGGGCAACGAGAAGTCGAAGATCCGCGCGGCCATCGAACAGCTCAGTGCGGGCGGCTCCACGGCGGGCGAGTCGGGCATTCAGCTGGCCTATGCCGAAGCGCAGAAGGGCCTGATCCCGCAAGGCATAAACCGCATCCTCCTGGCCACCGACGGCGACTTCAATGTAGGCATCAGCGATTTCGACAGCCTCAAGCAACTGGCCGCGCAGAAGCGCAAGGGCGGGGTTTCCCTGACCACCCTGGGTTTCGGCGTGGACAACTACAACGAGCGGCTGATGGAGCAACTGGCTGACGCCGGCGACGGCAACTACGCCTACATCGACAACCTGCGCGAGGCGCGCAAGGTGCTGGTGGACCAGCTTGGCTCGACGCTTTCGGTGGTGGCGCGGGATGTGAAACTGCAGCTGGAGTTCAACCCCGCCGAAGTGAGTGAATACCGTCTGCTGGGCTATGAGAATCGTGCCCTCAAGCGGGAAGACTTCAGCAATGACAAGGTGGATGCGGGCGAGATCGGGGCCGGGCATACCATCACCGCCCTGTACGAGATCGTCCCCGCTGGTGCCAAGGGCTGGTTGGAGCCGCTGCGCTACCAGAACACCGCGAAGCCCGAGGGCAAGGCTGGCGAGCTGGCCTGGCTGCGGGTGCGCTACAAGGCGCCGGGCTCCGAGCAGAGCCGCCTGCTGGAGCGGCCCATCGTCGCCGGCAAGGCGCTCCCGTTGGTGCAGGCCAGCGAGGACCTGCGTTTCGCCGCCGCGGTTGCGGCTTTCGCCCAGCAACTCAAGGGTGGCCAGTACACCGGCGACTTCAGCCTGGCCGACAGCGCAGCGCTGGCACGCGGGGCCCGTGGTGACGATCGCTTCGGCCTGCGCGGTGAATTCGTGCAACTGGTGGAACTCGCGCAAAGCTTGCAAACTCCTGCCCCATCCCACGCGCGGAAGGAATGACGTGAACGCGACTCTCACGGATGACGACGCTGCCTTGCTGCGGCGTTACCGGAATGGCGATGCCGAGGCCTTTGGCGTGCTCTACGCGCGCCATCGCCTCGGCCTCTACCGTTTTCTCTGCGGCCTGTGCGGCGACGGCGCGCTGGCCGAGGAAATTTTCCAGGAAACCTGGCTGAACCTGATCCGCAGCGAATCGTCGCCACTCGGGCAGGCCAGCTTCAAGACCTGGCTCTACCAGATCGCCCGCAATCGCCTGATCGACCACTGGCGCAAGCACGGCCGCCTGCAGGGCCGTGAAGAAGCCTTCGATGAGACGCTGCACGGCGACGCGCTGCCGGGGGAGAGCCAGGACCCCGAGCGCGAGCTGTCCCTGAGCCGGGACCAGCAGCGCCTGCGCGCGGCCCTGGACGAACTGCCGGGCGAGCAGCGCGAAGTGTTCCTGCTGCGCGCCCACGGCGACCTGGAACTGACCGAGATCGCCGAACTTACCCGTACACCCGCGGAGACGGTGAAAAGCCGCCTGCGCTATGCGTTGCAGAAGTTGCGTCGGCTGCTGGCCGACCCGGCTGCGGCCGAGGAGGTATCCGCATGAACCAAGACCTGCACAAGCCGGACGCCATGGAACGGGAACTGCTCGAACACTATCGCCGCCACTGCCACGACGAACCTTCTACGGCGCTGGATGAGCGCATCCTCGCTGCGGCTGCTGCCCAGGCCACCCGGAACTGCCCCGAACCTCGCCCGTCTCTCGCCGGGCGCCTGCATACCTGGCTGTTCGGTGCCGGCGGTCGGCAGCGCTGGGCGGTTGCCGTGGCCGGCTTCGCCACCCTGGGCATCGGCCTGAGCCTGACCTTGCGCACCCAGGACGAGGCCCAGCAGCGTTTCGACGCGCCGCCTGCCAGCCCCGCGCAGTATTCCGCGCCGGCCCCGGCCGCCGCGCCCATGTCCAGGGCTGCACCGGCCACATTTGCCAGCCCGGCGGTCCGCGCCGAGAAGAAGGCATCGGCCATGGCCGACAGCGTCCGTGAAGAGGTACGCCAGGCGGAGCCCATGGCCCAGGAGGAGGCCGCACCCAAGGTGGAGACGGCCAGGATCAAGGTGGCGCCCGCCGGGATCGATGCCGACCTGCGCAGCGTGCTGGAACTGGAAAAGGCGGGCAAGCGCGAGGAAGCGCACAAGCTGCTGGACGAACTGCAGGCGCGCTATCCGCAGCGGGATATCGCGGCGGAACTGCGCGAGATGGAACGTGAGCGCTGAAGGCGATCACGGCGGACTTGCCACGATGCTGGCCAAGGTGGAGCATTGCGCCATCTTCGCCCTGGCGAGTGCTTCCATGCGTTCGATTCATCTGCTTTGTGCCGCCCTGGCACTGACCCTGCTGGCGGCTTGCGACAAGGACACGCCGTCCCAGCCCAAAGCGCCTCCGGCGCCACCGCCGCTCACCTCCAGCCCGGCGCCGGAGCCGGCCGCACCCGTGGAGACGCCGGCGGTGCCCGAGTCCAGGCCAGCGCCGCCAGCGCCCGCGCCGACACCGCAGCCTGCGCCAATGCCTCACGTCCCGGCCAAGCCGGCCAAACCGTCCACGGAGCCGGCTGTTGCGGCCCCGCTGCCCAAGGCCAAGCTGGACCTCACCCTGCCGAAGGAGCTGGAGGATCAGTTGCAGCCGATCGAGGTGACGGCCGAGTTGCCTGACCAGCCACTGTTGCCGCAGATGTTCGTGGAAAAGCCCGCCCCGCAAAGCCCCTTCCAGCTCAACGGCAAGCTGATCCACAACGAGCGGGAAGACGACTACTGGCGTTCGGTGGAGGGCGCCGAGCTGCAGTTCGAGTTCAAGCGCTAGGACGTCGGCCCCCGTTCAGCAAGGCCTGGTGGAATCGAAGCCAAGCGGACTCAGTCGAGGAACAGATCCGGTACCAGCGAGCCGCCCTGTGGGTCGTAGCGGTACTGTTCGAATTCGGTCTGGCCCTGTTCGCGCAGGATCTCTTCGTCGATCAGCAGGCGACCGGTGATGCTGCGGCCCTGGCTGGTGAGGATGGCGTAGGCGGCGTCGGCCATGATCGCCGGGGTGCGGGCGCGCTTGAAGGCGTCGCGGCTGCCCAGCTCGAACTCGATGGCGGCCGTGGCGATCATGGTCTTCGGCCACAGCGAGTTTACGCTGATGCCGTAGCGCTTGAACTCCTCGCTCATGCCCAGGGTGAGCATGCTCATGCCGTACTTGGTGACGGTGTAGGGGCCGTGCTGGGCAAACCATTTTGGCGCCAGGTTCAGCGGTGGCGAGAGGTTGAGAATGTGGCCGCTGGCGCTTTGTTTGAGGTAGGGCAGGGCGGCCTGGCTGCAGACCATCACCGCGCGGGTGTTGATCTGGTACATCAGGTCGAAACGCTTGGGTTCCAGGCGTTCGACGCCCACCAGCTTGATGGCGCCGGCATTGTTGACCAGGGCATCGAGGCCGCCGAAGTGCTCGGCGGCCCTGGCCATGGCCGTGCCCACGGCGTTTTCGTCACGCACGTCCAGTTGCAGCGGCAAAGCATTGCCGCCAGCGGCCTGCACTTCCTCGGCGACGCTGAAGATGGTGCCGGCGAGCTTGGGGTGGGGCTCGGCGCTCTTGGCGGCGATGACGATATTGGCGCCATCGGCGGCGGCGCGCAGGGCGATCTCGCGGCCGATGCCACGGCTGGCGCCGGTGATGAACAGGGTCTTGCCGGAAAGGGACATCTGGACCTCCTGATTCTTGTTGTCGTCCGGGGCCGCGTGGCGGCCCCTGGCGAATGAGCTCGCCTCTACAGGGCTTCTTCGACTTCCACCAGCAACTGGCGACTCTTCACCTGGTCGCCGCGGCTGACCTGGACGCGGCGGATCACGCCGTCCACGCCGGCCTTCAGCGGGTGTTCCATCTTCATGGCTTCCAGCACCACCAGCAGCTGGCCCTTGCCGACCCGATCACCCTCGCTCACCAGCACGTCGACGATGGCGCCATCCATGGGCGCCTTCACTGTGCCGGAAGCAGCGCTGGCCTGTCCGCCGGCGGCTTCGTGGGTGACGTCCTGCAGTTCCAGATTGCCGTGCTGGCCGAACAGCCAGAGCTGCGTGGCCTGTTGGTGGTAAGCGATTCGGCGGCGGATGCCGTCCAGTTCCAGCAGCGCCCAGCGGCCGTCGGCGGCCAGCAGGCGGATGGCGACTTCCGTGTCGGCCACCCTGGCCAGCAGGCGCGGTTGCTGGCCGGCGTCCTGCACGGCCAGTTCCACGCTGTGCTTCTGCTCGCCCTGGCGCAGGGTCAGGCGCCAGGGCGCGCTGCCGGCGCTGCGCCAGCCGGCCAGGCCGGCCTGGTGGGCGCTGGCGGTGGCAGAGGCCTGGTAGAGCAGGCTGGCGGCTATCGCCAGCTCGGCGGGAGATGCCGCCTGCGGTGCCAGGCTCGGGTCGGCACCGAAGGTTTCGCCGATGAACGCAGTGGTGGCTTCCCCGGCGGCGAACTGCGGGTGGCGCAACAGGTTGGCGAGGAAGCGCTGGTTGCCCTTAACGCCGAGGAGCACGCAATCCTCCACGGCGCGAGCCAGTTTGCGCCGGGCCTCCTCGCGGGTAGCGCCCCAGGCGATCACCTTCGCCAGCATGGGGTCGTAGAAGGGCGTTACGGCCTGGCCTTCCAGCAGGCCGTGATCGATGCGGATGCCCTCCAGCTCGGCCGGCTCCCAGCGCAGCACGTCGCCGGTCTGGGGCAGGAAACCAGCGGCCGGGTCTTCGGCGTAGAGGCGCACTTCCATGGCATGGCCGTTGAGCTGGATCTCGTCCTGCTTCAATGGCAGCGGTTGGCCCTCGGCCACGCGAATCTGCCAGGCCACCAGGTCCTGGCCGGTGATCAGCTCGGTCACCGGGTGCTCGACCTGCAGGCGGGTGTTCATTTCCAGGAAGTAGAAGGCGCCACTGGCATCCAGCAGGAACTCCACCGTGCCGGCGCCCACGTAGTTCACCGTGCGCGCGGCCTTCACCGCGGCTTCGCCCATGGCCCGGCGCAGTTCCGGCGTCATGACCGGGCAGGGGGCTTCTTCGATGACTTTCTGGTGGCGGCGCTGCACGGAGCAATCCCGTTCGCCGAGGTAGACGAGGTTGCCGTGCTGGTCGCCGAACACCTGGATTTCCACATGGCGCGGCTGGATCACCGCCTTTTCCAGGATCAGCTCGGCACTGCCGAAGGCGTTCAGTGCTTCCGAGCGGGCCGTGCGCAGTTGCGCCGTCAGCTGATCCGCACCGTTAACCAGGCGCATGCCGCGTCCGCCGCCGCCGGCGCTGGCCTTGATCATCAGCGGGTAGCCGATACGTTCGGCTTCGCGGGCCAGCGTGGCGTCGTCCTGCTCGGCGCCTTCGTAGCCGGGAATGCAGGGCACGCCGGCTTCGAGCATGGCCAGCTTGGACAGGCGCTTGCTGCCCATCAGGTGGATGGCCTCCACCGTGGGGCCGATGAAGACGATGCCGGCCGCCTCGCAGGCGCGGGCGAAGTCGGCGTTCTCGGAGAGGAAGCCGTAGCCGGGGTGAACGGCGTCGGCGCCGGTCTTGCGGGCGGCTTCGAGGAGGGCCGCAACCGACAGGTAGGACTGCCCCACCGGCGCCGGGCCGATGCACACTGCCTCGTCCGCCAGCTGTACATGGCGGGCGTCGGCGTCGGCTTCGCTATAGACGGCGACGGTGCGGTAGCCGAGCGCCTGGGCGGTGCGCATTACCCGGCAGGCGATCTCGCCGCGGTTGGCAATCAGAATCTTGTTGAAAGCGGGCATGGTGTTTATTCCCTCTCCCCAACCCTCTCCCTGAAGGGAGAGGGGGCTGTTCGGTGTGAGTGGTGGGTCACTGTGCCCAGACGGGCTTGCGCTTCTGCACGAAGGCCAGGGTGCCCTCGGTGCCTTCGGGGCCGGCGACGGCTGCGGCGAACTGCTCGGCGGCGTTGTCCAGCAGGGCGGCCAGCGGCTCCTCTTCGCTGGCCAGCAGCAGGGCCTTGGTCCGGGCGTTGGCGCTGGGGGCGCAGCGTCGGACCTGCTCCAGGCTTTCGGCCAGGCGCTGCTCGACGCCAGCGGTATCGGCCTCGGCGAAATGCACCAGGCCCAGGCGCAGGGCCTCGGCACCATCGAAGCGCGCGGCGGTGAGCGCCAGGCGGCGTGCCTGGGTAAGTCCGATGCGCTTGACCACGAAGGGGGCAATCTGCGCCGGCAGCACGCCGAGGCTGGTTTCCGGCAGGCCAAACTGGGCGCCGGCGTGGGCGATGGCGATATCGGAGACACAGGCCAGGCCGAAGCCGCCGCCCAGCACCGCGCCTTCCAGCACCGCCAGCAACACCTGGGGCTGGGCCTGGGCTTCTTCCAGCAGGCTGCCGAAGGCCCGGTTCAGGCTGCGGTAGGCGTCGCTGCCAGCGGCGCGGGCGCTGGCCATGTCCTTGATGTCGCCACCGGCGCAGAAGTGCCCGCCGGCACCGCGCAGCACCAGGGCACGCACGCCGGGGTCGTTGCGCACGGCGGCCAGCACCGCACGCAGTTCCGTGACCATGGCCAGACTCATGGCGTTGCGGCTGTCCGGTCGGTTCAGGGTGACGTGCAGCACGCCGGCGGCCTGTTCCAGCAGCAGGGTTTCGCAGTTTGGCAGGGTCATGGCTTCAGCCCTTCTTCTTGCCCGGCAGGATGCCCATCAGCTTGCAGATGATGCCCAGCATGATTTCGTCGGCGCCGCCGCCGATGGACACCAGGCGGGTATCGCGGTAGGCGCGGGAAACGTGGTTGTCCCACATGAAGCCCATGCCGCCCCAGTACTGCAGGCAGGCGTCGCTGACTTCGCGGCCGAGGCGGCCGGCCTTGAGCTTGGCCATGGAGGCGAGGCGAGTGACGTCCTTGCCGGTGATGTAGAGCTCCACCGCCTGGTAGACCAGGGCGCGCAGGGCTTCGATCTCGGTCATCAGCTCCGCCATGCGGAAGTGGATCACCTGGTTGTCGATCAGTGGCTGGCCGAAGGTCTTGCGCTCCTTGCAGTAGTCGATGGTGACGTCCACGCAGTGCTCCAGGCCCTTGATCATGTTGGCGGCGCCGAACATGCGTTCTTCCTGGAATTGCAGCATCTGCATCATGAAGCCGGCGCCTTCGTGGCCGATGCGGTAGCGCTGCGGCACGCGGACGTTGTCGAAGAACACCTGGGCGGTCTCGGAGCTGCGCATGCCGAGCTTGTCGAGGTGGGGGCTGAGGGTGATGCCGGGGGTGTTCATCGGCACCATGATCAGCGACTTGTTGATGTGTGGCTTGTCGTCCGAGGTGTTGGCCAGCAGGCAGATGAAGTCGGCGCTGGGGGAGTTGGTGATCCACATCTTGCTGCCGTTGATCACGTAGTCGCTGCCGTCCTTGCGCGCGGTGGTCTTCATCCCGGCCACGTCGGAGCCGGCGCCCACTTCGGAAACGCCGATGCAGCCGACCATTTCGCCGGCGATGGCCGGGCGCAGGAATTCCTCGCGCAGCTCATCGGAACCGAAGCGCGCCAGGGCCGGGGTGCACATGTCGGTCTGTACGCCGATGGACATGGGAATGCCGCCGCAGTGGATGGTGCCGAACTCTTCGGCGGCGACGATCGAGTAGCTGTAGTCCAGGCCCATGCCGCCGAATTTCTCCGGCTTGGAGATGCCCAGCAGGCCCAGCTCGCCGGCCTTCCTGAAAATCTCATGGATCGGGAAGCGGCCTTCCTTTTCCCACTCATCGACGTGCGGGTTGATTTCCTTGTCGACGAAGCTGCGGACGGTACGGCGGAGTTCTTCGTGTTCCTGAGTGAAGATCATTGTTGTTGTGCTCCGATGATGAGGGTCAGAAACGGGCGACGCCGAATCGATTGGATTTCAGAGGCCGCAGGTTGGCCTCGGCACAGATGTCCAGCAAAAAGCCCAGCAGCTTGCGCGTATCGCGTGGGTCGATCAGGCCGTCATCCCACAGGCTGGCGGTGCCGTAGAGGGCGGTGGACTGGCTGTCGAGCTTTTGTGCGGTAACGGTTTCCAGCATGTCGAGCATCTTCGGGTCGGGCTCCTTGCCCTCCTTGGCGTGTTTTTCTTCGGTGACGATGCGCAGCACCTTGCCGGCCTGGGCGCCGCCCATCACCGCCGTGCGGCTGTTGGGCCAGGCGAAGATGAAGCGTGGGTCGAGGCCGCGACCGCACATGGCGTAGTTGCCGGCGCCGTAGGAGCCGCCGACGACGATGGTCAGCTTGGGCACCGTGGCGTTGGCCACGGCCTGGATCATCTTCGAACCGTGCTTGATCACACCGTTCTGTTCCGACTCCGTCCCGACCATGAAGCCGGTGGTGTTATGGAAGAACAGGATCGGCGTGTTGCTCTGCTCGCACAACTGGATGAATTGCGCGGCCTTGGCTGCGCCTTGCGGGGTGATCGGGCCGTTGTTGCCGATGAAACCGCAGGCCTGGCCTTCGATCTGCAGGTGGCCGCAGACGGTCTGGCTGTCGAATTCGTTCTTGAAGTCGAGGAACTCCGAGCCGTCGGCGATGCGGGCGATGATCTCGCGCACGTCGTAGGGCTTCTTGGCATCGGCCGGCACCAGGCCGAGCAGTTCTTCGGCCGGGTACAGTGGTTCGCGCCAGCTTTTCGCCGGCCGCGCCGGCAACTGCTGGTTCCACGGCAGCATGGCGAGGATCTCACGCGCCAGCCGTACACCGTCGGCGTCGTTCTCAGCCAGGTACTCAGCGGTGCCGGCGACCTGGGCGTGCATCTCGGCGCCACCGAGTTGCTCGTCGGTGGCGATCTCTCCGGTGGCGGCCTTGAGCAGGGGCGGGCCGGCGAGGAACATCTTGGCCTTGCCGCGCACCACCACCACGTAGTCCGACAAGCCGGGCTGGTAGGCCCCGCCAGCGGTGCTGGAGCCATGCACGACGGTGATTTGTGGCAAGCCCATGGCGGACATGCGCGCCTGGTTGGCGAAGCCGCGCGCGCCCTCGACGAAGATGTCGGCGGCGTAGTTGAGGTTGGCGCCGCCGCTTTCGGCCAGGGTCACCACCGGCAGTTTGTTCTCGAAGGCGATCTGCTGCATGCGCAGGGACTTCTTCAGGCCGGTGGGGGAGATGGTGCCGCCCTTGATTGCGCTGTTGTTGGCGATCACCAGACAGCGAATGCCGGCGATGTAGCCGATGCCGGCGATGATGCCGCCACCGGCTTGGCTACCGTCCTTGTCGTCGTGCAGCTTGTAGCCGGCCAGGGAGGACAGTTCGAGGAACGGCGCGCCGGCATCGAGCAGCAGGTTGATGCGTTCACGCGGCAGCAACTGGCCGCGCTTCTCGAACTTGGCCTTGGCTTCCTGCGCCTTGTCCAGCACCTTCTGCTCGACGTCGCGGAAGGCCGCTATGGCGTTCAGCATGGCTTCGCGGTTCTGCGCGAAGGCTTCGCCATGGACATCGATTTCCGATTGGATCACGGGCATTGCCTTACTCCTGATCTTTCAGTACGTCGGGCACGTAGGCCCGGTGGAAACCGTTGTATGACTCACTGTTTTTCGCCTTGCCCAGCGTCCAGGCACGGGTGCCCTGGCTGGCGGCGCCATCGATGCGGATGGTGTTGCCGCTGATGAAGTTGGCGCCGGGGCTGAGCAGGAAGACGATGGCCGCGGCCACCTCCGACTCGGTGCCGATGCGCTGCAGCGGCACGTGATCCTTGAGGTTGCGGATCATGTTCTTCATCGACTCGGGGTAGGTGTCCATGCCGCTGGAGGCGATCCAGCCCGGCGCCACGGCGTTGACCCGCACGCCGGCGTGGCCCCACTCGTAGGCTGCGGTCTTGGTGAAGTTCTCCATGCCCGCTCGGGCGGCGCCGGAATGGCCCATGCCGGGCATGCCACCCCACATGTCGGCGAGCATGTTGACGATGCTGCCGCCATGTTTGCTCATGCTCTGCAGGAAGACTTCCTTGGCTACGAGAAAACCGCCCACCAGGTTGGTGCGCACCACTGTCTCGAAGCCTTTCTGGTTGATGCCGATCAGCGGGGCGGGGAACTGGCCGCCGGCGTTGTTGACCAGTTGATGGATGCGACCGCGCTCCTTGATCACCGCGCCGACCATGGCCTTCACCGCTTCTTCGTCGCGGATGTCGCAGACCTGGAAGCTGGCGCTGCCGCCGTCTTCGATGATTTCAGCGCTGGTTTTCTCCAGCTTTTCCAGCTTGCGCCCGACCAGCACCACGTGGGCGCGCAAGTGGGCCAGCTCGTGGGCCACGCAGCGGCCGATGCCGCTGCCGCCGCCGGTGACCAGGATGGTCTGATCGGCGAACAGGCCAGGTTTGAATACGGAGTCGTAGCTCATTGTTCTTGTTGTCCTGACTGATTGCGGTGCGCGTGGCGCACCCTACGAGGCGATTGCAGCGTTCAGGCTTTCCGCCAGCGCCTTGGGCACCGGCACCGGGAATTCCAGCAGTTGCTGGGCGAAGGCCTTGCCTTGCGGGTCGATGCGCAGGCTGGCCACGCCGCCGCCGCCCAGGGCGTTCTCCAGCAGGAAGTTCAGGCTGTGGCTGCCCGGCAGGTACCAGCGCGCCACGCGGCCGATCTGCGGGTCGAGCACGTGGCCCATCCAGTCGACCACCGCTTCCGGGGTCAGGGCCTCGGCAATCCAGGGCAGGTACTCCGGTTTGCGCGCCATGACGCCAATGTTGCTGTGGTTGCCCTTGTCACCGGAGCGCGCTACTGCCAGCTTCACCAGGGGGACGCTGGCGCTGGTCTGGCCCTCGGCGGCAGGTGGCGCCAGGTCGTCGGTCACGGCGGCAACATCGAATCTCTGCAGTTGCGGCAGGTCGCAGGGGCTGCGCTGGCCGTCCATTTCCACTTCGAGGTGGCAGGCGGATTTGTCCACCAGGAAGGAAAACAGGCGGATCACCGGGTAAACGGTGGGGCGGCCACCGACGATGCCAGTCAGGCCCGGCGCCATGCCGGTGGCTGCCTGGGCTATTTCGCGGGAGAACAGCACCAGGGCGTCCTTGCGGCTGTGGCTGACGGCAATCTTGATGACCACCTCGCGGCAGTCCTGGCGCTGGCCGTGGGGGCCGTAGGTCGCTTCGCTGCCCAGCAGTTCGATGTTCACTTCGCGATAGCGGCCCCAGCCGCGCTCGGCGAAGATTTCTTCGGTCTTGGCGATGATGGCGCGGCTGACCCGTTCGGCCTTCTTCACCGCGTCGATGCCGGCCAGCAGGCAGCTGGCGGTGCAGCGGAAACCGTCGGGGTAGGTGGCGCTGACCTTGTATTGCGGCGTCGGCGGCAGTCCTCGCGCACCGAGCACGCGCACCCGGTTGGCCCCCGCCTGTTCCAGCGTCACCCGGGTGAAGTCGCAGACCACGTCGGGGAGCAGGTAGGCGCGCGGGTCGCCGATCTCGTAGAGCATCTGCTCGCCGACCGAGAATGGCGTGACCAGGCCGCCGGAGCCGTCCGGCTTGGTCACGCAGAAACTGCCGTCTGCTTCCACCTCGACGATGGGGAAACCGATGTGCTCGTAGTCAGGCACCGATTCCCAGTCGGTGAAGTTGCCGCCGGTGCACTGGGCGCCGCATTCGATCAGGTGGCCGGCGAGGGCAGCCTGGGCCAGCTGGTCGTAGTCGCTCCAAGACCAGCCGAACTCGTGGACCAGGGCGGCGCTGACCACCGCGCTGTCCACGACCCGGCCGGTGATGACGATGTCCGCGCCCTGTTCCAGCGCGGCGACAATGCCCGGCGCGCCCAGGTAGGCATTGATCGAGACGCACATGGGCGGCAGCGGGGTGTCGCTGAACATTTCGCGGATGCCGGCCTTGGCCAGTTCGCCGAGCCGGGGGTGCAGGTTGTCGCCGTGGAGCACGGCGATCTTCAGCGACACGCCGGCCTTTTCGCAGGCGGCGGCCAGGGCACTGGCGCAGGCAGCCGGATTGACCCCGCCGGCATTGCTGATCACCCGGACCTTCTTCTGCGCGATGGTCGGCAGCAGGGGTGCCAGGACGTCGACGAAATCGGTGGCGAAGCCGGCGTTCGGGTCTTTCAGGCGGGCGCCGGCCATGATCGACATGGTGATCTCGGCCAGGTAATCGAAGACCAGGTAATCCAGCGTGGCGCCATGCACCAGCTGGGCGGCGGCGGTGGAGGTGTCGCCCCAGAAGGCGGAGGCGCAGCCGATGCGTACGGTTCTTGTCATTGGAGTATTCCGCAGCACTGTTGGGAGATGGATTGAACACTACCAAGCAAGCGCTTGGTTGAAAAGTGGTGTTCGGTTCTTTTTTGCCCGAGCGCTTGCTTGGGCGGATTAGCCGGCATAAATTTCGCGAACCTAGACAGAGACTTGCAGCCCATTCTTGTCTTGGAATGGCCGACTGCAGCGGGGATTCCAATGAGCCTTGACGACGAAAAAGCCCACGCGGTGATGCAGGAGCTGGTGGCTGGCGGCCAGATCACCGACCCTGAAAGTGCCCGCGGCAAGCTGCTGCAGACTGCCGCCCACCTGTTCCGCAGCAAGGGCTACGAGCGCACCACGGTGCGCGATCTCGCCAGTGCCGTCGGCATCCAGTCCGGCAGCATCTTCCATCACTTCAAGAGCAAGGATGAGATTCTCCGTTCGGTGATGGAGGAAACCGTCCTCTACAACACCGCGCTGATGCGTGCCTCCCTGGCGGAGGCTGGCGACCTGCGCGAGCGGGTGCTGGCGCTGATTCGCTGCGAGCTGCAATCGATCATGGGTGGCACGGGGGAGGCCATGGCGGTGCTGGTGTACGAATGGCGCTCGTTGTCCGAGGAAGGCCAGCAGCATATTCTCCAGCTGCGCGAATCCTATGAGCAGCTCTGGCTGGATGTGCTGGGTGAAGCGCGGGCCGAGGGCTACTTCACCACCGACCCGTTCATCCTGCGGCGTTTCCTCACCGGGGCACTGAGCTGGACCACTACCTGGTTCCGCCCGGAAGGGCCGATGAGCCTGGATCAGTTGGCCGAGCAGGCGTTGTCGCTGGTCATCAAGGATGCCTGAGGCAAATGTGAACTGCGTCACGGCCTGCGGGAGATGCCTGCAAGGTTGAGTTGATAATCGCGTAGGCTGCGTGCAGGCCGTATCTGCAGGGAGCAGCGGTAGAAATGGAAGCGGGCTGGGGGCATTCCTTCAAAGCGTTGTGGTTCTCCTTGGTTCTGCTGGTTGTCATGCCTGTGGCGGCGTCAGAGACCATCCAGGTCGCTGGTGCGCATTTCCCGCCCTATGTGGTCAAGCCGGAATCGGCCGAGGCCAGCGGCCTACTCCTGGACATGCTCGCCGCGCTCAACGCCGTGCAGGCAGACTACCGCTTCGTCCTGCGTCCCACCGCCATTCCCCGGCGCTTCCGGGATTTCCAGCAAGGGCGGATCGATCTGGTGGTGTTCGAGAATCCGGACTGGGGCTGGCAAGGCATCCCCGGTGCGCGCATCGACATGGGGCTGGCGGATGCGGAAATCTTCGTCGCCAAGGCCCGGCCCGGGCGTAGCCAGGACTACTTCAAGCAGCTGGCCGGCAAGCGCCTGGCGCTCTACAACGGCTATCACTACGGTTTTGCCGGCTTCAATCCCGACCTTGTATTCCTCCAGCGCGAGTTCGACGCGACGCTCACCTATTCCCACGACAGCAACCTGCAGATGGTGCTGCGCGAGCGTGCGGATATCGCCCTGGCGACCCGTTCCTATTTCAATGCCTACCTAGCGCAGAACCCGGAACAGGCGGGCCGATTCCTCGCCAGCGAGCGCATCGACCAGAACTACCATCACTACGCCTTGCTGAGGCCGGGAGCCCCCATCAGTGCCGAACGGTTTTCCGCACTGCTGGAGCGGCTGCGCGCCGGCGGCCAGTTGCAAAAGATCTTCGGGCGTTATGGCGTGGTGGTCAGGCCTGCCGCAGCGGGTAGCTCAGCAACGCCAGATGGCAAAGATTGACCGCCAGGTGCAGGGCCACCGCCAGCGACAGTCGGCCGCTGAAGTGGAAAGCCAGCCCGTAGCTCAGGCCGGCCAGCCCCGCGACTGACGCGAACAGCGGGCTGAACGGCAGGTGGACGGCGCCGAAGATCGCCGCCGTGAGCAACACGCCATTGCGTGCGCCGAGCCGGGAGACCAGCGCCGGTTGCAGCAAGCCGCGGAACACCAGTTCTTCCGCCAGCACGGTGACCAGCAGGTTCACCGCCAGCCATTCCCAGATCATCTCCGGCCATTTCGGCTGCCAGCCCACCAGGCCGATGGCCAGGGCCAGCAGCGGCACCAGCAGCAGGGTAGCGAGGACGGCGAACCAGGCGTAGCGCGGCGCGGAGGCCGGCGTTGGCGGTGTCGGCCGGCCAAGCCACCAGGCGAGCAGGGTCATGCCCACCAGCAGCTTGTCCCAGGAAAGGCGCAACGCGTAGGGCGGTGCGTCGGGGCTCAGGCGCTGCGGTTCGCCCAAGGGTAATGGGCTGAAGCCCGGCACCAGGTGGGCGGCGAGGGCGACGGAAGCGAGCAGGGTGACGGCGAGCCAGAGTCGCCCCGGTAGCTGGCGCTCGGCGAACACCCAGCCGGCGTAGGCGACGCCCGCCAGCAGGGCGGTGACCTGCAAGCCCCCCAGCCCCTGGCCAAGGGCGAGGACGATCAGCGGGAACAGAAACTGCAGGTGGAGCGGCATGACGCTTCGCAGCGACGTTGCCGCACCCTGTTGTTCGGGGGAGGGCACGGAGTCAGCGGTCCTTGGCTTCCTTGGCATCCATCTCGGCGTTGCGCTCGCGGATGCGCTTGAGCTGCTCTTCGGTGAGCGGCAGTTTCTTCGCCGTATCGCGCAACAGCATCAGGCTACCGACGATGGAGCCGATGGCCAGGACCAGTATCAGCCAGGCATACCAAGGCATGACGTTCTCCTGCGAAAAGGGGCCACTACTCTATTCGATTGTGCGCGCCTTTCCACGTTCCCGGCAGGCGATGATTCCCGTGCGGCCCAACGGGCGCCGCGACTGGTGGCGCCGTCGGCCCCGATCCTCTGGTCCGAGAGCAGCGGCGCGCGCCGGCTTCCGCTACAATGCGCGCCGTTTCCGATTCGTATGAGATTTCTCCATGTCCGCCTGTCAGACGCCGATCATTGTCGCCCTCGACTTTCCTACCCGCGAAGCTGCCCTGCGGCTGGCTGACCAGCTGGACCCCAAGCTGTGCCGGGTCAAGGTGGGCAAGGAGCTGTTCACCAGCTGCTCCGCCGAAATCGTCTCGACCCTGCGTGACCGGGGCTTCGAGGTGTTCCTCGACCTGAAATTCCACGACATCCCCAACACCACGGCGATGGCGGTGAAGGCTGCTGCCGAAATGGGCGTGTGGATGGTCAATGTGCACTGCTCCGGCGGTCTGCGCATGATGGCGGCCTGCCGCGAGACCCTGGACAAGTTCAATGGTCCCAAGCCGCTGCTGATCGGCGTGACCGTGCTGACCAGCATGGAGCGCGAAGACCTGGCCGGCATCGGCCTGGATATCGAGCCCAGGGAGCAGGTGCTGCGCCTGGCCGGTCTGGCCGACAAGGCCGGCATGGATGGCCTGGTGTGCTCGGCCCAGGAAGCTGCCGACCTCAAGTCCGCCTATCCGCGCCTGCAACTGGTGACGCCGGGTATTCGTCCGGCCGGCAGTGCCCAGGACGACCAGCGCCGCATCCTCACTCCGCGCCAGGCCCTGGATGCCGGCTCCGACTACCTGGTGATCGGCCGCCCGATCAGCCAGGCCGCCGACCCGGCCAAGGCCCTGGCCGCAGTCGTCGCCGAACTGGCCTGACGCCGCTGGCGCGCTGCCCCGGGCAGCGCGCCTTCAGCACCAGCTTGCCGAAGTTCTCAGTCTGCCCAGAGTTTCCGGGAAGGTTTCCAGCCCGCGACGTCCTTCACCACCTCGTCGAGTTCTGTTGGTACTGGCTTCATCCGTGTTCTGGATGGCGTGTCCACCAGAGCCCGGATGAAATCCGGGAGCGGCGGTGGGACTTTCCCCGGATTTCATCCGGGCCACGGAACTGATTCCCATAAAGAGAACGGCGCCTTCCGGCGCCTTTTTCATTTGTCCTTGCCCGTGTCGATATTCAGGATCAGCAGGGTCAGCACGCCGGCGATCAGGCCCCAGAAGGCCGAGCCGATGGATAGCAGGGTCATGCCTGAGGCGGTGACCATGAAAGTGATCAGCGCTGCTTCGCGGTCCCGGGGCTCCTGCATGGCGGCCGTCAGGCCGTTGCTGATGGAGCCGAACAGCGCCAGGGCGGCGATGGACAGCACCAGTTCCTTGGGCAGGGCGGCGAAGAGGGCTGCGAGGGTCGCGCCGAAGGTGCCGGCGATGCCGTAGAAGATCCCGCACCAGACGGCGGCGGTGTAGCGCTTGCTGCGGTCCTCGTGGGCATGGGGCCCGGTGCAGATGGCCGCACTGATGGCTGCCAGGTTGATGCCGTGGGAACCGAAGGGTGCCAGCAGCAGCGAGGCGATGCCGGTCACCGAGATCAGCGGCGAAGCCGGTACCTGATAGCCGTCGGCGCGCAGCACGGCGATTCCGGGAATGTTCTGCGAGGCCATGGCCACCACGAACAGGGGGATGCCGATGCTGATCACGGCGGTGACGGAGAACTCGGGGGTGGTCCATACGGGTTCGGCCAGGGCGAACTCGAAGCCGCTGAAATCCAGCAGGCCCAGCACCGCCGCCATCACACAGCCCACCACCAGTGCCACCAGTACGGCGTAGCGTGGCTGCAGGCGCTTGAACAGCAGGTAGCTGAAGAACATCGCCAGGACCAGGGCGGTGCGATGCTGGGCGGCGATGAAGATTTCGCTGCCGATCTTGAACAGGATGCCCGCCAGCAGGGCCGCCGCCAGGGAGGCGGGGAGGCGGCGCATCAGGCGCTCGAAGCCTCCGGTCAGCCCCACCAGGGCGAGCAGGGCGGCGCACACCACGAACGCGCCGATGGCTTCGCCGTAGCTCACCCCTGGCAGGCTGGTGATCAGCAGGGCCGCGCCCGGTGTGGACCAGGCGACGACGATGGGGGTGCGGTAGCGCAGGGAGAGACCGACTGTGGTCAGGGCCATGCCGATAGATAGCGCCCAGATCCAGGAGGAGATCTGCGCGCTGCTGAGCCCGGCGGCCTGGCCCGCCTGGAACATCAGCACCAGGGAGCTGGTGTAGCCGGTGAGCATGGCAATGAAGCCCGCCACTACGGCGGAAGGCGAAGAGTCGGCCAGGGGGCGCAGCCGAGGGGGACTGACCGGGGATTCGGACACTTGGGTCATCAGATCTTTCCGTTGACGTCGACCAGGATGGGGTAGAGCGAGGCCACCAGCAGCAGGGCCATGCCGATGTTGAACAGGCGCAGTATGCGCGGTTCGGACAGCCAGCGACGCATCAGGCTGCCGGCCACCGTCCAGAGGCCGACACTGGGGCAGTTGACCAGGGCGAACAGGGCGGCGATCAGCACCACGTTGACCACGAAGTTTTCCTGCGGCGTATAGGTGGTGATGGCGCCAATGGCCATGACCCAGGCCTTGGGGTTGACCCACTGGAAGGCCGCGGCCTGGAGGAAGGAGAAGGGCTTGGGCCGCTTTTCCGGGACGCCGGCATCCGGTGCGCCGGAGCCGGCAATCTTCCAGGCGAGATAGAGCAGGTAGGCGGCGCCGATGTAGCGCAGCGCGGTATAGAGCTCGGGCACCTGCTGGAATACCTGGGACAGGCCCAGGCCCACCGCCATCACCAGCACCATGAAACCGAGGCTGATGCCGAGCATGTGCGGCACGCTGCGGCGCACACCGAAGTTCACGCCCGAGGCGAGCAGCATCATGTTGTTGGGGCCTGGGGTCACCGAAGTGACGAAGGCGAAGAGGACAAAGGCGAAGATCAGTTCCAGACTCATGGCGGTCACCTTGTTGTTGTATCGACAGACCAGGGTCTGTACGAAAACCGCCGAGCGAAGGTCAGGCGAGGAAAAAATCGGTGAGGAAGCAGAGTTAACAGAGGTTAATGAGCATTCCGAATCGATTTTTAACGAAGCATCACCGATGCGCAGGCGTTTCTCGTGCAGAGCCTAAGGCCTGGGATCTTGCAACGTCCCCATACAGCGACACGCGCGTTGAGCGATACAGTTGGTTGGCGCCTGGGGTATCTGCGACTACTGTGTTGGTTTTCCGCTTGGAGAGACGCATATGGACGAGAATCCCTACGCCGCGCCGCGGGTGGATCTGGTCGAGGACGCCGGTCCACGGCAGATGAACGGCTGGACCCCGGGAAGCCTTAGGCTGCTGGGCTGGCTGAGCCTGGTCAGCGCGCTGGGCACCCTGGTCATCAGCGGTCTGGCGGTGGCTGCCGGCATTACCGAGGACCCGCGGCTGGTCAGTCTTTCCGACTGGATCGGCGTGGCCCTGACCTTCCTCGGCTGTTACCTGCTGATCCGCTTCAAGCTGTTCGCCGAAGCGCGTTTCTCCGCCGACGGGCTGACTCTGCCGGTCTGGGCGGTGATCGTCGCCAGCCTGGGAATCGAAGCACTGGACCTGTTGATGGGCGATGCCGGTACGGAACCCGGCTGGTCGATGCTGCTCTACTTCGGGGTGATTGCCTTGCTGGGGGCCTTGACCGCCTGGTTCGGGGTGCGTCTGCTGAAAGTGCAGAACGTCTATCCGGCGTTCCGCGTGATGGCCTGGCTGGACCTGGTGGGCGGGATCATGCTGGCCACCATCGTGCTGATGATGCTGGGCCTGCTGCCGCTGATTGCCAGCAGCGTGGCGATGATGCTGGTGTTCTTCCGTGGCGCGCGGGAGCTGGAGTCTGCTGCCTAGCCTTGCGAGGCTTCTCCCTGGCGAGCGGTGCACAGCGCCTGGTTGACCTGCAGCCAGCCGCGCACCGCTTCCTCCCCGGCTTCTCCAAAGGCACGCTGCAGCAGGCGCGCCTGCTCCCGGCGCAGGGCCTGTTCCAGCTTCGCCCCTTCGCGGGTGAAACCGAGTATGCGCTTACGCTTGTCATCGACCGCGGCCACGCTTTCCACCAGCTTCAACTCGACCAGCTGCCGCAGCGGCGTGTTCAGCGCCTGCTTGGTCACGCCCAGATAGCCCAGCAGTTGCTTGACGCTCAGTCCCGGGTACTTGGCGATGAAGAACAGGATGCGGTGATGCACCCGCGACAGGCCCCGGCGGGCGAGGATTTCGTCCGGCTTGCTGGTGAAGGCCTGGTAGCCGAAGAAGAAGGCTTCCATGGCGGCCTGCTGAGTGGCGGGATTTTTCAGGTCAATCATATTGACGTATCTGTCGCAGCCGGCGTAGTTTCGGTCAAGCAGTTTGACTTAATTTCCTCGCTTCCGCACCCGGT
The DNA here is from genome assembly GCF_043392685.1 of Metapseudomonas phytobenefica. Lineage (NCBI taxonomy): Bacteria > Pseudomonadati > Pseudomonadota > Gammaproteobacteria > Pseudomonadales > Pseudomonadaceae > Metapseudomonas > Metapseudomonas phytobenefica. The sequence continues at coordinate 92,484 of NZ_JBHZGM010000015.1, read as the reverse complement.
GACAATCCATGGCCTTCTCCGAACGCATCGCCCGCCTGAAAAGCTCCCTGATCCGCGAAATCCTTGCCGCCGCCCAGCGTCCGGAAGTGATGTCCTTCGCCGGAGGCCTGCCGGCCGAGCCGATGCTGCCGAAGGTGGAATGGGACGAGATGCCGGCCAGCATGGGCCAGTACGGCATGAGCGAAGGCGAGCCGGCGCTGCGCGAAGCCATCGCCGCCCAGGCACGTGCCCTCGGCGTGCCGTGCGAGGCGAGCCAGGTGCTGATCGTCAGCGGTTCCCAGCAGACCCTGGACCTGGCCTCCAAGCTGTTCATCGATCCGGGCACCGAAGTGCTGCTGGAAGCCCCGACCTACCTGGCGGCCCTGCAGGCCTTCCAGCTGTTCGGCGCCGATTGCATCGGCGTACCCCAGGAAGCCGACGGCCCCGAGATCGCCGTCCTGCGCCAGCGCCTGGAGCAGCACAAGCCGTCCTTCGCCTACCTGATCCCGACTTTCCAGAATCCGTCCGGCACCCGCTACAGCGAGGCCAAGCGCGATGCGGTCGCCGCGCTGCTGGACGAGTTCGGCGTCACCCTGATCGAAGACGAGCCCTATCGCGAGCTGGTGTTCGATGAAGGCGCCGCCACTCCCATCGTCAGCCGCCTGAAGAAGGCCAGCTGGATCTATACCGGCACCGTGTCCAAGACCCTGCTGCCGGGCCTGCGCGTGGGCTTCCTGATCGCCACGCCGGACCTCTTCCCGCACCTGCTGCGCCTGAAGCAGTCCGCCGACCTGCACACCAACCGTATCGGCCAGTGGCAGGCGCTGCAGTGGTTCGGTACCGAGCAGTACCGCCAGCACCTGGCCGAGCTGCGTGATTTCTACCGCGTGCGCCGTGATGCCATGCAGGCGGCGCTGGAAGAGCACTTCGGTGAGCTGGCCACCTGGGAAATCCCCCAGGGCGGGCTGTTCTTCTGGTTGACCCTGAAGCAGCCGCTGGACACCCGCAGTCTGTTGAAGCCGGCGCTGGAGCAGAATGTCGCCTTCATGCCGGGCGAACCCTTCTTCATCGATCCGGACCGGCACCCGGGCCACCTGCGCCTGAATTTCAGTCACGTGGCACCCGAGCGGCTGGGCGAAGGCCTGAAGCGTCTTGCAGGCGTCATCCGTCAGGCGCAGGCTGCACAAGCGGCCTGATCACAGGGGAGGAGAGTCATGTACAAGGTTTACGGCGACTACAAATCCGGCAACTGCTACAAGGTCAAGCTGATCCTCAACCTGCTCGGCCTGCCCTACCAGTGGATTCCGGTGGACATCCTCAAGGGTGAGACCCAGAGTGCCGAATTCCTGGAAAAGAACCCCAACGGCAAGATTCCGGTACTGGAGCTGGAAGATGGCGCGACCCTTTGGGAATCCAATGCCATCCTGAATTTCCTCGCCGAAGGCACCGACCTGCTGCCCACCGAGCCGCGCCTGCGCACCCAGGTGCTGCAGTGGCAGTTCTTCGAGCAGTACAGCCATGAGCCCTATGTCGCGGTGGCGCGTTTCATTCAGCTGTACCAGGGCATGCCGGAAGATCGCCTGGAGGAGTACAAGGTCTGCCAGGTGCGCGGGAACAAGGCGCTGAAGGTGATGGAAAAGCAGCTGCAACGTACGCCGTACCTGGTGGGCGACCAGTATTCCATCGCCGATATCGCTCTCTACGCCTACACCCATGTGGCCCACGAAGGTGGTTTCGACCTGTCCGGCTACCCGGCGATCCTCGCCTGGCTGGATCGCGTCGCCAGTCACCCGCGCCATGTAAGCATGTTCGACTGAGCTTTTTTGCTGCATGAAGAAGCCGGCGCAAGCCGGCTTTTTCGTTTCTGACCGACAGCGGGCACCTGGCGGATATCCATTGCTTCGGACTGTCCGGTGCTCTCTGTCCGGCAACCCGCGCGGTGAGATTGCGACCGGGCTGCAGGTTGTTCTCATCTTATTGATTGGAATCAAGACCTTACCCGCTGTCAGTCACTAGCCTACTGCTCGTTCTGAAGTTTCAGGCAACGCCTGGCGGCGCGCTGAGGAGGGCAAGTGGCGTATCTCGAGTGGGAAAGCGATCTGGACACCGGTATCGAGGTCATCGACGGCCAACACAAGCGCATCGTCGAAATGATCAACGGATTGCATGCCGCCCAATTGCAGATGGACCAGGCGGCTGTGGCGCGGGTGATCGAAGAGGTGGTCGACTACACGCTGTCGCACTTCGCCTTCGAGGAAACCCTGCTGGAAGATGCCGGCTACCAGTTCAGCCGGGCACACAAGAAGGTCCACGAACTGTTCATCCGGCGGGTCAACGTGTTCCGCACGCGTCATCAGGCCGGCGAAGACGTGGCCGATGAGCTCAAGGACCTGCTCGGACGCTGGCTGTTCAATCACATCCGCAACGACGACGCCAACTACGTCGAAGCGGTCAAGGCCAACATGCAGCAGTTGACCCGGGACGATAGTAGCGGCGGCTGGCTGTCGCGCTCGATGAAGCGCTTCTTCGGTTGAGCGTCTGAGGGCGTTCACATGAGAACGCCGCTAATCCCTTGCCGGGTAAGCGGCGTTGCTGCCTTCTCTTGCGGGGAAACGCTGTAGGAGCCAGCTTGCTGGCGAACGGGCGATATTCCGGAAAGCTTCGCGAGCAAGCTCGCTCCTACAACAACGGCTACCCGCCCTATGGCTTTCGCCGGCTTTTTTGGGGGGGCAGCGAAACTCAGCTGTTGATCAGGCTGAGGAATTCGCTGCGGGTGGCGGAGTTTTCGCGGAATTCGCCGAGCATCACCGAAGTGACCATGGAGGAATTCTGCTTCTCCACACCGCGCATCATCATGCACATGTGCTGGGCCTCGATGACCACCGCAACGCCCAGGGCACCGGTGACCTGCTGGACGGCTTCGGCGATCTGGCGGCTGAGGTTTTCCTGGATCTGCAGGCGGCGGGCGTACATGTCGACGATGCGTGCCACCTTGGACAGGCCCAATACCTTGCCGTTGGGGATGTAGGCCACATGGGCCTTGCCGATGAACGGCAGCAGGTGGTGCTCGCAGAGCGAGTACAGCTCGATGTTCTTCACCAGCACCATTTCGCTGTTGTCGGAGCTGAACAGGGCGCCGTTGGTGACTTCCTCCAGCGTCTGCTGGTAGCCGCGGCAGAGGTACTGCATCGCCTTGGCGGCACGCTTCGGGGTATCGAGCAGGCCTTCGCGGGAGACATCCTCGCCGAGCTGGCCGAGGATCGCGGTGTAATGCTGTTCCAGGGACATGGAAATTCCTGTGGGGGTTTACGCAAAGGCGCAGGGTAGGGTGCGAAGGGGCGGCTGGCAAGGGCACCATGCGAGCGCGTGAGTCATTTTCAGGCGCGGACAGACGGCTGGCCCGCTGCCCGGAGCATTCCGCTGGCGGCAGGCAGTCACCCTCCGGTCACTCGTCGCGGCCTTCGAGCATGGTCCGCCGCAGCATCACATAGACAGCACCGGTGCCGCCGTGCTTCGGCAGGCAGGAAGTGAAGCCGAGTACCTGCGGGTGCTGGCGCAGCCAGGTGTTGACGTGGCTCTTGATCAGCGGGCGCTTGCCGTCCAGCCGCGCCGCCTTGCCATGGGTGACGCGCACGCAGCGCACTTCGAATCGGGTGGCTTCGGCGATGAAGTCCCAGAGGGTTTCGCGGGCCTTTTCCACCGTCATGCCGTGCAGGTCGAGGCTTCCCTCGAAGCCGATCTGGCCCTGCTTGAGCTTGCGCATCTGGCCTTCCTGCACACCGTCGCGAGCCCAGTAGAGTTCGTCCTCCGCACCCACGTCGATGACGAACTGGTCGGACAGGCCATCCACCTTGATGTTCGTTTGCGTGACCGTGGCGTTCTGCCGCCGGTTGGCGAGCTGGCGGGTGTCGATCCTGGGTTTGCCGGTGTCGGCGCGATCGTCATGGATACGCTTCACGCCGCGCATCTGCTGGGTGAACAGGGAAAAATCGTCGTCGTTGTGGGCGTCGTCTTGCATACAGGCCTCCGCGAAGGGCGGCTAGTGTACCCAAATGCCCGGCGTCAGGCTCAGTCGCGTTTCTTCATCAGATGCGGGGACATGCTGAGGCTGCTGCGGCGCCTGGAGCGGCGTCGGCAGAGGCGCCAGCCAAGTACGCCTATCCAGAGGAAGAGCAGGCCGAAGAGCAGCAGCACGATGGCCGCGCCGGTGCTGTCGTTGAGGGGGCCGAGGGCCGGCGGGCGCCCCAGGAGGGTGGCGGCGCCGGCCATTGCCAGCAGCACGCCGAAGCCGGCGAGCAGTGCGGCCAGTGCCGCGGCGAAACGCCAGCGCCAGCTGCCCGGGCCTCGGGGGCGCAGGCGGCGGGCATCGAAACCATCGGATAACTTCATCCGGACGTCCTCTTGCTTGATCGGGGTATGACCGGCGCTTTCTGGCGGTGGTTCCGGCCAACCCCGTCGTGGATGTCGCGGGATGTGGGGGCGCGTTCCTAGATGAGCGCCTTGGCCTGCGGCACCACGCTGGCGAAGTTGTCGGCCAGGGCGATCACCTCGACTCGGTGCATTTCTTCCGCGCTGATGACGCCGCCATCGAGGGTCGGCAGGTCACGGGTCGCGCAGGCAGCGCTCACCAGCGTGCAGCGATAACCATAGTCCTTGGCAGCGCGAACCGTGGTGCTGATGCTGGAGTGGGTCATGAAGCCGCAGACGATCAGGTCCAGATGGCCGATGGCCTGCAGGCGGTCATGCAGGTCGGTGCCGGCGAAGGCATTGGGCAGGCGCTTCTCGACCACGATCTCACCCGGCAGGGGCGCGGTTTCGGTCAGGTGCTCGCCGCGCTCGCCGCGGGGATCGAAGATGCCGCCGGGGACGCCAAGGTGTTTCACGTGGACGATCGCGCTGCCGATGGCGCGGGCGGCAGCCAGGAGGCTGGCGATTTCAGCCAGGGCGGGATCCAGCCCGGGCAGGGCGAGAACGCCGCTGCGGTACTCTTCCTGGGCGTCGATGATCACCAGGGTTGCATTGTTCAGGCTGGCCGGCGGATGGCCGCGGCCACTGAGCTGGAACATGGATTTGGGAGCGGACATGCGAATCTCCAGGTACGACATGGCCACTATTGTCCGCCCTGCAGCGGAATAAGTGAACCATGGACCAAGGTCCAGTTGTCTAGCCCGGTGCCTGCCTTCAATCGCCACGGGCTTGCAGGGGCGTTCGGGGAGGCCGTTCGTCGGCCGTCGTGGGCTGCTCCCGGGCGGCAGGGGTGGTAGAATCTGCGGCCCGTTTTCTGAGGTAGCTGCCGTGTCCGAATCCCGCCTGCGCACCCTGCGTGACCACATTCGCTGGGCAGTCAGCCGTTTCCATGCCGAAAACCTGTTCTTCGGGCACGGCACCGATAACGCCTGGGACGAAGCCCGCCAGTTGGTGCTCGGCGCGCTGCATCTGCCCTACGAGATTGCCGACAGCTACCTGGACTGCCGCCTGGAAGAGGATGAGTGCGCACACCTGCGCGAACTGCTGCGCCGACGCATCGAAGAGCGCGTGCCGGTGGCCTACCTGCTGGGCGAGGCCTGGTTCTGTGGCATGCCCTTCGTGGTCGACCAGCGAGTGCTGGTGCCGCGTTCGCCCATCGCCGAACTGATCCAGCAGCAGTTCTCCCCCTGGCTGCCCGAGGAGCCGGCGCGGGTGCTCGACCTCTGCACCGGCTCGGGCTGCATCGGTATCGCCTGTGCTCACGTCTTCCCCGGCGCCGAAGTGGTGCTGGGCGACCTCTCCTTCGATGCCCTGGAAGTGGCCAACCTGAACATCGAGCGCCACGGCCTGGAAGACCGCGTCTACACGGTGCAGGGCGATGGCTTCGACGGTCTGCCGGGGCAGCGCTTCGACCTCATCGTGTCCAACCCGCCCTATGTGGACTCGGAAGACTTCGCCAGCATGCCGGAGGAGTATCACCACGAACCCGAACTCGGCCTGGCCTGCGGCAACGACGGCCTCGACCTGGTGCGGCGGATGCTCGCCGAAGCGGCGGACCACCTGACCGAGAAGGGCCTGCTGATCGTGGAAGTGGGGAACAGCCAGGTTCACGTGGAAGCGCTCTACCCGGAGGTGGATTTCCTCTGGCTGGACTTCGAGCACGGCGGCCACGGCGTATTCATGCTCAGCGCCAAGCAGTGTCGTGAGCACCAGGCACTGTTCCGCTCGCGGCTGAATCCCTGAGCCGTCGGCTCAGCGGGTGGTAATCCAGATCAGCAGGCTGGCCTGGAATACCGCGAAGGCCACCAGGCAGGCGATAGTGAAGCGCAGGCCGCCGTCTTCGCGCTTGTAGATGGCAATGCGCTCTTCCAGCTTGCGAATCTCCACGTCCTGCCGCTGCAGGTTTTGGTCGGCCTGCTCGAGCATGGCGGCGACTTCCTGCAACCCCAGGATTTGCACCTTCTCGCGGTGCCAGTCAGCGTGCAGTTCGCTGACCCGGCCGGCGCCGTAGCTGGCTTTCAGCTGAACCTTGTCCGGGTAGGTGACTTCGAAGCCCTGTGCCTTGAGCACGTGGTCGCGGCGCAGGCGGATTTCGTTGTCCAGGGCGTCCCTGGCGGGCAGGGCGCCACCTTCTACCCGATAGTGCGCCCAGCGTTGCCTGGCCCAGGCAATGCCCTGGGCCAGCAGGAAGCGACCCAGGCCTCGGTTCTGTGGCTCCAGGTTCAGGCCGCTGTCCGGGCCGAAGCGCATTTCCTTGCTGCGGTGGTCGGCCCAGACCTCCAGCAGGTTCTGCTCCTTGCGCAGCTTCTGTCCGGGCAGGCCGATGCACAGGCGCAGCATGCTCTGATCACGGTTGTGGCGCTCCACGCGACCCAGTTCGACGAAACGCAGCGGCCGTGCCCCGGTATGACGGTCGATGGGCAGGGGCGCGAGGCGCAGGAGGTCGAAGTGCTCGGCAGCCAGTTCGGCCCAGGGATGGGGTTGGGGCACGGCTTCTTCGGCGCTCTGCTGTTCAGCTGGGCTTTCGTTCATTGGGAAGTACCTTGTAGGAGCCTGTGACGAGTTACCTGGTACGTCAGTCCAGATTCTGTAAGCAATTTCCGGTGATGGGCCAGATTTCCTACAGAGCCTTTCGTCTTTATCGGCTGATTCCCGCATTTCTGGAGTCGGGAAGCCTCTTGATGAACGCCAGGATGTGCGTGCCCAGTTCCTGCGCCAGGGGCAGCTGCGGGTTGCGATAGGACGCCAGCTGCTGCTCCATGTCCATGGGCACGATGCGCAGCATGTGGTTCATGCCTTCGACGATCACCAGTTCGGCGTCGGGGCGGGCAGCCTTGAGCTGCTCGGCATCGCTCACGCTGACTTGGATATCGCTGCTGCCCTGCAGGATCAGCGCCGGAATCCGCAGCCGGCCGAATGCCTGCGCCGGGTCCTGGCGGAACAGGGAAATCAGGTAGGGCTGTACGCTGGGGCGGAACAGCGCTTCCAGTGCCGGGGGCACTTCGGCTACCTCCTGGCCCGAGCGCAGGCTGGCCAGCAGTGCTTCGCTCTGGATCAGTAGCGGCGGTGGCAGACGGCTCTGCAACTGGTCGCGAAGCAACTGGTCGATGGGGCGGGCGCTGCCGGCAATGCTGATCAGTGCATCGGCGCCGGCCGCGTCCGCCGCCAGGCTGGCGATCAGCGCGCCTTCGCTGTGGCCGATGAGGATGAGCTGCGAGAAGCGCGGGTCCTGCTTCAGGGATCGGCCCCAGGCTGCCGCGTCGCGGGTGTACAGTTCGATGCTCAGCTGGCGTTCGTCGGTTCCGGCATCGCGACTGGCGGCGATGCCGCGCTTGTCGTAGCGCAGGCTGGCGATGCCATTGCGCGCCAGCAGCTGGGCAAGCTTCTTCAGGCTGTCGTTGCGCCCGCCGATGGGGTTGTTGCCGTCGCGGTCGGTGGGGCCGGAGCCGGCGATGATCAGTGCCACCGGCACAGGCTGGTCGGTCTTCGGCCGTAGCAGGGTGCCGCGCAGGATGCCGTTGCCGGTGTCCAGTTCCGCGGGGCGTTGCAGCACGCTCTGGGGGGCGGCCTGGGCCAGGCTGGCGAGAAGGGGGAGGAAAAGCAGGAAGAGTCGCAGCATCGGGGCGGATTCGGTATCTGGCGTGGCGGGTTGGACGCGGGTGCCGGCACAAGGTTCGAGGGGTGAACTGGCCAGGCGCCGCGGGTATACTGCTCGACCTTCGAATCGAGGCCCATTTCTGCGGAGCACTGTGCATGTCCGGCAACACCTACGGCAAGCTGTTCACCGTCACCACCGCTGGCGAAAGCCATGGTCCGGCGCTGGTCGCCATAGTCGACGGCTGCCCGCCGGGGCTGGAACTGTCCCACGAGGACCTGCAGCGTGACCTCGACCGCCGCAAGCCGGGCACCAGCCGCCATACCACCCAGCGCCAGGAAGCCGACGAGGTGGAAATCCTCTCCGGCGTCTTCGAAGGCAAGACCACCGGTTGCGCTATTGGCCTGTTGATTCGCAACACCGACCAGAAGTCCAAGGACTACTCGGCGATCAAGGACCTGTTCCGCCCGGCCCACGCCGACTACACCTACCACCACAAGTACGGCATCCGCGACTACCGTGGTGGCGGCCGTTCCTCGGCGCGTGAAACCGCCATGCGCGTGGCCGCTGGCGCCATCGCCAAGAAATACCTGGCCACCCAGGGCATCACCGTGCGCGGCTACATGAGCCAGCTCGGTCCTTTCGAGATCCCCTTCAAGACCTGGGATTCGGTTGAGCAAAACGCCTTCTTCAGCCCCGACCCGGACAAGGTGCCGGAGCTGGAGGCCTACATGGACCAGCTGCGCCGCGACCAGGACTCGGTGGGCGCGAGGATTACCGTGGTCGCCGAAGGCGTGCCGCCGGGCCTGGGCGAGCCGATCTTCGACCGCCTGGATGCCGAGCTGGCCCATGCGCTGATGAGCATCAACGCGGTTAAGGGCGTGGAGATCGGCGCCGGCTTCGACAGCGTCTCCCAGCGTGGCACCCAGCACCGCGACGAGCTGACCCCGGAAGGCTTCCTCAGCAACAATGCCGGCGGCATCCTCGGCGGCATCTCCTCGGGCCAGCCGATCGTCGCCAGCCTGGCGCTCAAACCCACCTCCAGCATCACCACCCCCGGCCGTTCCATCGACATCCACGGCAATCCGGTGGAAGTGATCACCAAGGGCCGCCATGACCCCTGCGTAGGTATCCGCGCCACGCCGATCGCCGAAGCCATGATGGCCATCGTGCTGATGGACCACCTGCTGCGCCACCGCGCGCAGAATGCCGACGTGCGGGTGGAAACCCCGGTGCTCGGGCAGCTGTGACGGGCGGCGCGAACGCGCTGCCCTATTGGCGGCTTTCCAGCTTTTATCTCTTCTACTTTTCCCTGCTGGGCGCCACGGCGCCCTTCCTGGGCCTGTACTTCGCACACCTGGGTTTCTCCAGTGCGCGCATCGGCGAACTGCTGGCCATTCCCATGCTGATGCGCTGCGTGGCGCCCAACCTCTGGGGCTGGCTGGGCGACCGCAGTGGCCGGCGGCTGGACATCGTGCGCTTCGGCGCCTTCTGCACCCTGCTGACCTTCTCGCTGATCTTCGTCAGCCACAGCTACGCCTGGCTGGCGCTGATCATGGCGCTGCACGCCTTCTTCTGGCATGCGGTGCTGCCGCAATTCGAGGTGATCACCCTGGCGCACCTCAAGGAGCAGGCGGCACGCTACAGCCAGGTGCGGCTGTGGGGCTCCATCGGCTTCATCCTCACGGTGATCGGCCTGGGCAAGCTGTTCGAGCTGTTCAGCCTGGACCTCTATCCCTGGGCGCTGGTGTTCATCATGAGCGGCATCGCCCTCAGCAGCTTCTGGGTGCCCAACGCGACGCCGCAGGTCAGTCCGGATGCGGTGGGGCAGGGCGGTTTCCTCGCCCAGTTGCGTCAGCCGGGCGTGCTCGCCTTCTATATGAGCGTCGGGCTGATGCAGCTGTCCCACGGACCCTACTACAGCTTCCAGACCATCTACCTGGAATCCCTCGGGTATTCGCGCAGCCTGATCGGCCAGCTCTGGGCCCTGGGCGTGGTGGCCGAGGTGCTGCTGTTCATCGTGATGGCGCGCATCCTCGCGCGTTACTCGGTGCGCGTGGTGCTGCTGGCCAGCTTCCTGATCGCGGCGCTGCGCTGGCTGCTGCTGGGCAATTTCGCCGACCAGTTGCCGGTCCTGCTGTTCGCCCAGGTGCTACATGCCTTTACGTTCGGCAGCTTTCACGCAGCCGCCATCCATTTCGTGCAACGTCGGTTCGGGGCCGGCCAGCAAGGTCAGGGGCAGGCGCTCTACGCGGCCCTGGCCGGTACCGGCGGCGCCCTCGGCGCGCTTTACTCGGGCTACGCCTGGAGTAGCCTCGGTCCGCTCTGGACCTACGTCATCGCCAGTCTCGCGGCGCTTGCCGCAGCCGTTATCATTGCCATCCGATTGCAGGAGGAGCGGGCATGAATCGCCAACAACTCGCCGAGGAAATCATCCACGCAGGCCGCTTCCTCTACGGCCGCGGCTGGTCGCCGGCCACCAGCAGCAACTATTCGGCGCGTCTGTCCGCCGATGAGGCGCTGCTGACCGTCTCCGGCAAGCACAAAGGCCAGCTGGGCCCGGACGACGTGCTGGCCACCGACATGGACGGCAACAGCCTGGAGCCGGGCAAGAAGCCCTCGGCGGAAACCCTGCTGCACACCCAGCTCTACCGTTGGAAGCCGGAGATCGGCGCGGTGCTGCACACGCACTCGGTGAACGCCACCGTACTGTCGCGGCTGACCCTGGCCGATTCCCTGGTATTTGCCGACTACGAACTGCAGAAGGCCTTCAGCGGTATTACCACCCATGAATCCCAGGTGCTGGTGCCGATCTTCGACAACGACCAGGACATCGCCCGCCTGGCGGCCAAGGTGCAACCCTGGCTGGACCAGCATCCGGACTGCGTTGGATACCTGATCCGTGGCCACGGCCTCTATACTTGGGGACCGCGCATGAGCGACGCCCTGCGCCAGGTCGAGGCCTTCGAATTCCTCTTCGAGTGCGAGCTCAAGACCCTCTCGATCACCCGATCGCTGATGCTTCCTTCCCACGAAGGTGCCTGACTGACAACGGTGCCGTCCGACCCGCCCGAAGAGCCGGGAGGAGGCCCGCAAGGAGTACCCAGATGAGCAGCCTGACCGTCTATCACGAATCCAACCCGGACCTGCCGAACAAGGTCCTCACCCACTTGGACGACATCGCCTCCACCCTGGCGTCCGTTGGTGTGCGCTTCGAGCGCTGGGAGGCTTCGGCCCCCATCGCCCCGGGCGCCAGCCAGGATGAGGTGATCGCCGCCTACCGCCCGCAGATCGACCGGCTGATGCGCGAGCAGGGCTACGTGACCGTCGACGTGGTCAGTCTGACCAGCGATCACCCGCAGAAGGCCGAACTGCGCGCCAAGTTCCTCGACGAACACCGCCATGGCGAGGACGAGGTGCGCTTCTTCGTTGCCGGCCGCGGCCTGTTCACCCTGCATATCGACGACTACGTCTATGCGGTGCTCTGCGAGAAGAACGACCTGATCTCCGTGCCGGCCGGCACCCGCCACTGGTTCGACATGGGCGAGCATCCGCATTTCGTGGCCATCCGCCTGTTCAACAATCCGGAAGGCTGGGTGGCCCAGTTCACCGGCGACGAGATCGCCAAGCGCTTCCCGCAGCTGGAAGACTGATCCCGGCCTCGGTAGGAGCGAGCTTGCTCGCGAAGCTTTTTGATTTCGCCAGCAAGTTGGCTCCTACAGCGGCAACATCCGATTCACCTGGAGTTTCCCCATGCCCATCAAGGCCATCCTCACCGACATCGAAGGCACCACCAGCGCGGTGAGCTTCGTCTTCGACGTGCTTTTCCCCTTTGCTGCGCGCCACCTGCCCGAGTACGTCCTGAGTCACGCCGACGAGCCGGCGGTGGCGCAGCAGATCGACGCGGTGCGCGCGGAAAGCGGCGAAGCCGGAGCCAGCCCCGAACGGGTAGTGGAGATTCTCCTGGGCTGGATCGCCGAAGACCGCAAGGCCACGCCGCTGAAGGCGCTGCAAGGGATGGTCTGGGAGCAGGGTTACCGCGCCGGCCAGCTCAAGGGGCATGTCTACCCGGATGCGGTGGAGGCACTGCGCCGCTGGAAGCAGGAGGGCTACGACCTGTACGTCTATTCCTCCGGCTCGATCCAGGCGCAGAAGCTGATTTTCGGCTGCTCCGAAGCGGGCGACCTGACCCCGCTGTTCTCCGGCTACTTCGATACCACCACCGGCCCCAAGCGTGAGGCGGAGTCGTACCGGAAGATTGCTGCGGCCATCGGCCTGCCGGGCGAGCAGATCCTTTTCCTGTCCGATGTGGTCCAGGAACTGGACGCGGCGCTCGAGTCGGGCATGCAGACCATCGGCCTGGCGCGCGAAGGCGGTGTGCTGGAAGGTCACGAGACGGTGGCCAGCTTCGCGGTGATCGATCTGGCGCGCCTCTGAAACCAGCTGAAATCGTCTGACGGGACGCGAGGTAGCCCGCCGTCGGTCGATCTATCCTTGGGGGGACTGCATCCATCCGGGAGCGCTCCCCATGGGTTTCTGCCTTTGCGTCGTTGTGGCTTGCCCTGATCCGGGCCTGTTCGGGATCGCCCTTGGCCAGGTTCCGCCTGTGGCGACCCGGCGATGACCCGCTTCGTCATCCTGACGCTCATCGCGCTGCTGGCATTGCCGGCGGCCGCCGACCAGAGGTCGGCCTGGCAGGCCCTGCGCGAGGGCAAGGCCTTCCTCCTGCTGCGCCATACCACTGCCCCGGGCACCGGTGATCCGGAAGGATTCCGCCTGGGCGATTGCAGCACCCAGCGCAATCTCAGCGACCGGGGGCGCCGGGAAGCGCGGCGCTGGGGCCGGCTGCTGGTGGGGCGCAAGGTGGAGCAGCCCCGGATCTATGCCAGCAGTTGGTGCCGCGCCCAGGACACTGCCCAGGAGTTGGGGCTGGGGGCGGTGGAAACCCTGTCGGCGCTGGATTCCTTCTTCAGCGATCCGGATAGCCAGGCGGCGCAGACCGTGGAGTTGCGCAAGGCGATCGACATGGTGCCCAAGGACCGGCCCGTGGTGATGGTCAGCCACCAGGTGAATATCAAGGCGCTGACCGGGGTGGCGCCGAAGAGCGGAGAAGGGATGATCATCGAGCTGCCGCTGGCGGAGCCGCCGAAGGTGCTGGCGCGTATCCGTCAGCCCTGACGCTGGTTTTTACGCTCGACAATCGACTAGATCAGCAGCAACTGGTCCTGCTCCGGTTGCAGCTTCGCGCCTTCCAGTTTCAGCAGCAGCGCCTTGCGCGCCAGGCCGCCCGCATAGCCGGTCAGGCTGCCGTCGCGGCCGATCACCCGATGGCAGGGAATGATGATGGAAATGGGGTTGGCGCCATTGGCCGTGCCCACCGCGCGCACCGACTTCGGATTGCCGATGCGTTCGGCCAGTTCGCTGTAGCTGGTGGTGTGTCCGTAGGGAATCTCCAGCAGGGCTTGCCAGACCCGTTGCTGGAAGGGCGTGCCACGGGGCGCGAGCGGCAGGTCGAAGCGCTTCAGGCGGCCTTCGAAGTAGCGGTCCAGTTGCCGGCAGGCTTCGTCGAACTGGCGGCTGGCCGGCTGCCAGTCGGGGTTCGGGTAGCCATGCCGCTCGGTGTCCATGTACAGCATTCGCAGGCCGGCATCGTCGCCGGCGAGCAGCAGGGAACCGGTAGGGCTGTCGTGAAAGCGGAAGTACATGTCAGTTGTCCTCGGCGTAGCTCTGCCAGAGATAGACGGCGGCATAGGCGCGCCATGGTCGCCAGTGTTCGGCGCGGCTGGCCAGTTCCCGGGCGCTGATGCCGTCCGGCCCCCAGAGTGGCGATTTGAGCAGCCCCAGATCGGCGGCGGGAAAGGCATCCGGCTGACCGAAGGCACGCAGGGCGATATATTCGGCGGTCCAGCGGCCGATGCCGGGCAGGGCGCAGAGACGTTCGACCAGGGCTTCGACGCCGGCTTCCAGGCTCAGTTCCAGGCTTCCGTCCGCTATCGCCTGGGCGAAGCGGCGCAAGGTGTCGACACGTTTGCCGGGCATGCCGATGCCGGGCAGCGGATCGTCGGCGATGGCCCGGGGCGTGGGGAAGAGCCGTTGCGGGCCGTCGCCTTCGGCCCCTTCCAGCGGGTCGCCCAGGCGCTCCACCAGTCGCCCGGCAATGGTCACCGCGGCCTTTACCGTCACCTGCTGGCCGATGATGGTGCGCACCCCTTGCTCGAACGGGTCGAATGCCACCGGCAGACGCAGGCCCGGATAGCGCGCCAACAGGCCCTGCAGCAGTGGATCGCGGCTCAGGTGCCGGGCGATGGCGGCGGGGTCGCTGTCCAGGTCGAACATGCGCCGGATGCGCGGCGCCAGCTGTGGGGCGAGATCGCTGGCTGCCGGGCTCAGTTCGAGTTCCAGGGCGCCTTGCGATGGCCGCAGGCGAAACCAGCCGCTGCGTTCGCCGAGGCGGAAACTGCGGCAGTAGCTGTCGTCGGTCAGGTGCTCGACCCCGGGCAGGCAGCGCAGCGCGAAATGTCGCTGGAACTGCTTCCAGCTCCAGGGCTCGAAATAATCAAGGCGCATGGGCTCGCGGGAATCAATCATATGGAGCGTTTGTGGTCATGGTGCGACGATAGCTTCCTGGCGCCGTGTCGTCTCTGCAAAACTGACTTTCAAATTTGCCCGACGTGGTTCGACCTGTCATCGAAGCCATCGTAGAATGCGCGCCTTTTCTTGGGGCGGAGTACCGTCCGCGAACACAGCCAGCAGGGGAGACAACCCATGAGCGATTACCAGGAAACTCTCTACGACGGATACGGCCAGCGCTTCCGCATGGACAAGCTGCTGCACGAAGTGCGCACCGAGCACCAGCATCTGGTGATCTTCGAAAATGCGCGCATGGGCCGTGTGATGGCGCTGGATGGCGTGATTCAGACCACCGAGGCGGACGAGTTCATCTATCACGAGATGCTCACCCACGTACCGATCCTCGCCCACGGCGCGGTGAAGAGCGTGCTGATCATCGGCGGTGGCGACGGCGGCATGCTGCGTGAAGTGTGCAAGCACCGCGATATCGAGCGCATCACCATGGTCGAGATCGACGGCACTGTCGTCGAAATGTGCAAGGAATTCCTGCCGAACCACTCCAAGGGCGCTTATGAAGACCCGCGCCTGAACCTGGTGATCGACGACGGCATGCGCTTCGTCGCCACCACCGAGGAGAAGTTCGACGTGATCATCTCCGACTCCACCGATCCCATCGGTCCGGGCGAGGTGCTGTTCTCCGAGAACTTCTACCAGGCCTGCCGCCGCTGCCTGAACGATGGCGGCGTGCTGGTGACCCAGAACGGCACGCCCTTCATGCAGCTTGGCGAAGTGCAGACCACGGCTTCCCGCATGGACAGCCTGTTTGCCGACTGGCATTTCTACCAGGCCGCCGTGCCGACCTACATCGGCGGCTCCATGGCCTTCGCCTGGGGCGCCACCGATCCGGAGATGCGCAAGCTGCCGCTGGAAACCCTGCGCCAGCGCTACGCCGGCAGCGGCATCGTGACCCGCTACTACAACCCGGAAATCCACGTCGGCGCCTTCGCCCTGCCACAGTACGTGCTGCACGCCATCAACAAGCCGAGCAACGATTGAGGCCGGCGGGTGGATGAAGAGGGGCCGGAAGGCCCCTTCTTTCGCTTCCGCTTCTGGTAATGCTTCCGTAGGTTGGTTCGAGGAACGAGGCCCAACACTGCAGGACAAGTCCGCCTCGTTGGGTTTCGCAGTTCCGTGGCCTGGATGAAATCCGGGGAAAGTCCCACCGCCGTTCCCGGATTTCATCCAGGCTACGAATTGTCTGTGGGCGATTTCAGTCGCGAATGAATTCGCTTCCACAGGAAAATAAAAAAGGGCGCTGGATAGCGCCCTTTCTCGTTTGCGTGTGGATCAGATCTCCACCGGCCGTACATGGCCGAACAGCTCCTGGGATACCCGCATGCGTTCTTCCGGGGTTTCCTGGATGCCCTTGGCCTTCAGCTCTTCGAGGCGAGCCTCGATGGCGTGGGCACGGTGGGTCAGGCCGCAGTCGTTGGCGATCTGGATGTTCAGGCCGGGGCGGGCGTTGAGCTCGAGGATCAGCGGGCCCTTTTCCTGGTCCAGCACCATGTCGACACCGATGTAGCCCAGACCGCACAGCTCGTAGCAACCGGCAGCCAGCTTCATGAAGCCATCCCAGTTCGGCAGCTGCACGCCGTCCACCGCGTTGGTGGTGTCCGGGTGCTTGGCGATCTTGTTGTTCAGCCAGGTGCCGCGCAGGGTGACGCCGGTGGCCAGGTCCACGCCGACGCCGATGGCGCCCTGGTGGAGGTTGGCTTTGCCATTTGACTGGCGGGTCGGCAGGCGCAGCATGGCCATCACCGGGTAGCCCATCAGCACGATGATGCGGATGTCCGGCACGCCTTCGTAGCTGATGCTCTTGAAGATCTGGTCCGGGGTCACGCGGTACTCGATCAGCGCGCGGTCGCGGTGCCCGCCGAGGGAGTAGAGGCCGGTGAGGATCGAGGAAATCTGGTGCTCGATTTCCTCGTGGCTGATGATCCTGCCGGACACCGTCTTGTAGCGGCCTTCGAAGCGGTCGGCGATCACCAGGATGCCGTCGCCGCCGGCGCCCTGCGCCGGCTTGATCACGAAGTCGTTATGCTCGCCGATGATCTCGTCAAGCTTCTCGATTTCCTTCTCGGTGGAGATGATCCCGTACATTTCGGGTACGTGGATTCCCGCCTCGATGGCGCGTTGCTTGGTGATGATCTTGTCGTCGACGATCGGGTACAGGTGCCGCTTGTTGTACTTCAGCACGTAGTCCGCGTTTCGCCGGTTGATGCCCATGATGCCTTTGGCTTCGAGGGCTTTCCATGTCTTGATCAGGCCGAACATGGCTCAGTCCTTCAGGAAGGCTTTGAAGCGGAAGAGCTCGGTCAGGCGGTAGCCGCGGTAGCGACCCATCGCCAGCATGAAGCCCACCATGATCAGCAGAACCGCCGGGAAGGTGAAGATGAAATAGGTCAGCTCCGGAATGGTCATCAGCAGGTGCGCCAGGGTAGCGGCGATCAGGGTGCCGATGGCCACCTTGAAGGCATGGCCGCCGCCGCGCTCTTCCCAGGTGATGGACAGGCGTTCGATGGTCATGGTCAGGATCACCATCGGGAACAGGGCGACCGACAGGCCGCGCTCCAGGCCGAGCTTGTGGCTCAGCAGACTGATGACCGCGATCAGCACCACCACGAAGGTCAGCACCACCGACAGTCGCGGCAGCATCTGCAGCTTCAGGTGCTCGAGGTAGGAGCGCAGCGACAGGCCGAGCGCGGTGATGATGGTGAACAGCACTATGCCGAAGCCCAGCTGGGTTTCGCGGAAGGCGAGGGCGATCAGCACCGGGGTGAAGGTGCCCAGGGTCTGCAGGCCGCCGAGGTTGCGCAGGATCAGGATCACCAGCACGCCGATCGGGATCATGATCATGATCTGGTAGGTCTGCTGGGTCTGCAGCGGCAGGCCGTAGAGCGAGTATTCGAGGAAGTCGGCGTCGGTGTTTTCGTCGGTCAGCTTGGCCAGGCGGATGGCGTTCATTTCGCTGTTGTTCATGCTGAAGGTCACCTGGACCTTCTTGCCGCCGTCGACGGTGATCAGGCTGTCGTCACCGGTCCACCAGATCAGGCGGTCGCTGGGCAGGCCCTGCTCGCCGCTGTCCGGGTTGAAGTACAGCCAGTTCTCGCCGTTGAAGCTGCGCAGCCAGAGTTCGGGGCTCTGGGACTGCTCGCTGACCAGGCGAATGGTGTGCACGCGTTCCATCGGCACGTGGGCGATGGACAGTAGCAGCTCGATGGCCTTGGCCTTGTTCGGCGTGCTGGTGTCGCCGGCCAGCAGCAGCTTGACGTTGTCATCGTTCAGGTTGTTGACCCGCTTGATGGTCTCGCTGATGAAGGTCTCGACGTCGGCCGAGTGCTGGCGGATGGGTGCCAGCAGGGCTTCGGCGGCGATCTTCTCGGGGCCTTCGACCGGAATGCTGTCGCGGAAGATCGGCCCCTTGTCCTTGGGCTTCTCGCCGGTATAGCGCTTGGTCAGCACCAGGCGGTAGTAGAGGGTCTGGTTGCCACTGGCGCGACGCGCGGACCAGGTCACCTTGCGGTTGCCATCCACGCGATTGATGCTCACCCCGTAGTTGTTGGAGATGAAGCTCTCGTTGAGGCTGACGTAGTCCCGGTTCAGCGGCGGAACGAACATCTGGACCTTGACCGGGTCGCGCGGATTCGCCTGGAACTCGACCTTGGCGTCGATGTTCCAGAGGTCGTCGGTCGCATCCTCGGTGATCGGGATGCCCTGGATGAAGATCTGGTAGGCCGTTATCAGAACGCCCAGGCTCACCAGCAGGGTGATCAGGACTTTCAGATGCAGGGTAAGAGAGCGCATGTGGGTTACTCGTCAGAGTTTGCGTCGGTGGCACAGCCGGGTTTTCCGGCAGCGTATTTAAGGCTCGGGTCGACCAGTGCATCGAAGCGTTTGAGCGCCTCGGAACCGATCAGAAGCGGGTATTGGAAAGCACTGCGGTCGGTGAGGTTCACTTCGATCTGCCGCAGGGCCTTGCCCATGCACACCTCCAGTTCGATCACCGGGCGTGCGGTGTAGGTCTTGCCTTCATCGGGGTCGTAGTCCCCAGCGCGACGCTTGATCTTGCTGATCCGCGCCAATGGACGCTCGATCGGGTGTTCGTGGGCGTCGTCGATGGCCAGGTAGAAACGCACCCAGGCCTCGCCATCCTTCTTGAAACGCTTGATGTCGCGGGCGCTGAGGGATGCAGTCTTGGCGCCGGTGTCGAGCTTGGCTGCGACTTCCAGGTCGAGGTCCTTCAGCTTGGCGTATTCGTTGAGGCCGTACACGGTCTTCTCGGTGGCGAAGCCAAGGCCGGGGAGGGCGAGCAGGCAGGCAATCGGGGCGAAGGGCTTGAGTGTCATAAGTCCTTTGGGCGTAACGCAGTCATAGGTCCAGGAGCCCGGCCCACGGCCATTCTGGCTGAGGCGCCTGGTCTGGGAGTCTAGCAGGCAAGTCACTGGCGCCCAGACTGGCGCTGGCGGCGCGCATTCTAACACGCGGATTTTCCGGCGCGACAGACGCTTATGACGCAGGTGACGGGAGCCTGACGCTGCAGGTGAGATTTTTGGAATTAGACGGATTGTCGACAATTAGTCGAATGTCGTTTGACATGCCTGCTTATATGGCAGTAGTTTTGCGTCACCAAACAAGAATGTGTCGACAATCATGCTGGACACCCCTGAACGCCCCGTCACCGAACAGCTGGACTCGGAAACCTTGGCCGAAAGCGTCTTCCGCCGCATCCAGACGGCCATCGTGCGTGGCGACATCGCTCCCGGCAGCAAGATTTCCGAACCCGAGCTGGCGCGCACCTACGGCATCAGCCGTGGCCCGCTGCGCGAGGCCATCCATCGCCTGGAAGGGCAGCGCCTGCTGGTGCGCGTGCCCCACGTCGGGGCGCGGGTCGTATCCCTCAACCATGCCGAGCTGATCGAGCTCTACGAGATTCGCGAATCCCTCGAAGGCATGGCCTGCCGTCTGGCTGCCGAGCGCATGAGCCAGGCCGAGATCGACGAATTGCGCCGGGTGCTGGATACCCACGAGCGCGACGAGGCCTTTCAGGCCGGCCTTGGCTACTACCAGCAGGAAGGCGACTTCGACTTCCACTACCGGATCATCCAGGGCAGCGGCAACCAGACCCTGACCAAGATGCTCTGCGGCGAGCTGTACCAGCTGGTGCGCATGTACCGCCTGCAGTTCTCCACCGTGCCGAACCGCCCGCGCCAGGCCTTCAACGAACACCACCGGATTCTCGATGCCATCGCCGACCGAGACGGCGAACTGGCCGAGTTGCTGATGCGCCGTCACATCGGTGCCTCCAAGCGAAATATCGAGCGCCACTACCAGGAAGCGCTCGCCAACCCGTCCAAAACACGAGGTGAGTCATGACTCAGAAAACTGCCGGCCAGCGCTTCCGCGACGCCATTGCCGAGGAACGTCCGCTGCAGGTCATCGGCGCGATCAACGCCAACCACGCGCTGCTGGCCAAGCGTGCCGGCTTCAAGGCCATCTACCTGTCCGGTGGTGGTGTCGCCGCCGGCTCGCTGGGCCTGCCGGACCTGGGCATCAACACCCTGGACGACGTGCTCACCGACGTTCGCCGCATCACCGACGTGTGCGACCTGCCGCTGCTGGTGGACATCGACACCGGTTTCGGCCCCAGCGCCTTCAACATCGAGCGCACCGTCAAGAGCCTGATCAAGGCCGGTGCCGCTGCCGCGCATATCGAAGACCAGGTCGGCGCCAAGCGCTGCGGCCATCGTCCGGGCAAGGAAATCGTCTCCACCGAGGAGATGGTCGACCGCGTCAAGGCGGCTGCCGATGCCAAGACCGATCCAGCCTTCTTCCTGATCGCCCGTACCGACGCCATCCAGGCTGAAGGCGTGGATGCCGCCATGGAGCGCTGCCTGCGCTACGTCGAAGCCGGCGCCGATGCCATCTTCGCCGAAGCCGCTTACGACCTGCCGACCTACAAGCGCTTCGTTGATGCGCTGGGCGTGCCGGTGCTGGCCAACATCACCGAGTTCGGCGCAACCCCGCTGTTTTCCCGCGACGAACTGGCTTCGGTCGGCGTCGCCATCCAGCTCTACCCGCTGTCGGCCTTCCGCGCTGCCAACAAGGCTGCCGAGGCTGTCTACACCGCGATTCGCCGCGATGGCCACCAGAAGGAGGTCATCGACCTGATGCAAACCCGCGCGGAGCTGTACGACCGCATCGGCTATCACGCCTTCGAGCAGAAGCTCGACGCCCTGTTCGCCGCCAAGAAATGACCGGACGCAGGCCGTTCTGCAGAAGGGCGGCCTGCGTAAAAACAAGACCGAAGCAACCGGATTGAAATGAGGAGAATCAAGCGATGAGCGCTACCGAAAACACCACCGCCTTCAAACCGAAGAAGTCCGTGGCCCTGAGTGGCACCGCCGCCGGCAACACCGCCCTGTGCACCGTTGGCCGTACCGGTAACGACCTGCATTACCGCGGCTATGACATTCTCGACTTCGCCACCTCCTGCGAATTCGAGGAAGTCGCCCACCTGCTGGTGCACGGCAAGCTGCCGAACGTCGCCGAACTGGCCGGCTACAAGGCCAAGCTGAAGGCCCTGCGCGGCTTGCCGGCCGGCGTCAAGGCCGCCCTGGAGCAACTGCCGCCGTCCGCCCACCCGATGGACGTGATGCGCACCGCCGTTTCCGTGCTGGGCTGCCTGTCCCCGGAGAAGGATGACCACAACCATCCGGGCGCCCGCGACATCGCCGACAAGCTGATGGCTTCCCTCGGCTCCGCGCTGCTCTACTGGTACCACTTCAGCCACAACGGCAAGCGCATCGACGTCGAGACCGACGACGATTCCATCGGCGGTCACTTCCTGCACCTGCTGCACGGCGAGAAGCCGCGTGACTCCTGGGTCCGCGCCATGCACACCTCGCTGATCCTGTACGCCGAGCACGAATTCAACGCGTCGACTTTCACCTCCCGCGTGATCGCCGGCACCGGCTCCGACATGTACTCCTGCATCACCGGCGCCATCGGCGCGCTGCGTGGTCCGAAGCATGGCGGTGCCAACGAGGTGGCCTTCGAGATCCAGAAACGCTACGACAATCCGGACGAAGCGGAAGCCGACATCCGTGCCCGCGTCGAGAAGAAGGAAGTGGTGATCGGCTTCGGCCACCCGGTCTACACCGTGTCCGATCCGCGCAACAAGGTGATCAAGGAGGTGGCTCGCGAGCTCTCCCTCGAGCAGAAGAACACCAAGATGTTCGACATCGCCGAGCGCCTTGAGTCGACCATGTGGGAAATCAAGAAGATGTTCCCCAACCTCGACTGGTTCAGCGCCGTCAGCTACCACATGATGGGCGTGCCCACCGCCATGTTCACCCCGCTGTTTGTGATCGCCCGCACCTCCGGCTGGTCCGCCCACGTCATCGAGCAACGCATCGACGGCAAGATCATCCGCCCGAGCGCCAACTACGTCGGCCCGGAAGATCTGAAGTTCGTGCCCCTGAAGGACCGTCCCTGATCATGAGCAGCATGAATAGCCAATACCGCAAGAGCCTGCCGGGCACGGCGCTCGACTACTTCGACACCCGCGAGGCGGTGGATGCCATCGCCCCGGGCGCCTACGCCAAGCTGCCGTACACCTCCCGCGTGCTGGCCGAACAGCTGGTGCGCCGCTGCGATCCGGCCATGCTGACCGATTCGCTCAAGCAGCTGATCGAGCGCAAGCGTGACCTGGACTTCCCCTGGTACCCGGCCCGCGTGGTCTGCCACGACATCCTCGGCCAGACCGCGCTGGTGGACCTGGCCGGCCTGCGCGATGCCATCGCCGAGCAGGGCGGTGACCCGTCCAAGGTCAACCCGGTGGTGCCGACCCAGCTGATCGTCGACCACTCCCTGGCCGTCGAATATGGTGGTTACGACCCGCAGGCGTTCGAGAAGAACCGTGCTGTCGAAGAGCGCCGCAACGAGGACCGCTTCCACTTCATCGAGTGGACCAAGACCGCGTTCAAGAACGTCGACGTGATCCCCGCCGGCAACGGCATCATGCACCAGATCAACCTGGAGAAAATGAGCCCGGTGATCCAGGCGCGCGACGGCGTTGCCTTCCCGGACACCTGCGTCGGCACCGACAGCCACACGCCGCACGTGGACGCCCTGGGTGTGATCGCCGTCGGCGTCGGTGGCCTGGAAGCCGAAACCGTGATGCTCGGCCGCGCTTCGATGATGCGCCTGCCCGACATCGTCGGCGTCAAGCTGACCGGCAAGCGCCAGCCCGGCATCACCGCCACCGATATCGTCCTCGCCCTCACCGAATTCCTGCGCAAGGAGCGGGTGGTGGGTGCCTATGTCGAGTTCTTCGGCGAAGGGGCCGACAGCCTGTCCATCGGCGACCGCGCCACCATTTCCAATATGTGCCCGGAATACGGTGCCACTGCGGCGATGTTCTACATCGACCAGCAGACCATCGAGTACCTCAAGCTCACCGGTCGCGAGCCGGAGCAGGTGGCGTTGGTGGAGAACTACGCCAAGACCACCGGTCTGTGGGGCGACGCCCTGGCCACCGCCGAATACGAGCGGGTGCTGCAGTTCGACCTGTCCACCGTGGCACGCAACATGGCGGGCCCGTCCAACCCCCATCGCCGCCTGCCGACTTCCGCGCTGGCCGAACGCGGCATCGCCGACGAGGCCAAGCTCGAAGCGGGCAAGGCCGAGGAAGCCAACGGCCTGATGCCGGATGGCGCGGTGATCATCGCCGCCATCACCAGCTGCACCAACACCTCCAACCCGCGCAACGTCGTGGCCGCCGGCCTGCTGGCGAAGAAGGCCAACGAGCTGGGCCTGGTGCGCAAGCCCTGGGTGAAGACTTCCTTCGCGCCGGGCTCGAAGGTCGCCAAGCTGTACCTGGAAGAAGCTGGCCTGCTGCCGGAGCTGGAGAAGCTCGGCTTCGGCATCGTCGCCTATGCCTGCACCACCTGTAACGGCATGTCCGGCGCGCTGGACCCGGCGATCCAACAGGAAATCATCGACCGCGACCTCTACGCCACCGCCGTGCTGTCGGGCAACCGCAACTTCGACGGCCGTATCCATCCCTACGCCAAGCAGGCCTTCCTCGCCTCGCCGCCGCTGGTGGTGGCTTACGCCATCGCCGGTACCGTGCGCTTCGACATCGAGCAGGACGTACTGGGTCACGACCAGGCGGGCAATCCCATTACCCTGAAGGACCTGTGGCCGAGCGACGAGGAGATCGACGCCATTGTCGCCGCCTCGGTGAAGCCCGAGCAGTTCAAGCAGATCTACATCCCGATGTTCGACCTGGGGACGGTGAAGGAAGCCGAGAGCCCGCTGTACGACTGGCGCCCGATGTCCACCTACATCCGCCGTCCGCCGTACTGGGAAGGCGCCCTGGCCGGCGAGCGCACCCTCAAGGGCATGCGTCCGCTGGCGGTGCTGCCGGACAACATCACCACCGACCACCTGTCGCCGTCCAATGCCATCCTGGCGGACTCGGCGGCTGGCGAATACCTGGCGAAAATGGGCCTGCCGGAGGAGGACTTCAACTCCTACGCGACCCACCGCGGCGATCACCTGACCGCCCAGCGCGCCACCTTCGCCAACCCGCAGCTGGTGAACGAGATGGCGGTGGTGGACGGCGAGGTGAAGAAGGGTTCCCTGGCCCGCGTCGAGCCGGACGGCAAGGTGATGCGCATGTGGGAAGCCATCGAGACCTACATGGATCGCAAGCAGCCGCTGATCATCATCGCCGGTGCCGACTACGGCCAGGGCTCGTCCCGTGACTGGGCGGCCAAGGGCGTGCGCCTGGCGGGTGTCGAGGCCATCGTAGCCGAGGGCTTCGAGCGCATCCACCGCACCAACCTGATCGGCATGGGGGTGCTGCCGCTGGAGTTCAAGCCGGGTACTACCCGCAAGACCCTCGGCATCGACGGCACCGAGACCTTCGACGTGATCGGCGAGCGCAAGCCGCGCGCCGACCTCACCCTGGTGATCCGCCGTACCAACGGCGAAGCCATCAAGGTTCCGGTGACCTGCCGCCTGGATACCGCTGAAGAGGTGTCCATCTACGAGGCTGGCGGCGTGCTGCAGCGCTTCGCCCAGGACTTCCTCGAAGCCTCGGCGGAAAAAGCTGTCGGCTGAGGCACGCGACAGCCCCCTCTCCCTCCGGGAGAGGGTCGGGATGAGGGATGGCGCTTGCCTTCCCTCATCCGCCCTTTGGGCACCTTCTCCCCGGGGGAGAAGGGCATTCAAAGCCTTTCAGGACATTATTCATGGCCCACGTTCCCCAAGTCAGAATTCCCGCCACCTATATCCGTGGTGGTACCAGCAAGGGCGTGTTCTTCCGCCTGCAAGACCTGCCCGAGCGCTGCCAGGTGCCCGGCGAAGCACGCGACAAGCTGTTCATGCGTGTGATCGGCAGTCCCGACCCGTATTCCGCGCATATCGACGGCATGGGCGGCGCCACTTCCAGCACCAGCAAGTGCGTGATCCTGTCCAGGAGCAGCCAGCCCGGCCACGACGTGGATTACCTCTACGGGCAGATCTCCATCGACAAGGCCTTCGTCGACTGGAGCGGCAACTGCGGCAACCTCTCTACCGCCGCCGGAGCCTTCGCCATCCACGCCGGCCTGGTCGATCCTTCGCGCATTCCGCAGAACGGCACCTGCGTGGTGCGTATCTGGCAGGCCAATATCCAGAAAACCATCATCGCCCACGTACCGGTCACCAACGGCCAGGTGCAGGAAACCGGCGATTTCGAGCTTGACGGCGTGACCTTCCCGGCCGCGGAAATCGTGCTGGAGTTCCTCGATCCGTCCGATGACGGGGAGGAGGGGGGCTCGATGTTCCCCACTGGCAACCTGGTGGATGACCTGGAAGTGCCCGGCGTCGGCACCTTCAAGGCGACCATGATCAGCGCCGGCATCTCCACCGTGTTCGTCAATGCCGAGGATATCGGCTACACCGGCGCCGAGCTGCGTGAAGCCATCAACGGCGATCCGGAGCAACTGGCGCGTTTCGAGAAGATCCGTGTCGCCGGCGCGCTGCGCATGGGCCTGATCAAGACTCCCGAAGAAGCCGCGACCCGCCAACACACGCCGAAGATCGCTTTCGTCGCGCCGGCGAAGAACTACCGCACCTCCAGCGGCAAGGAAGTACAGGCCGGTGAAATCGACCTGCTGGTGCGCGCGCTGTCCATGGGCAAGCTGCACCACGCGATGATGGGCACCGCTGCCGTGGCTATCGGCACCGCCGCGGCCGTTCCGGGCACCCTGGTGAACCTCGCCGCCGGTGGTGGCGAGCGTAGCGCCGTGCGTTTCGGTCATCCCTCCGGCACCCTGCGCGTGGGCGCGGAGGCGAAGCAGGTGGACGGCGAATGGACGGTCACCAAGGCCATCATGAGCCGCAGCGCTCGCGTGCTGATGGAGGGTTGGGTGAGGGTGCCGGGCGACGCCTTCTAGGTGACGTACGGCAACTGCCTGCGCTCGACGATCTTTCGGGTCGCCGATTCCCGGGCATGAAAAAGCCCGCGAGGCGGGCTTTCTCTCTGAGCGTCCGGCTTACTTGAGCCGGCGCTCGACGCCTTTTTCCACCAGGATCTTGGCGGAAATTTCCTCCACCGAGAAATGGGTGGAGTTGATGTAGTTGATGTTTTCGCGACGGAACAGGTTTTCCACCTCGCGGACTTCGAACTCGCACTGGGCGAAGCTCGCGTAACGGCTGTTGGGCTTGCGCTCGTTGCGGATGGCGGTGAGGCGATCGGGGTCGATGGTCAGGCCGAACAGCTTGTCCTTGTACTTCTTGAGGGCGGCGGGAAGTTGCAGCCGCTCCATGTCTTCCTCGGTCAACGGATAATTCGCCGCACGAATGCCATATTGCATTGCCATATACAGGCAGGTCGGCGTCTTGCCGCAGCGGGACACGCCCACCAGGATCAGGTCGGCCTTGTCGTAGTAGTGAGTGCGGGCGCCGTCGTCGTTGTCGAGGGCGAAGTTGACCGCCTCGATCCGCTCCATGTAGTTGGAGTGGTGGGCGATGGAGTGGGATTTGCCGACGGAATAGGAAGAGTGCGAGGTCAGTTCCTGTTCCAACGGAGAAAGGAATGTGGAGAAGATGTCGATCATGAAGCCATCGGAAGTGGCCAGGATGTCACGGATTTCCTGGTTCACGATGGTGTCGAAGATGATCGGGCGGGCGCCGTCCGCCTCCGCAGCCTTGTTGATTTGCTGTACCATGGCGCGCGCTTTCTCGACGCTGTCTATATAGGGGCGCGTGAGTTTGTGGAAGGCGATGGTTTCGAACTGCGCCAGGAGGCTCTGGCCAAGGGTTTCCGCAGTGATGCCGGTGCCATCGGAGATGAAGAAAGCGGTTCGTTTCATTTGCGCCAAAGGCCTTAAGTCAGGAACGATTCTTGGCTATGATAGGCCGCGTTTTTCGCCAGGCCCGAGCCGGTCGGCATTGTGACGTATTTTTCTGGACCAAAGCCAGAACGCTGCGGAGTGGTTCCGCATGAGCTTTTCCAATAATTAGTGGAGAGATCACCTTGGTAGAGTACGTAGTTTCCCTCGATAAGCTCGGCGTCCATGATGTTGAGCATGTGGGGGGCAAGAACGCATCCCTGGGCGAGATGATCAGCAATCTGGCTGGCGCTGGCGTTTCCGTTCCTGGTGGTTTTGCCACTACCGCCCAGGCCTACCGTGACTTCCTCGAGCAGAGTGGCCTGAACGATCGCATCCACGCCGCCCTCGACAAGCTCGATGTGGATGACGTCAACGCCCTGGCCAAGACCGGCGCCGAAATCCGCCAGTGGGTGATGGACGCCGAGTTCCCCCCGCGCCTGGATGCCGAAATTCGCGCCGCCTTTGCCGAACTGGCCAAGGGCAACGACAACCTGGCCGTGGCCGTGCGTTCCTCCGCTACCGCCGAAGACCTGCCCGACGCGTCCTTCGCCGGCCAGCAGGAAACCTTCCTGAATATCCGTGGCGTGGACAATGTGATCCGCGCTGCCAAGGAGGTATTCGCCTCCCTGTTCAACGACCGCGCCATCGCTTACCGCGTGCACCAGGGCTTCGATCACAAGCTGGTCGCCCTGTCCGCCGGCGTGCAGCGCATGGTCCGTTCGGAAACCGGCACCGCCGGCGTGATGTTCACCCTGGACACCGAATCCGGCTTCCGTGACGTGGTCTTCATCACCGCCGCTTACGGCCTCGGCGAAACCGTCGTGCAGGGCGCTGTGAACCCCGACGAGTTCTACGTGCACAAGGCAACCCTGGAAGCCGGTCGCCCCGCCATCCTGCGCCGCAACCTGGGCAGCAAGGCGATCAAGATGGTCTACGGCGACGAAGCCAAGGCCGGCAAGTCGGTGAAGACCGTCGACGTGGATCGCGCCGACCGTGCCCGCTTCGCCCTCTCCGACGCCGAAGTGGCCGAACTGGCCAAGCAGGCGCTGATCATCGAGAAACACTACGGCCGCCCGATGGATATCGAGTGGGCCAAGGATGGTGACGACGGCAAGCTGTACATCGTGCAGGCCCGTCCGGAAACCGTTAAGAGCCGTGCCAGCGCCACCGTGATGGAACGCTACCTGCTGAAGGAAAAGGGCAAGGTCCTGGTGGAAGGCCGTGCCATCGGCCAGCGCATTGGCGCCGGCAGCGTTCGCGTGATCCACGACGTATCCGAGATGGACAAGGTCCAGCCGGGCGACGTGCTGGTCTCCGACATGACCGACCCGGACTGGGAACCCGTGATGAAGCGCGCCAGCGCCATCGTCACCAACCGCGGCGGCCGTACCTGCCACGCGGCGATCATCGCCCGTGAGCTGGGTATCCCGGCAGTCGTGGGTTGCGGCAACGCCACCCAGGTGCTGCAGGACGGCCAGGGTGTGACCGTTTCCTGCGCCGAAGGCGACACCGGTTTCATCTTCGAAGGCCAGCTGGGCTTCGATATCCGCACCAACTCGGTCGATGCCATGCCCGAGCTGCCGTTCAAGATCATGATGAACGTCGGCAACCCGGATCGCGCCTTCGACTTCGCCCAGCTGCCCAACGAGGGCGTGGGCCTGGCCCGTCTGGAATTCATCATCAACCGCATGATCGGCGTTCACCCGAAGGCCTTGCTGAACTTCGCCAGCCTGCCGGCGGAGATCAAGGAAAGCGTCGAGAAGCGCATCGCCGGTTACGACGATCCGGTCGGCTTCTATGTCGAGAAGCTGGTGGAAGGCATCAGCACCCTGGCGGCGGCCTTCTGGCCGAAGAAAGTCATCGTGCGCCTGTCGGACTTCAAGTCCAACGAATACGCCAACCTGATCGGCGGCAAGCTCTATGAGCCGGAAGAAGAGAACCCGATGCTCGGCTTCCGTGGCGCTTCCCGCTACATCAGCGAGTCCTTCCGTGACTGCTTCGAACTGGAATGCCGTGCGCTGAAGAAAGTGCGCAACGAGATGGGACTGACCAACGTCGAGATCATGGTTCCCTTCGTGCGTACCCTGGGCGAAGCGAGCCAGGTGGTCGAGCTGCTGGCCAGCAACGGCCTGAAGCGCGGCGAGAATGGCCTGAAGGTCATCATGATGTGCGAGCTGCCGTCCAACGCCCTGCTGGCCGAGGAGTTCCTGGAGTTCTTCGATGGCTTCTCCATCGGCTCCAACGACCTCACTCAGCTGACCCTGGGTCTGGACCGCGACTCCGGCATCGTCGCTCACCTGTTCGACGAGCGTAACCCGGCCGTGAAGAAGCTGCTGGCCAATGCCATTGCCGCCTGCAACAAGGCTGGCAAGTACATCGGCATCTGCGGCCAGGGCCCGTCCGACCACCCGGACCTGGCCAAGTGGCTGATGGAGCAGGGCATCGAAAGCGTCTCGCTGAACCCCGACTCCGTACTGGACACCTGGTTCTTCCTTGCGGAAGGTCAGGCCTGATCCTTCGTAAGCCAGAATGAAAAGGGCGGGTTTAGAACCCGCCCTTTTTTTGCGTGCGCGAAAGGTCTGGTGATTTGCAGTAAATCGTAGACCGGATGAAATCCGGGAGCGGCGGAGGGACGTACCCCGGACTTCATCCGGGGTACGGGGCTCAGCCTGCTTCTTCCTGAAAAACAAGGCCGCCTTCCCGGGGAAAGTGCAATAAACCGTTTTTGTGCAGCACTCATGCAAAGCAGTAGCGAACTCTTTCCCGTGGCGCTGATCGGCGCGGAACTCCGTGGCGACCTGACCGAAGACGTCTATCGCCTGAAACCCGGCAATAGCCCTGACCCCAGCGTCGAACTGGTCCTCACCCGCCTTGGCCGCTTCGGCCACGAAGACGCCCGTGGCGTGCCGGTGATCCTCGTGCACGGCAGCTTTTCCAATCGCCGTTTCTGGTACTCGCCCAAGGGACTGGGGCTCGGGCCACACCTGACGCGTGCCGGCTTCGATGTGTGGATCGCGGAGATGCGTGGGCACGGTCTGTCGCCGCGCAACCAGCACTATCGCCGCAACCGGGTGGCGGATTACGCGCGGTATGACTTGCCGGCCATCTCGGCCTTCGTTCGCGAACAGGCCGGTCAGGCGCCGCACTGGGTCGGTCATTCCCTGGGCGGCACGACCCTGGCCGCGGCCTTGGGCGGTCATTACCTGGGCCAGGAGGACGTCGCATCCGCTGCGCTCTTCGGGAGCCAGATCAGCCGTGTCTACTGGCTGCTGAAGATGCCACCGGTGGAGTGGGGTGGCCGCATGCTGCTCAAACGCTTCGATGTGCTTTCCGGGCCGTGGCTGAAGCGCGGGCCGGAAGACGAGCCGATCGGCCTCGCTCTGGAGAGCATGCGCTGGCATGGCCTGTTCGGGCGCTTTGGCGATGCCGAGCGGGACTGGTGGGCCGGCCTGGCGGAGGTGCATGTGCCTGTACTGGCGGTAGCTGCCGCAGGCGACCTGCAGGACCCGGTCTGGGCCTGCCGGAAGCTGGTGGAGCAGGTGCCCGAGGACTGCCGTCACTTCCTGAAACTGGCAAAGGATGAAGGGTTCAGTGATGACTTCGGTCACATCGAAATGCTGGTGAGCAAGGCCGCCGAGCGTGAAGTCTGGCCCTTGGTGGCCCATTGGCTGAAGCACCAGGCCTTGCCGGGGACGCTGCGAGCGGCCGGGGCCCTGGCGCTCTAGCCCGCTGCCCGCTGGCGTTTTCCGGTTTCGGGAGGCGGGAGGCTGTGCTAAAGATGGCGGGAATCGCGGCGCGCTGGAGGCTTCATGTTCGTAGCGCTGGAACGGCGGTTCGACCTGGAGGGCGGTCATCGCAGTGCCTTTCAGGAGAAAGGGCGGTATTTATTGCGGATCGTCGTTGATCAGCGGTCGATCCTCATGGAAAATCGCTGCCCACGCCGGGGGCTGCACGCCGACTCGCCCGAGCAGGGGCGTTGTTCCAGGCACGGCATTGCCTTTGACTTGACCAATGGCCGTCCGCTCAATGCGTCCTGCCCTCCGTTGCAGCGCCTGCCGCTGGCTTTTCACGGCGACCGCATCGGTCTCGATCTGTAACTGCTATCAAGGAGATGTCCATGCAATACGTTACCCCTGATCTGTGCGATGCCTATCCGGACCTGGTCCAGGTGGTCGAGCCGATGTTCAGCAACTTTGGCGGCCGCGACTCCTTCGGCGGTGAGATCGTCACCATCAAGTGCTTCGAGGACAACTCCCTGGTCAAGGAGCAGGTCGACCTGCCGGGCAAGGGCAAGGTGCTGGTCGTGGATGGCGGCGGGTCCCTGCGCCGGGCCTTGCTGGGCGACATGCTGGCCGAGAAGGCCGCGAAGAACGGTTGGGAAGGCATCGTGGTCTACGGCTGCATCCGCGACGTCGACGTGATCGCCCAGACCGACCTGGGTGTCCAGGCGCTGGCCAGCCACCCGATGAAGACCGACAAGCGCGGCATCGGCGACCTGAACGTGGCCGTCACCTTCGGCGGCGTCACCTTCCGCCCCGGCGAGTTCGTCTATGCCGACAACAACGGCATCATCGTTTCGCCAAAGCCCCTGGAAATGCCGGCCTGACCTGGAAAACCCGGCGAAAGCCGGGTTTTTTCTGCCAAGGAGACTGAATGTTCGAGGAACAGAACGCCCAGTGGGGATTGGTGTATGCCTTCGTGCTGGACGGGCAGGGCGGCGCCGAACCGATCTCCCGCGAGGCGCTGGACGATCTGCAGTTGAGGCCGGAGCAGAGCCTCTGGCTGCACTGGGATCGCAGCCACCCGTTGGCGCGGCGCTGGCTGCGGGAGCAGAGCGGGCTGTCCGAGTTCACCTGCGACCTGCTACTGGAAGAAAGCACGCGTCCACGCATGCTGGCGCAGCCCGGTGACGAGCTTCTGCTGTTCCTTCGTGGGGTGAACCTGAATCCCGGGGCGGTGCCGGAGGATATGGTTTCGGTGCGCATCTTCGCTTCGTCGCAGCGTGTGCTTTCCCTGCGCCTGCGCCCACTGCGCGCCACCGATGAGCTGATCGAACAGTGGGCCAGCGGCACCGGTCCGAAGGTGGCGTCCGAGGTGCTCCTGTACTTGGCCGAACACCTGACGGACAAGATCGATTCGCTGGTGGCCGAGTTGTCGGATCAGGTCGACGAGCAGGAAGAGCACCTCGACAACAACGAGCGTTTCCGCCCGGACCACGACCTGATGTTGCAGATCCGTCGACGGGCGGCTGGACTCAAGCGCTTCCTCGCGCCCCAGCGGGACATCTACGGGCAGCTGGCGCGCAGCCGGATGCCCTGGTTCGTCGCAGACGACAGCGATTACTGGAACGAACTGAACAACCGCCTGACGCGTTACCTGGAAGAGCTGGAGCTGATTCGAGAGCGCATTGGCCTGGTGCTGGAAAGCGAGAGCCGCCGCCAGGGCGAGCGCACCAGTCGCACCATGTACCTGCTCGGCATCACGACGGGTTTCTTCCTGCCGCTGAGTTTCATCACCGGCCTGCTGGGCATGAACGTGCGCGGTATCCCCGGGGACGAGACGCCTTATGGCTTCCTCCTGACCTGCATGCTGATCCTCGGGATCGCGGGGTTCCAGTTATGGCTGTTCCGTCGGCTTCGCTGGCTCTGATGTGACCCGGCCCGCTCCAGCCTCGTCTAGCCCACATATCTACGTGAGGTGCGCATGCACGATCCGTTCGAAGAATCCCTGCGGGACCTGCTCAAGGCGTCTCCACATTCCGACCACGACGACGACGCGACGCTGGGCCGGGTGCTCAAGACCGCCAATCGTCAGGTGGGTGCCGGGGATCTGTTCAGTCTCATGGGCCACTGGCTCGAGGCGATGATGATCGCCCTTAACAATGGCTCGCCCCATCTGGCGCCCGTTTCGCGTCGCAATGCTTCTGTCCGTTCTGCAGATAAGGCTGATTGAACATGGAATTCGACCCCTGGACCCAAGGACTCGTTAATGCCATGACCACGGTGTGGACACCGGTGGCGGGCTTCATTCCGCGCCTGTTCGGCGCGCTGGTGGTGGTACTGCTGGGCTTCGTGGTGGCCAAGCTGCTGGATACCCTGTTGTCCAAGCTGCTGGCCAAGGTAGGACTGGATCGCCTGATGGGCGGTACCGGCCTGACCAAGATGCTCGCCCGCGCCGGTATCCAGGTGCCGGTTTCCACCTTGATCGGCAAGATCGTCTACTGGTTCGTGCTGCTGATCTTCCTGGTCTCCGCGGCCGAATCCCTGGGGCTGGACCGTGTTTCGGCCACCCTCGATGTGCTCGCCCTCTACCTGCCCAAGGTGCTGGGTGCGGCGCTGGTGCTGCTGGCTGGTGTGCTGCTGGCGCAACTGGTCAGTGGCCTGGTGCGCGGCGCGGCCGAAGGCGTGGGGCTGGAGTACTCCCATGGGCTGGGCCGTATCGCCCAGGGCCTGGTCATCATCATCAGCATCTCCGTGGCCATCGGCCAGCTGGAGGTGAAGACCGACCTGCTGAACAACGTCATTGCCATCGTGCTGATTTCCATCGGCCTGGCGGCGGCGCTGGCGCTGGGGCTTGGCAGTCGCGAAATCGCCGGGCAGATCCTCGCCGGCATCTATGTGCGTGAGCTCTATCAAGTGGGGCAACAAGTCAAGGTTGGCGATGTCGAAGGGCAGATCGAGGAAATCGGTACGGTGAAAACCCTGCTGCTCACCGAGGAAGGTGAGCTGGTATCGGTGTCGAATCGTACTTTGCTCGATCAACGGGTAACCAGCCGCTAACACGACGGCTTTTCCCTGCTAATGTATGCCGCCAGACAGGGTGCGCGAACCCCGCGCCCCCAGCGGCTTTTGACCTGACTGTCGGCCCGACCCGTTTTGAACAAGCCCCAATCGCTTTCCTTGCGCTATGACCCACGCGAGCTCTCCGATGAAGAGCTCGTGGAGCGTGCGCATGTCGAGCTATTCCATGTCACTCGCGCCTATGAAGAATTGATGCGGCGTTATCAACGCACCTTGTTCAACGTCTGTGCCCGCTATTTAGGCAACGACCGCGACGCAGATGATGTCTGTCAGGAAGTGATGCTGAAAGTGCTCTATGGTTTGAAGAACTTCGAAGGCAAGTCGAAGTTCAAGACATGGCTATATAGCATCACGTACAACGAGTGCATTACCCAATATCGGAAAGAGCGTCGGAAACGACGTTTGCTTGATGCGCTGAGTCTCGATCCTCTCGAAGAAGCGTCGGACGAGAAAGCTCCCAAGGTCGAGGAACGTGGGGGGCTAGAGCGTTGGCTCGTGCATGTCAACCCCATTGATCGGGAAATTCTGGTGCTACGTTTTGTCGCAGAGCTTGAGTTCCAGGAAATCGCCGACATTATGCATATGGGCCTGAGTGCCACAAAAATGCGCTACAAGCGTGCGCTTGATCGCCTTCGCGAAAAATTTTCCGGACTCGCTGAAACTTAGTTCGGGAAAAATTATCTCTTATGGGCCGGCCCGTTCTGCTAGAATTGCCGCCCAAGTTGTCCAGAGATTGTCCGACAACTTACTGACCACCAAGATGGGGATTTACGGATGAAACTGAAAAACACCTTAGGCGTAGCCGTTGGCTCTCTTGTTGCCGCCTTTTCGCTGAACGCGCTGGCTCAGGGCCAGGGCGCAGTTGAGGTGGAAGCTTTCGGTAAGCGTTACTTCACTGACAGTTCTCGCGACCTCGAGAACGGCAACCTGTACGGCGGCTCGGTAGGTTACTACTTGACCGACGACGTTTCCCTGGCCCTGTCGTACGGCGAATACCACGACATGACCTCCGAAGACTCCTTCGGCACCGATGGCCACAAGGACATCAAGGGCAACCTGGCCTCGCTGGACGCCATCTACCACTTCGGCACCCCGGGTGTCGGCCTGCGTCCTTACGTTTCTGCCGGCTTCGCCCATCAGAACATCAGCAACATCCCGCCGCGTACCGGCCGTGACCACAGCACCTTCGCCAACGTTGGCACCGGTCTGAAGTACTACTTCACCGAGAACTTCTTCGCCAAGGCGAGCCTGGACGGCATGTACAACCTGGATGCCCAGGAAGCCGAGTGGATGGCTGGCGTAGGTGTCGGCGTGAACTTCGGCGGTTCCACCAAGCAGGCCGAGCCGGCTCCGGCTCCGGTTGCTGAAGTGTGCGCTGACAGCGACAACGACGGCGTTTGTGACAACGTCGACAAGTGCCCGGACACCCCGGCCAACGTCACCGTTGACGCCGATGGCTGCCCGGCTGTTGCCGAAGTCGTACGCGTTGAGCTGGACGTGAAGTTCGACTTCGACAAGGCCAAGGTCAAGGAAGAAAGCTACGGCGACATCAAGAACCTGGCTGACTTCATGAACCAGTACCCGGCTACCACCACCACCGTTGAAGGTCACACCGACTCCGTTGGTACCGACGCCTACAACCAGAAGCTGTCCGAGCGTCGTGCCAACGCCGTTCGTGAAGTTCTGGTCAACCAGTACGGTGTTGGTGGCGAGCGCGTCAACGCTGTTGGCTACGGCGAAACCCGCCCGGTTGCCGACAACGCCACTGCTGAAGGCCGCGCTGTTAACCGCCGCGTAGAAGCCGAAGTAGAAGCCCAGGCCAAGTAATTGGTTTGAGCTGCAGGAAAAACCCGGCCTCGGCCGGGTTTTTCTTTGTCTTGAGAAAAGTGTACCGCTGCCAAAAAAGCCCGGCAGAGCCGGGCAAGCACTACTTCGCAGGAGCGAAGAGAGGTTCAGGCGCTTTGCGCCATCGGGAGGACGGCTTCGGCCGCGGCGACTTCACCTATGATCAGGATGGCCGGGCTCTTGAGTTCGAAGGTCCTGGCGTCCGCCTGCATGCGGGCGAGGGTGCTGCGGCATTCCCGTTGATGGGGCAGGGAAGCGTTCTCGATCATCGCCACGGGCATGGCGCCGGCCATGCCACCGGCCAACAGGCCCTCGCGGATATCCGCCAGTTTTGCGACGCCCATGTAAACCACCAGGGTGGTGCCCGATTGCGCCAGGGCGCCCCAGTTGAGGCTGCTGTCGTCCTGGGTGTGCGCGGTGACCAGGGTCACGCCACGGCTGATGCCGCGCAGGGTGAGGGGAATGCCGCAGTTGGTGGCCCCGGCCAGGCCCGCGGTGATGCCATTGACCAGCTCGCTGTCGATGCCGCGTTCGGCCAGCCACTCGGCCTCCTCGCCGCCGCGGCCGAAGATGCACGGATCGCCACCTTTCAGCCGCACCACGCATTTGCCATGGCGCGCGTAGCGCAGCATCAGGCGATGGATGAATTCCTGGGGCGTCGAGCGGCAGCCGCCGCGCTTGCCGACGCGGACCACCCGGGCGGCCGGCGCGTGTTCGAGCACCGCTGGATTGACCAGGTCGTCGATCATCACCACATCCGCCTGATTCAAGGCTTTCACGGCTTTCAGGGTGAGGAGTTCAGGGTCGCCGGGGCCGGCACCGACCAGCCAGACTTTGCCATTCATTGGAATTCTCCCGGGCGCAGCGCGCTCCACAATTGATTCAGGTCCAGGCGAGCACGTCGCTGGAAGCCAGTTCTATCTGCCAGTCGTGCAGGGGGCACGCCTCGTGGTCCTCGGCGGCATGACCGGCGTGGGGGAGGTCGCCGGCGCAGAACATCTCGATGCCGGCGATCTTGAGTCGGGTGCTCATGTGCGCGCCCTGGTAGCGGGCGAAACCGAGCATGGCCAGGTGATTGGCGCAGACCTTGGCCTGCTCCATCAGCGGGGCGACCAGTCCGTAGGAAATGCCGCGATGGTTGGCGCATTCGCCGATGGCGTAGATGCGCGGGTCGTAGGTTTGCAGGGTGTCGTCGACCAGGATGCCGTGGTTGCAGGGCAGGCCTGCCTGTTCGGCGAGTTCCGTATTGGGCGTGATGCCGGCCGCCATCACCACCAGGTCGGCGGTGATGATCTCGCCGCCCGCCAGTTGCACGGCGCAAACCTGGCCATTGCCATTGTCGATCAGCTCTTCGGTGGCGGTGCCCAGGCGGAAGCGGATGCCTCGGGCCTGCAGGGCGCGCAGCAGCTTGTCGCCGGCCGGCTGGTCGAGCTGCTTTTCCAGCAGCCAGTCGGCCAGGTGCACGACGGTTACGTCCATGCCGCGCTGCTTGAGGCCATTGGCCGCTTCCAGGCCGAGCAGGCCGCCGCCGATCACCACGGCGTGGCTGTGGGAGCGAGCGGTTTCAATCATGGCGCGCGCGCCGGCGATATCGCGGTAGCCGATCACGCCTTGCAGGCGATTGCCGGGGATGGACAGGCGGCTCGGCGTGGAGCCGGTGGCGATTACCAGGCGGTCGTAATCGGCGCAGGTGCCGTCGTCGGCGACCACCTGGCGGCGCTGGCGATCGATCTTCACCACCTTGCGTCCCAACAGGAGTTCGATGCCGTTATCCGCGTACCACGCCAGGTCGTTGAGGATGATCTCCTCGAACGACTGTTCGCCCGCCAGCACCGGCGAGAGCAGGGTGCGGTTGTAGTTGGGGTGGGGTTCGGCGCCGAACACCGTGATCTGGTAGTGCTCCGGTGCGAGCTTGAGCAGCTCTTCGAGGGTTCGCACTCCGGCCATGCCGTTTCCGATCACCACCAGCTTGGATGTCTTCATGCCAGGACACTCCTGCATAAACGTCGAGCAAACAAAAAAGGCGTCCCGCTGTTGCCAGCAGGACGCCTTTGTCCAAGTCCCGTTCGATCGGGAAAGTGCCGTCTCGTCGTTGAGGCGGGCGCTTTTTGTAGATTGTCGAAAGGGTTATTGCAGGTGCCGTGCCAACCCCTGCAGGTCTTGAGTTGCGCGCTTCCGGGTCATGACTCCCGGGTCGCGCTGCACCCTCCTGGCGCGAATTGCGCTGAATTGGTGCATCAGCCGTGCAGAAGAGTGACCAGCAGCACCAGATTGATCAGCAGCGACAGCAGGGCCAGTCCGCGCCAGACCTTCAACGGCTCGCGTTCCAGCAAGGGCCGGGGTTTGGCGGTGAGGGCCCGGCGTTCGCCCTGTTCCAGGGCCAGCAGCCACTCCTCCATCGTTTCGTAGCGCTTGTTCGGGTCGGCAGCGACCGCACGCGTCAGGCATTCGTCCAGCCAGGCGGGCAGGTCGGGGCGGTAGCGGCTGGGCGGCGTGGGAGCGCCGAAACGTGGATGCTGGAAGGCTTCCACCTCGCCATAGGGATAGTGCCCGGTAAGCAGGTGGTAGAGGGTGACGCCCGCGGCGTAGAGGTCCTGCTGGGGAGACGGGGGCGCTCCGGCAAAGGCCTCCGGGGCGATAAAGCTGGGGGTGCCCGGCAGGCTGTGCGCCTCGTCCTGGGACAGGCCGGGGCAATAGGCGAGGCCGAAATCCAAAAGGCGCAACTCGCCGTCGTCGCCCCAAAGCAGGTTCTCCGGTTTGACGTCGCGGTGCAGGATGTTGCGGCGGTGCAGCTGGCCCAGCGCCTTGAGCAGGCGCGGGGCGATGTCCAGCCACTCCGGGAGCGCCATGGGACCGCTGAGGCGCAGGTGCTCGGCCAGGGTCTGTCCGGCGTATTCGCGCTGCACGTAATAAAGATGCTGGCGCCCGGGCAGGGGATGCACTTCGGGGAAGTGACGCCCGGCGACACGACGCAGGAACCACTCCTCCAGCATCAGGGCCGGGGCGGCACCGGGCTCGTCATGGCGGCTTGCCGGCAGGGTCTTCAGCAGCCAGCGGCGCTCCTGGCTGTCGCGAACCCGATAGACCAGGGACTGGCGGGATTCGGCGAGAAGCCGGTCCACCTGCCAGCCCTCGAAGTCCTGGCCCTCGTGCAGGCGCGGTGGCAGCGGCCAGTGATCGAGTTGCGCCAGGGTATCGGCCAGGCCCGCCTGGGGCAGGTTGTCGACGCGAATCAGCAGGGCGCTGGCGTTGTCCTGGCCACCGGCCAGGTGCGCGGCGCTGACCAGGGCCTGGGCGGCGGCGGGGAGGTCCCGTTCGTCCTGGAGGATGCGCTGGATACCCAGGTCACCGAGCACGGCCCAGACGCCATCGCTGACCAGCACGAAACCCTCGCGCTCCGCCAGTTCGCCATCGAGGTAGTCCACCACCAGGTGCTGGTCCAGACCGAGCGCGCGCTTGAGCACGTGCTGCATGCCGGGTTGTTCCCAGACATGGTCCTCGCTGAGGCGGCTCAGCTGGCGGCCATCCCAGCGATAGGCGCGGCAGTCGCCGACATGGGCCAGGGTGAAGCGGCGGCCGCGCAGCACCATTGCGGTCAGGGTGGTGAGCAGCGGCTGGCCGCCACCGTTGGCCTGCAGCCAGCGGTTGTGGGCCACCAGCAGCCGGTCCAGGGACTGGGCGACAGCCCAGGTTTCCGGGGTGGAGTAGTAGTCCAGAGCCAGGGCCTGCAGGGTGGCGCGGGCGGCCAGGCCGCCATCGGCGCATTGGCTGACGCCGTCGGCCAGGGCGAACAGGTAGCCCTTGCTGGCTGCCAGCGCGGGCGACGGAGTGACCACTCGCAAGGCGTCCTGATTCTCCGCGCGCGGGCCGGTGGCGCTGGCTTCGCCGAAGCTGAGTTGCAGGGGCATCGGGCTTGGATCCTGTATGGCCAAAGGAGCGCGAGGCGCTCCTTGTCGAGTCTGGCTCGGCGCCGCAGCGGGCGCCGATTCCTGTGAGAGGTCAGACACGGGCGGTGGTGACGGCAGCCGAACCCCAGGTGGTGCGCCAGCGTTGCTTCACACCATGGAGGCCGAACCAGGCCACCACGCCCAGGCTGGCGAACAGCCACAGGCCCAGCTGGTAGTCGCCGGTGTGCTGCTTGATGGCACCCAGGCCCGCGGTCAGGCAGAAACCGCCGATACCACCGGCCATGCCGATCAGGCCGGTCATCACGCCGATTTCCTTGTGGAAGCGCTGGGGAACCAGCTGGAACACCGCGCCGTTGCCGGCACCGAGGCTCAGCATGGCGACCACGAACAAGCCGAGGGCAACGGTGGCGTTGGCGATGTGGAAGCCCACCGCGGCGATGCACACCGAGGCCACCGTGTAGACCACCAGCAGGCTGCGGATGCCGCCGATGCGGTCGGCGAAGGCGCCACCCAGCGGGCGCATCAGGCTGCCGGCGAAGACGCAGGCGGCGGTGTAGTAGCCGGCGGTCACCGGCGCCAGGCCGTACTGGTCGTGGAAGTAGCCGGGCAGGGTGCTGGCCAGGCCGAGGAAGCCACCGAAGGTCACGCTGTAGAACAGCATGAACCACCAGCTGTCACGGTCGCCCAGGGCTTTCAGGTAGTCGCCGAGGGCCTTGGGCGCGGGGCGGTTGGGAGCATTGCGTGCCGCCACGAAGAAGATCGCCAGGGTCAGCACCAGCGGGATCAGCGCCAGGCCGAAGACGTTGTTCCAGCCATACAGCGAAGCCAGGCCGGGGGCGAAAAGGGCCGCCAGTACGGTGCCGGAGTTGCCGGCGCCAGCGATGCCCATGGCTTTGCCCTGATGCTGCGGCGGATACCACTGGGAGGCCAGCGGCAGGGCCACGGCAAAGGATGCACCGGCGAAACCGAGGAACAGGCCCAGCAGCAGCGCCTGCTCATAGGTGCGGATGCTTGCCTGCCAGGCGACGAAGAGTGCGGCGATCACCACGACCTGGCCGATGAGGCCGGCGGTCCTGGGCGAGGTGCGGTCGGCGAGCATGCCCATCAGGAAGCGCAGCACGGCGCCAGCCAGGATGGGGGTGGCAACCATCATGGCGCGCTGCTGGGTGGTGAGTTGCAGGTCGCTGGCGATCTGCACCCCGAGTGGCCCGAGGACGTACCACACCATGAAACTCAGGTCGAAATAGAGGAAGGCGGAGAACAGGGTGGGCGTGTGGCCGGCTTTCCAGAAACTCGTTGTCATCGAACACCTCATCTGCAGTTAGGGGCCGGGAGGTGCTCGCGCCATGATCGTGGGCACGGCGGTCGCACCTCCCGGTAAAACGTCGCGCTTGTGGCGCGTCGTCCTGCGGCCGTAGCCGCAGCGGGATTGAGTGAACTGCACGCGGACGTCCGGATCCCGGGCCGTCCACCGCCCCATCACTGGGGCCGAAACGAAAAAGGCGCCGCACCACTTCCCGCATTTCTGCGTAGTGACGCGACGCCTTTGTCGTGTAGTAGGGCAACCGCCGTTGGCTACCTCTGACTGTCCCAGAGCAAGAGCCGGGCCAATCTCTGGAAGTGCCTGTCTAGAGCGGTTTTTGCGAAGAGTTCGATTTTTCTGCCTGAATCAAAACAGGGCGAAGGGGCGCCTGTTGCACCGAGTTGAAGCCGCTTCTTCGCGCGTAGCGGCGGGCGGCTCGGGTCTATTGGCTGGATATCAGCGGTGCAGGCTGTTCAGCCAGTAGAAGGTGACGCGCCCACCCTCGTTGTCCGCGCCGTAGTTGTCCTGGATGTAGGCGCCGGCCTTGAAGTAGAGTTGCTGCTTGCCCCAGTAGGCACTGAGTTCGCGGTAGAGGTTGCCGTCGTCGCCATTGCTGGTTATGACGATACCCAGCCGGCCGCTGGGGGTGATGCGAAGGTCATAGCCGAATCGCTCGCCGAGGTCGATGTTCTCTGCCAGCAGGATGTTCTCCACTTCCGTATCGCCGGGGCGCTTGCGCAGCAGCGCTTCGATGCGGCCGTTGCCACGCAGGTAGTGGTACTGGATCTTCAGCAGCGGATCGTTCTGGCTGCCCGCTTCGTCCTTGCTGTGGATCTGGCCGATGACGATCTTGCCCTTGCTGGGAACTTGCTCGACCGAGAGCACGGCGCTGAGGTAGTTGTCCGCGCTGGCGTGGTACCAGTAGCTGAGGGTGCCGTCGGCCTGGGTCTCCCGCAGTTCTGAGCGGGGATAGCGCGCATCGTCGGTGCGCGAGCCGTTAACCGGAACCCAGAAGGTGATACTGCCGTCTGCGTTGCGTCGGAAGTACTGACTGTCATAACCGTTGTTGAGACGGTCGGTAGTGATGAGTGTATTGGATGTGGTGGCTGGGACTGTCAGGTTCCAGGTGCTGAGATCGATCACTGTATGTCCTTACTGCTGGAATTCTTGGGCGCAGCAGTTCGTACACACAGGAGGGGGAAAGTTCCGGGGAGGAGGAAAGGAGTATTGGGACTCTGGTACCTGCTTGGCTGGAGGTGCCGATCAGCTAAATGCAGGAGTTGGTGCAGTTATATAAAGCATCTTTTTATTGTTGGAAGTTGATTGTTTGTACTTGCGTGTAACTTCAGTTTGAAACTGGGCATCCCTGCCCAGCTATCTCTTACCAGGAGGCGAGTGCGGGATTCACTCGAGCAGGAGTGAGATTTGCAGCTCTGTTACTTGCCCACTTCACCAGCAGCGTCATCGCGACGAAGCCAAGGCAGATGAACAGCGGGTAAGCGAACATGATTTCGCCAAGGGAGTATTTCCAGTTGAGCGGACGAGCGATGCCCAGCATGGCTCCGTAGAACCAGGAAACTCCGGAGACGACGCCCGAGAACACCGCGAGGGTGCGGGCATTGGTTTCCATCCTGATCAGCGAGCCGGCCTTCTTGATGGCAGGCAGTACCGCGCTGTGGAGCAGGAAACCGTTAACGGTCAGCAGTGCCACAACCAGGACCTTGGCCTGGAGCTTGGGGTTGAGGAAGTACACCGCGCCTTTGACAGAGTAATCCATCAGGATGATACCTATCCCTGTAACCCAGAGTGCCGCGAGTGCAAGCAGTACAGTTTTCTTCAAAGTATCAAGATGGGTTTTGTCGCTATGGGCAGCGTCGTCTTCGCCGGAGATCATCTGCTTGATCATGGCGATATCGCTGGTCAGGACCAGGCCGATAGCCACGCAGCAAGCGATCAGGTGGGCATAAACGACACCCATGCGCATTAATTCCATGGTTGCTTCCTGTTTGAACAGGGAAGTAATGAGATGGTACAGCTCCATGGTTGACCTCTTGTTTTACAAAGTAAGTTGGTGTGCTGATGCAGGAATGGCACCGATTTGTTGTTTTGTTTACTCGTTGGTCTCTCTGGACTTGAGTGGTGGTCAGGTAGAACTAACAGATCTGGTTGTTTTTCATGTCTTCATACGCACTCCTCCTTTTTTGAGGCACAGAAACCACCTGCACGTGAACTCGTGCATTTGGAATCACTCCGGACTCAAGGAGAATCAGATAGACATGCGCGCCGCTGACCCGTCCTGGTTCAAGACGTGGCGCGATGAATTTCGGCTTTCATCAGAGTCATCCAACCCTGGATTTGTTCA
Organism: Metapseudomonas phytobenefica; assembly: GCF_043392685.1. Lineage (NCBI taxonomy): Bacteria > Pseudomonadati > Pseudomonadota > Gammaproteobacteria > Pseudomonadales > Pseudomonadaceae > Metapseudomonas > Metapseudomonas phytobenefica. The sequence goes on along the minus strand of NZ_JBHZGM010000015.1, from coordinate 49,209 downwards.
AAAAATGCGCTGAAAGCCGACAGACGGTAGAGGCTTGAGGGGCGCTGCAAGCGCTTGAAAAGGCAAGGAAACCTTGCCAGGCGGGCGTTTCGGGGAAGTTCAGTGGAAAACGCGCCCCCTGTGACTCGGGGGCGCTATCCAGCGTTACGCCTTGCCGGTTTTCCGGGTTCTGGATGCTGTCGGAGACTCGAGAAGCCCGTCGGCGCGGAACATGCCCTTGATGCCGCGAACGGCCTGGCGGATACGGTCCTGGTTCTCGATCAGGGCGAAGCGCACGTGGTCATCGCCGTAGTCGCCAAAGCCCAGCCCGGGCGAGACGCAGACCTTGGCTTCGGCCAGGAGCTTCTTGGCGAACTCCAGGGAGCCCATGGCGGCGTAGGGCTCGGGGATCTTGGCCCAGACGTACATCGACGCCTTGGGGTTCTCCACCATCCAGCCAAGCTCATGCAACCCCTTCACCAGCACGTTGCGGCGCTGGCGGTACTGCTCGGCGATATCGCGAACGCACTGCTGGTCGCCTTCCAGGGCGGCAATCGCAGCGACCTGCAGCGGGGTGAAGGTGCCGTAGTCGTGGTAACTCTTGATCCGCGCCAGGGCGCTGACCAGCTCCGGGTTGCCGACCATGAAGCCGATGCGCCAGCCCGCCATGTTGTAGCTCTTGGACAGGGTGAAGAATTCCACCGCAATGTCCTTGGCGCCGGGCACCTGCATGATGGAGGGCGCCTTCCAGCCGTCGTAGACGATGTCGGCGTAGGCCAGGTCGTGGACCACCAGGACCTCGTACTGCTTGGCCAGGGCCACCACGCGCTCGAAGAAATCCAGCTCCACACACTGGGCGGTGGGATTGGAGGGGAAGCCGATGATCATCATCTTCGGCTTCGGAATGCTTTCGCGAATCGCCCGTTCCAGCTCGGCGAAGAAGTCCACGCCGGGCACCAGGGGCACCGAGCGCACCTGGGCGCCGGCGATCACCGCGCCGTAGATGTGGATCGGGTAGCTGGGGTTGGGTACGAGCACGGTGTCGCCATGGTCCAGGGTGGCGAGCATCAGGTGCGCCAGGCCTTCCTTGGAGCCGATGGTGACGATGGCTTCGGTTTCAGGATCGATCTCCACGTCGTAACGGTCCTTGTACCAGCGCGAGATGGCTCGGCGCAGGCGTGGAATGCCGCGGGAAGTGGAGTATCCGTGGGTGTCTTCACGCTGGGCGACCTGCACGAGCTTTTCCACGATGTGCGGCGGGGTGGCGCCGTCGGGGTTGCCCATGGAGAGGTCGATGATGTCCTCGCCGCGACGGCGTGCGGCCATCTTGAGTTCAGCGGTGATGTTGAAGACGTAGGGGGGGAGACGATCGATGCGCGCAAAGCGGCGCGGTGAACGCTGTTCAGCCATGCTTTCCTCGGATACGTAAGCGCCCGGAACCGTCCGAGCGACGTCGGCCACTACGGTGGCCTGGAGGCGAAGATAAGGGCTTCGCGGGCCATTGTCGAGGGAAGTTTTGCTGCGTGACCGGCGCATCTCCGAAAGGGCAGATGCGCGAGCCAGGGGGCTTTGGCAGGAGCCGTAGCGGGTGCAATAGCAGTGTCGACGGGCGGTACGCTTCGGCCTAGTTTCCCAGCATGTCGTGCATCGCGATGATCTGCTCGGCCACCTGGATCAGCTTCTGTTGCCGGCTCATGGCCTGGCGGCGCATCAGGGTGTAGGCCTCTTCTTCGCCACACTGCTTCATCTTCATCAGCAGGCCCTTGGCCAGTTCGATGCGCTTGCGTTCGGCCAGCTGCTGGTCGCGGGCATTGAGCTGGGCGCGCAGGGCCTGGTCGGCTTCGAAGCGCGCCATGGCGACGTCAAGAATCGGCTGCAGGCGGTCGGTCTGGATGCCTTCGACAATGTAGGCGCTGACGCCGGCCTGGATGGCCTGGCGCATGACCGTGGGGTCGTGCTCATCGGTGAACATGACGATGGGGCGGGGCTGGTCACGGCTGACCAGCACGATCTGCTCCATCACGTCGCGGCCAGGGGATTCGGAATCGATCAGCACCACGTCCGGGCGGACGGCTTCGATGCGGGCCGGCAGGTCGATGGTCAATCCGGATTCGTCGATGACTTCGAATCCGGCCTCCACCAGGGCGGTTTTCAGGCGCCCGACTTTCTTTGCGGTGTCGTTGATCAGCAGGATGCGCAACATGGCGGCGGTCTTCCCCAACGGCTACAGGGCGATGGCGCGGGCATGGCCGGCCAGCGAATGGATCGGGAAGCTCCGGGCATAGGCGGCGGGATCGCTGCCGTCCCAGATTCGACCATCGATCAGGGTAGCGCTGCGCATCAGGTCGGGGATCGGGATGTCGAGCGCTTCTGCGGCGTCGCGGTAGATGTCCAGCCGTTGCACGCGCCGGGCGATGGCCTGGTAGTCCGGGTCGTCCCGCAGCAGGCCCCAACGACGGAACTGGGTCATGAACCAGATGCCGTCGGAGAGGAAGGGCATGGTCACCTGGCCATCGGCGAAGAAGCGCAGTGGGTGCTCATCTTCCCAGGCATTACCGAGGCCGTCCTGGTAATGCCCGAGGAAGCGCGGTTCCACGGCGCAGAGCGGCACGTCCACGTAATCGCTGCCGCTGATCAGGCGCGCCGTGCTGCGGCGGTTCTCCTCGCTGGCATCGATGAAACGGCTGGCTTCCAGCACGGCCATGGTCAGTGCGCGGGCGGTGTTTGGGTATCGCTCGGCGAATTCATGCGTGACGGCCAGGACCTTCTCCGGGTGATCGGGCCAGATCATCTGGCTAGTGGCCAGGGTAAAGCCCTGGCCCTGATCGACCGCCAGTGCCCCCCAGGGGCCGCCCGCGCAGAAGCCGTCGATTCGAGCTGCCTTGAGGTGGGTGACCATCTGCGAGGGAGGGACTACGACGGTGTCCACGTCCCGCAGTGGATGGATACCCTGGGCCGCCAGCCAGTAGTTCAGCCACATGGCATGGGTGCCGGTGGGGAAGGTCTGGGCGAAGGTCAGTCGCGCACCGCCATGGTGCACATGCCTGGCCAGCGCCTCGGAACTGGTCACGCCAATGCGCTTGAGGGGTTCGGAGAGGTTGATGGCCTGGCCGTTCTGGCAGAGCCCCATGAGGATCGCCATTTCGGCGCTGGGGCCACCGATACCCAGTTCGATGCCATACACCTGTCCATAGAGCGCCTGCGCGGCATCCAGCTCAGCGGAGAGCAGTTTGTCGCGCAGGGTGGCCCAGGACGACTGGCGCTGCAGGTTCAGGGTCAGGCCGTATGGCTGTGCAAAGCCCTGGGTCGCGGCGACTATCAGCGAGGCCGAGTCGGTCAGGGGCATGAAGCCCAGGTTGAGCACGCACTTCTCCGGCGCGTCGCTGCCGGCGACCCAGGCCAGGTTGTCCGGGCGCATGGTGTTCTGCTTGTCCGTCATGTCGAATGCCACCTATCAGCAAAAATGGCGTCGATCCGGGGTGGCCGGAATCGACGCCATCGTCATCAGCCTGCTCCGCCGTTGGAGCGCGCCGCCTTGTCGCTGATGAAGCAAGCGATATGCCAGCCAAAAAAAGAGCCCCGCGATGGCGGGGCAGGGTTCGGAGGTCGGAGCTACCTCAACGTTCGATGATCTGCTTCACCTGGCTTTGCGGAATCTGTTGGGTCCGGCCTTCATGGTCCTCGAATTCGAGCATGCCGGTGTCCCTGTCCAGTTCGGGTTTCTCGTCGGTGGCGATGAGCTGGCCGTCGGTCGTGGCGATCAGGTACTCGCTGGAGCAACCGGCCAGGCCCAGGGTGCAGATGAGGATCAGGAACCAGGTTTTCATGGAGGCCTCCCCCGTTGTGGGGCTCTTATCTGCAACATAGCTGCTTGGGGGGCGCCTGCAAGTCGGCTGGATGGGAATGTGGAAAGGTCTGTGATGCAGATGGCAGAAAAGAAAAAGCCCCGCACGAGGCGGGGCTTTCTCCTTACCGAGCTACCGATGGGGGTTTAGGCCTGAACCACCGGAATCTTGGCGTTTGCAGCGGCTTCCTTGTACTCGGCGATCTGGTCGAAGGACAGGTAGCGGTAGATATCGGCAGACATGCTGTCGATGTTCTTCGCGTATTCCATGTACTCCTCGACGGTCGGCAGTTTGCCCAGGATGGACGCAACGGCCGCCAGTTCGGCGGAGGCCAGGTAGACGTTGGTGGCGTCGCCCAGGCGGTTCGGGAAGTTACGGGTGGAGGTGGAGACAACGGTGGCGCCGGTCTGGACGCGAGCCTGGTTGCCCATGCACAGGGAGCAACCCGGCATTTCCATGCGGGCGCCAGCCTTGCCGTAGATGCCGTAGTAGCCTTCCTCGGTCAGCTGGTGCTGGTCCATCTTGGTCGGCGGAGCCAGCCACAGACGGGTCGGGATACCGCCCTTGACCTTGTCCAGCAGCTTACCGGCAGCACGGAAGTGACCGATGTTGGTCATGCAGGAGCCGATGAACACTTCGTCGATCTTGTCGCCGGCCACGGTGGACAGCAGGCGGGCATCGTCCGGGTCGTTCGGGGCGCAGAGCACAGGCTCCTTGACGTCGGCCAGGTCGATCTCGATGACGGCGGCGTATTCGGCGTCCTTGTCGGCTTCCAGCAGTTGCGGGTTGGCCAGCCAGGCTTCCATCGCCTTGGCGCGACGCTCCAGGGTGCGGGCATCGCCGTAGCCTTCGCCGATCATCCAGCGCAGCAGGGTGATGTTGGACTTCAGGTATTCGGCAATGGCTTCTTCCGGCAGCTTGATGGTGCAACCGGCAGCGGAACGCTCGGCCGAGGCGTCGGACAGCTCGAAGGCTTGCTCGACGGTCAGGTCGTTCAGACCTTCGATCTCGAGGATGCGGCCGGAGAAGATGTTCTTCTTGCCCTTCTTCTCGACGGTCAGCAGGCCAGCCTGGATGGCGTAGTAGGGGATGGCATGGACAAGGTCACGCAGGGTGATACCGGGTTGCATCTTGCCCTTGAAACGCACCAGAACGGATTCCGGCATGTCCAGCGGCATGACGCCGGTGGCAGCGGCGAAGGCTACCAGGCCGGAACCGGCCGGGAAGGAGATGCCGATCGGGAAGCGGGTGTGGGAGTCGCCACCGGTGCCGACGGTGTCAGGCAGCAGCATGCGGTTCAGCCAGCTGTGGATGATGCCGTCGCCCGGACGCAGGGACACGCCGCCGCGGGTCTTGATGAAGTCCGGCAGGGTGTGGTGGGTGTTGACGTCGATGGGCTTCGGATAGGCAGCGGTGTGGCAGAAGGACTGCATCACCAGGTCGGCGGAGAAGCCCAGGCAGGCGAGGTCTTTCAGCTCGTCGCGGGTCATCGGGCCAGTGGTGTCCTGGGAGCCAACGGTGGTCATCTTCGGCTCGCAGTAGGTGCCCGGACGGACGCCTTGGCCTTCCGGCAGACCGCAGGCACGGCCAACCATCTTCTGGGCCAGGGTGAAGCCCTTGCCGCTGTCAGCCGGGGATTCCGGCTTCTTGAACAGGTCGGAAGCGCCCAGGCCCAGCTCGGCACGGGCCTTCTCGGTCAGGCCGCGGCCGATGATCAGCGGGATACGGCCGCCGGCGCGGACTTCGTCCAGCAGGACCGGGGTCTTCAATTCGAAGGTGGTGACCACTTCGCCGCTGTCGTGGCGAACGACCTTGCCTTCATAGGGGTATACGTCGATGACGTCGCCCATGGCCAGGTTGGTGCAGTCGAATTCGATCGGCAGGGCGCCGGCGTCTTCCATGGTGTTGTAGAAGATCGGGGCGATCTTGGTACCGAAGCAGAAACCGCCAGCGCGCTTGTTCGGCACGTAGGGGATGTCGTCACCGAAGAACCACAGCACGGAGTTGGTGGCGGACTTGCGGGAGGAACCGGTACCGACCACGTCGCCGACGTAGGCGACCGGGAAGCCCTTGGCCTTCACGGCTTCGATCTGCTTCAGTGGGCCGACGGCGCCAGGCTGAACCGGCTCGATGCCGTCGCGAGCCATTTTCAGCATGGCCAGGGCGTGAAGCGGGATGTCGGGGCGGGACCAGGCGTCCGGGGCGGGGGACAGGTCGTCGGTGTTGGTTTCGCCGGGCACCTTGAACACGGTCAGGGTGATTTTCTCGGCGACGGCCGGCTTGGCCTTGAACCATTCGCCATCGGCCCAGGATTGCAGTACGGCCTTGGCGGAAGCGTTGCCCTGCTTGGCGCGCTCAGCGACGTCGTGGAAGGCGTCGAACATCAGCAGGGTGTGCTTCAGTTGTTCGGCAGCGACGGTGGCCAGTTCGGCATCGTCCAGCAGCTCGACCAGGGTGGCGATGTTGTAGCCGCCCTGCATGGTGCCCAGCAGTTCGGTGGCGCGAGCCTTGTCGATCAGCGGGGAAGTGGCTTCGCCCTTGGCGATGGCGGAGAGGAAACCTGCTTTGACGTAGGCAGCTTCATCGACACCCGGCGGAACACGATTGGTGATCAGGTCGAGAAGGAAAGCCTCTTCGCCGGCCGGGGGATTCTTCAGCAGCTCAACCAGGCCTGCAGTTTGTTCGGCGTTCAGCGGCTGGGGTACGACCCCTTGGGCGGCACGCTCTTCTACGTGTTTGCGATAGGCTTCAAGCACAGTTTTACCCTCATCAGTGGCCCCGGAATCGTCCAGGGCGCTCATCCAGGAATCCGCCGAACGCATGCGCCGCACAGCTTTTTGGGCTGTCTGGCCAAGGTTTCGACGGCCTCCATCGAGAAGCTGTTTTCAAAGTTTTACGCCGGAAGGAAGGCCTGATGAGGGCTGGCGGCGGGCATCCCGGGCGGAATGACCGGCGCCATTATTTCCTGCCGGATGAACTGTGCTCGTGACGCTTTGAAAACAGCTTCCAACGGATATCGGCGCCTTAAATGGCGCGCTGATTCTAAAGGAAAGGCTCGACAAAGTTAAGACGAAATCCCCATTTCCCCGAGGGTGACCCTGATTAGACAAAGGGCTAAGATGGCCGGCCCGTTTCACCTGTCGAATCCGTTTCCGTCATGTCCAACCAGCGCATCAAGACGCCCTGCGTCGGCCTCTGTTCCACTGTCTATGGGGATCAGGTGTGCCGCGGCTGCAAGCGCTTCCACCATGAAGTGGTGAACTGGAATCTCTATAACGAGGAGGAGAAACGTGCGGTGTGGCGGCGCCTGGAGATCCTTCTGGTGCAGGTGATGGCGGCCAAGCTGGAAGTGTTCGACCCGCAACGCCTGCGCCTGCAGCTCGAGCAGCGTCAGGTGCGCTTCGTGCCGGAACAGTCCCACTACTGCTGGGCCTACCAGCTGATCGCGCGGGGTTCGCGCATGATCAATCGTCTGGATGCATACGGCATTGCGCTGCTCCCCGAGTTCCGTGGCTGGACACTGCCGGATCTGCGGGAAGCCATTGATCGGGAATTCTTCCTCTTGTCCGAAGCTCACTACGAACGCTATATCGCGCCGCGCTTTTTGCGCGAGGGTGTCGAGAGCCGAGTCTGATTTGCATGAAAAAGCCGCCATCAGGCGGCTTATTTCATTTTGGCGGCTATCAACGCTGGGCGACCAGCTCCTCGAGGTGGGCGATGATCGCCTCGGGCTTGAGCACCAGAACATCGCTTTCCAGAGTGTCCAGTATCACTTCGGCGGTATTGCCGATCAGCGCGCCGGACAGGCCGGAGCGCGCCACGGTGCCGATCACGGTGACCGCTGCCTCCAGTTTGTGGGCGACAAAGGGAATCAGTACGTCGGCCGGACCTTCTTCGATATGCAGCCGCTCGTCACTTACGTCGTACTCGGCCTGGAAGGCGCGGCATTCGTCGCGATAGCGGGCCTCGATAGTTTCCTTGAGCTGGAAGGTCGGATCCGCCGCCGAAAGCATGGGCGATGGGTGGGCGCTGATTACGTGGAGAGTACCGTGGGCGAGGCTGGCGATGTCGTAGCCATGGCTGACGATGGTGGCGTGCAGGGTGCGGTGCTCCCCGTCGCTATTGCCTACGTCGACGGCGGCGAGGATGTTGCTGCCGTTCCACGGCCTGTCGGTCTTGACCATCAGGACCGGTCCCGGACAGTAACGCAGGAGCTTCCAGTCGTCCGGGGTGAGAAGGGCCTTCTTGAGCGGGTTGTCCGGCACGTGCTGCTTGATCACCAGGCCACAACCCTCGGCTTGCTGGGCGGCGATGATGGTCTGGTGCAGATTCTCCAGCCAACTCTGCTGGGTGGTGACGCTGTAGCCTTCGGTCTTGAGCGAATCGGCCAGGTCACTGAGGTAGTCGGCGTGGTTGCCCTTGCGGTCGCAGATCAGGAGGTGCAGATGCGACTGGGTTACCCCGGCGATCAGTTTTGCCCTTTTCAGTGCAAGGCCTTCCGGCCGGTCCGGGTCCAATACCACCAGAATGCTGCGAATGGCTTGCATGGTCCTCTCTCCCTGTCGATGGCTTATAGCCGAAACAAATGTAGTCCCGATTCGGCTTTAGTGTTCTTGACATATATCAAGTGGCTCGGGCTGGTCGTCGCGTCCTGCATTCGTATAATGCTCCGCCTTCGGGAGCCCGGCCAGCGTGGCGCCCAGCATGATGAGAGCCGCTTGTGAACCTGCCTGAAATCCATGACTTCCTTGGTTGCCGTACTCCCGATGCCTGGGTGGCGGCCGCGCTGGCCGATCAGCAAACCCTGCTGATCGACCACAAGAACAACGAGTTCAAGGCAGCTTCCACGGCCATGGCCCTGATGGCCAAGTACGCCACCCACCTGGACCTGATCAACTTCATGTCGCGCCTGGCCCGCGAGGAGCTCGTGCACCACGAGCAGGTGCTGCGCATCATGAAGCGTCGCAAGATCGACCTGAGGCCGGTTTCAGCCTCCCGGTATGCGTCCGGCCTGCGCAAGCTGGTGCGTAGCCACGAACCGCAGAAGCTGGTGGACACGCTAGTGGTAGGGGCCTTCATCGAAGCCCGCTCCTGCGAGCGTTTCGAGGCTCTGGTGCCGCATCTAGACGAGGATCTGGGCAAGTTCTATGGCGGGCTGCTGAAGAGCGAGTCCCGCCATTACCAGGGGTATCTGAAGCTTGCCTATCAGTTCGGTGACGCGCGGGACGTGGATCAGACCATCGAGAAGGTGAGGGCGGCCGAGCAGACGCTGATCGAGTCGCCGGACGAGGAATTCCGCTTCCACAGCGGCGTGCCGGCCTGAGCGTCCTGCGGATGAAGAAAGCGCCCTGATGGGCGCTTTTTCTTTGTGTGGACGGCCTAGTCGAGGGCAAAAGGCGCTTGGTGGAAACCCTGTTCATCCACCTGCAGCACCCAGCCCTGGCGGTTCCAGTCGCCAAGGACGATGCGCCGGGCGGGTTGGCCTTCCAGGTCCAGTTCATGGCTGGCGGGGCGATGGGTATGGCCGTGGATCAGGGTCCTGGCGCCGAACTGGCGAAGGACGCGCGGAATCTCTTCCGGCGTGACGTCGGTGATCTCTGCCGCCTTCTGCCGGGTTTGCATACGGCTTTCCTTGCGCAGCTTGCGGGCCAGCTTGTGCCGCGTGGCCAGTGGCAGGTTGCGCAGAATCAGCAGGCTCACCGGGTTGCGCAGCCAGCGACGCAGGCGCATGTAGGCCTCGTCCTGGGTGCACAGGCTGTCTCCGTGCATCAGTAGCACTGGCTCGCCGTTCATCCGCACCAGGCTCGGGTCGGCGAGCAGGGTGCAGCCGGCCTCGTGGCAGAACGCCTTGCCGATCATGAAGTCGCGATTACCGTGCATCAGGAAAATGCGTGTACCGCCATCGGCCAGCTTGCGCAGGGCCTGGGCGATGGAGTGCTGGAAGGGCGTCATGGCGTCGTCGCCGATCCAGGCCTCGAAGAAATCGCCAAGTATGTAGAGGGCTTCGGCCTGCGCTGCGCGGGTCTGCAGGAAATGAAGAAACGCCCGGGTGATATCCGGGCGCTCTTCTTCGAGATGCAGATCGGAGATCAGCAATATCACTCGACGATCTCGGCCTTCTCGATGATCACGTCATCGACCGGGACGTCCTGGTGGCCGGCCTTCATGGTGGTGGCTACGGCCTTGATCTTGTTCACCACGTCCATTCCTTCGACCACTTCACCGAATACTGCGTAGCCCCAGCCCTGTACGGTCGGTGCGCTGTGGTTCAGGAAGGTGTTGTCGGCGACGTTGATGAAGAACTGCGCGGAAGCCGAATGCGGCTCCATGGTGCGGGCCATGGCGATGGTGCCGATCTTGTTGGACAGGCCGTTGTTGGCCTCGTTCTTGATCGGGGCGCGGGTGGGCTTCTGCTTCATGCCTGGCTCGAAACCGCCGCCCTGAATCATGAAGTTGCCGATCACGCGGTGGAAAACGGTGCCGTCGTAGTGGCCGGATTTCACGTACTCCTTGAAGTTGGCCACGGTTTCCGGGGCTTTGTCTTCGAAGAGTTGCAGGGTGATGACGCCGTGGTTGGTGTGCAGCTTGATCATTGGGTTATTCGCTCTGTCGAGAAATCCAAGGCCTGTCAGGGGATTGACAGCTTCGGCTATGATAAGCGCTTTGATTTGGCCGGCCTACCCTGAGCCGCGCACCAGCTAGATCTAAGGACCCCATGAGCAAGCCAGAGACTCCCGCCGCTTCCAACTTCCTGCGCCAGATCGTTCAGGCGGATCTGGACGCCGGCAAGTACACCAAGATCGTTACCCGTTTCCCGCCGGAGCCCAATGGTTACCTGCACATCGGCCATGCCAAGTCGATCTGCCTGAACTTCGGCCTGGCCAAGGAGTTCGGCGGTGACTGCCACCTGCGCTTCGACGACACCAACCCGGCCAAGGAAGACCAAGAGTACATCGACGCCATCGAGAGCGACGTGAAGTGGCTGGGTTTCCAGTGGGCTGGCGATGTTCGTTATGCCTCCAGCTACTTCGACCAGTTGCATGAGTGGGCGATCGAGCTGATCAAGGCTGGCAAGGCGTTCGTCTGCGACCTGTCGCCGGAAGAAATGCGCGAGTACCGTGGCTCCCTCACCGAGCCGGGCCGGAACAGCCCCTTCCGCGACCGCTCCGTGGAAGAGAACCTCGACCTGTTCGCCCGCATGAAGGCCGGCGAGTTCCCGGATGGCAGCCGGTCGCTGCGCGCGAAGATCGATATGGCTTCGCCGAACATGAACCTGCGTGATCCGATCCTCTATCGCATCCGCCATGCCCACCATCACCAGACCGGTGACAAGTGGTGCATCTACCCGAGCTATGACTTCACCCATGGCCAGTCGGATGCCATCGAGGGCATCACTCACTCCATCTGCACCCTGGAGTTCGAGGATCACCGCCCGCTTTACGAATGGTTCCTGGACAACCTCCCGGTCCCGGCCCAGCCGCGCCAGTACGAATTTTCCCGCCTGAACCTGAACTACACCATCACCAGCAAGCGCAAGCTCAAACAGCTGGTGGACGAGGGTCACGTAAGCGGGTGGGACGATCCGCGCATGTCGACCCTGTCCGGCTATCGCCGCCGTGGTTACACCCCCGAGTCGATCCGCAACTTCTGCGAAATGATCGGCGTGAACCGTGCCAGCGGTGTGGTGGATATCGGCATGCTGGAGTTCAGCATTCGTGACCACCTGGACGCTACTGCGCCCCGCGCCATGTGCGTGCTGCGCCCCCTCAAGGTGGTGATCACCAACTATCCGGAAGGCCAGGTGGAAAACCTGGAGCTGCCACGCCACCCGAAAGTCGACATGGGTGTTCGCGTGCTGCCGTTCGCCCGCGAGCTGTACATCGATGCTACCGACTTCGAGGAAGTCCCGCCGGCCGGGTTCAAGCGCCTGGTCCCCGGTGGGGAAGTGCGCCTGCGTGGCAGCTACGTGATCCGCGCTGACGAAGCGATCAAGGATGCCGGCGGCAATATCGTCGAGCTCCGCTGCAGCTATGACCCGGATACCCTGGGCAAGAACCCCGAAGGTCGCAAGGTCAAGGGCGTGATCCACTGGGTACCGGCTGAAGGTAGCGTGGAATGCGAAGTACGCCTGTATGATCGCCTGTTCCGTTCGGCGAATCCGGAGAAATCGGAAGAGGGCGGCAGCTTCCTCGACAACATCAATCCGGACTCCCTGCAGGTGCTGACTGGCTGCCGTGCCGAGCCGTCGCTGGCCCAGGCCCAGCCGGAAGATCGTTTCCAGTTCGAGCGTGAAGGCTATTTCGTTGCCGATCTGAAGGACACCCAGCCGGGCAAGCCGGTGTTCAACCGTACCGTGACCCTGCGTGACTCCTGGGGCCAATGATGACGCTGTCGATCTACAACACCCTCAGCAAGACCAAGGAACCGCTGCGGCCGCTGGTCGGCAACCAGGTGCGCATGTATGTCTGCGGCATGACGGTCTATGACTTCTGCCACATCGGCCATGCCCGCGTGATGGTGGCCTTCGACGTGGTGGCGCGCTGGCTGCGTCATCGTGGCTACGACCTTACCTACGTGCGCAACATCACTGACATCGATGACAAGATCATTCGTCGCGCCAATGAGAACGGAGAACCGTTCGAGGCGCTGGTGGAGCGCATGATCGCGGCGATGCATGAGGACGAGGCGCGTCTCTGCGTGCTGCGTCCGGATATCGAGCCGCGTGCCACCGGCCACATCGCCGGTATGCACGAGATGATCCAGACCCTGATCGACAAGGGCTTTGCCTATGCCCCGGGCAACGGCGACGTCTACTACCGCGTCGGCAAGTTCGAAGGCTACGGCAAGCTGTCCCGCCGCAAGATCGACGAACTGAAGATCGGTGCGCGCATCGAGGTGGACGAGATCAAGGAAGACCCGCTGGACTTCGTGCTCTGGAAAGGCGCCAAGCCGGGTGAGCCGAGCTGGGATTCGCCGTGGGGGCCGGGGCGGCCGGGCTGGCACATCGAGTGCTCGGTGATGTCCACCTGCTGCTTGGGCGAGACCTTTGATATCCATGGCGGCGGTCCGGACCTGGTGTTCCCGCACCACGAGAACGAGATCGCCCAGAGCGAGGCGGCCACCGGCAAGCTCTACGCAAAATCCTGGATGCACGCCGGCGCTGTGCGTGTGGATGGCGAGAAGATGTCCAAGTCCCTTGGCAACTTCTTCACCATTCGCGAGGTGCTGGAGAAGTATCACCCCGAGGTGGTGCGCTACCTGCTGGTGTCCAGTCACTACCGCAGCCCGATCAACTACTCCGAAGAGAGCCTGAGGGAAGCCAAGGGCGCCCTGGAGCGTTTCTATCACGCGTTGCGCGGGCTCCCTGATGCGGCTCCTGCGGGCGGCGAGGCCTTTGTCGAGCGTTTTGCCGCGGCCATGGACGATGACTTCAACAGTCCGGAGGCCTGCGCCGTGCTCTTCGAGATGGTGCGCGAAGTGAATCGCCTGCGTGACAGCGATCTTTCCGCTGCGGCTGCCCTGGCGGCGCAGCTCAAGGCGCTGGCCGGCCTGCTTGGCGTGCTGCAGCTGGAGCCGGACGCCTTCCTGCGTGCCGGTGCCGAGGGTAGGGTGGATGCTGCCGAGGTCGAGGCGCTGATCCAGGCGCGCCTGCAGGCGCGTGCGGAGAAGAATTGGGGCGAGTCCGACCGTATCCGCGATCAGCTCGCCGCAATGGGAGTGGTGCTCGAAGACGGAAAAGGCGGTACTACCTGGCGTCTTGCCGACTGAGTTTGCTCAGTCGGATTCGCTTGATAAAAAAGGCCGCTGGATGCGGCCTTTTTTAATTCCTTTGGCAATTTGCCTCAGGTGTGGAGCGTTTCGGCTGCGTAGAGGGTGTTCTCCAGCAGGCAGGCGCGGGTCATGGGGCCGACACCGCCCGGGACCGGGGTAATCCAGCTGGCGCGTTGTTCGGCGACGTCGTACTCCACGTCGCCCACCAGCTTGCCGTCTTCCTGGCGGTTGATGCCGACGTCAATGACGATGGCGCCGGGCTTGATCCACTCGCCCTTGACCAGGCCAGGCTTGCCTGCGGCCACTACCACCAGGTCGGCGTTGGCCACATGGTCAGCCAGATCCTTGGTGAAGCGGTGAGTAACGGTCACGGTGCAGCCGGCCAGCAGCAGCTCCAGTGCCATGGGGCGGCCCACGATGTTGGAAGCGCCCACGATCACGGCGTTCATGCCGTAAAGGTTCGCACCGGTGCTTTCCAGCAGGGTCATGATGCCCTTGGGCGTGCAGGGGCGCAGGAGGGGGATGCGCTGGGCCAGGCGGCCGACGTTATAGGGGTGGAAGCCATCCACGTCCTTGTCGGGGTGGATGCGCTCCAGCAGTTGCGACGCATCAAGGTGCTCCGGTAGCGGCAGCTGGACCAGGATGCCGTCGATGGTCGGGTCTTCATTGAGGCGATCGATCAGCGCCAGCAGTTCGGCCTGGCTGGTGCTGGCGGGCAGGTCATGGGCCCGGGAGAGAAAGCCGACTTCCTCGCAGTCCTTGCGCTTGTGGGCGACGTAGACCTGGGAGGCGGGATCGCTGCCGACCAGGATCACGGCGAGGCCGGGAACGCGGAGTCCTTGCTGGCGGCGCTCGGCGACACGTTGGGCTATCTGCTGGCGGAGGCGGGCGGCGATCGTTTTGCCGTCGATCAGTTGTGCGGTCATGACGCTAGATTAACCATCGGGAAGGGCTAAAAAGGGCGCGTATTCTCGCATGGAGGGGCGGTCGGGCAAAGGCGGGTGGTCTGCATTTTGTCCTGGTGACTATATCTTTCTGATTTTTTTAAATTTTCCTGTTGACGCTGGGTGGGGCCGGCTTTAACATGCGCCCCGCTTGTCGAGCACAGCCTGTCGCTGGGTAAGACGGCCAAGGCGAATCCAGGTGATTCAACCTAAGCCGAAGCTTTATAGTCTGCATGCAGATATAAGCGCCCGTAGCTCAGCTGGATAGAGCATCCGCCTTCTAAGCGGATGGTCGCAGGTTCGAGTCCTGCCGGGCGTGCCATTAGGCACATTTGGCACAAGCAGTGCGCAATATGGTGGGCGTAGCTCAGTTGGTAGAGCACAGGATTGTGGCTCCTGGTGTCGTGGGTTCGATTCCCATCGTCCACCCCATATTCGAGAAAGCGCCAGGCACTGTGCCTGGCGTTTTCGTTTCAGGCGCTGTCTCTCGCGGACGTGGTGGAATTGGTAGACACACTGGATTTAGGTTCCAGCGCCGCAAGGCGTGAGAGTTCGAGTCTCTCCGTCCGCACCATGATGTTCGAGCCATGCTGGACAGTAGGTGTTCCGCGGGTTTCTGGCGATTCCGGTTGTAAAGCGGTGGCTTCAGTGCTTCCGCGGTCGATGGCAGTCGGCAAATGCGTAATATGGTGGGCGTAGCTCAGTTGGTAGAGCACAGGATTGTGGCTCCTGGTGTCGTGGGTTCGATTCCCATCGTCCACCCCATATTCATGAAAGCGCCAGGCTCTTAGCCTGGCGTTTTCATTTCTGGCCTGTGGTCAGGTGTGGCCGGCTTCTTCCGTCGTGGAAAATCAGGTCGTTGCCTGCCCCGAAACATCCTGATTTCTCTTTGTTCTATTCCGTCGATTTGCCGGCGCTTTCTGGCGGGTGACTTCTGTAAATCGACCCACTAGAATGCATGCCCTTGATTCTGGGGCCGGAACGCCCGGCTTATGTCTGTGCAACGAGGATTATCCATGCAAGTTTCTGTAGAAAGCACCTCCGCTCTTGAGCGCCGCATGACCATCGGCGTGCCTGCCGAGCGCGTCGAGAACGAAGTGACCAAGCGCCTGCAGCAGACTGCCCGCCGCGCCAAGGTCGCCGGCTTCCGCCCGGGCAAAGTGCCGATGAGCGTCATTCGCCAGCGTTTCGAGGACTCCGCTCGTCAGGAAGTCCTGGGCGACCTGATCCAGTCTTCCTTCTATGAAGCTGTTGTCGAGCAGAAGTTGAACCCGGCTGGCGCCCCTGCCGTTGAGCCGAAAGTGTTCGAGAAGGGCAAGGACCTGGAATACATCGCCACCTTCGAAGTATTCCCCGAGTTCCAGGTTGCCGGCTTCGAAGGCATCGCCATCGAGCGTCTGCAAGCCGAAGTTGGCGACGCCGACGTCGACAACATGCTGGACATCCTGCGCAAGCAGAACACCCGTTTCGAAGCCGTTGAGCGTGCCGCCGAGAATGGCGACCAGCTGAACATCGATTTCGTCGGCAAGATCGACGGCGAAGCCTTCGCCGGCGGTTCCGCCAAGGGCACCCTGCTGGTCCTGGGCTCCGGCCGTATGATCCCGGGCTTCGAAGAAGCCCTGGTTGGCGTCAAGGCTGGCGAAGAGCGCGTGATCAACCCGACCTTCCCGGCTGACTACCAGAACCTGGACCTGGCGGGTAAGACCGCTGAGTTCACCGTGACCGTGAACAGCGTTTCCGCTCCGCAACTGCCGGAACTGAACGACGAGTTCTTCTCCCTGTTCGGTATCAAGGAAGGCGGTCTGGAAGGCTTCCGTGCCGAAGTTCGCAAGAACATGGAGCGCGAGCTGCGCCAGGCTACCAAGTCCAAGGTGAAGAACCAGGTGATGGACGGCCTGCTGGCTGCCAACCCGGTTGAAGTACCGAAGGCCCTGATCGCCAACGAAGTGAACCGTCTGCGCGTCCAGGCCGTTCAGCAGTTCGGCGGCAACATCAATCCGGAGCAACTGCCGGCTGAACTCTTCGAGGAGCAGGCCAAGCGTCGCGTTGTCCTGGGTCTGATCGTTGCTGAAGTGGTCAAGCAGTTCGAGCTGAAGCCCGATGAGGCCCGCGTGCGTGAGCTGATCGAAGAGATGGCTTCTGCTTATCAGGAGCCGGAGCAGGTAGTGGCCTGGTACTACAAGAACGACCAGCAACTGAACGAAGTCCGTTCTGTTGTGCTGGAAGAACAAGTTGTAGATACTGTCCTGCAGAAGGCCAACGTAACCGACAAGTCGGTTTCCTACGAAGAGGCAGTCAAGCCGGCAGAAGCTCCGAAAGCCGACTGATTGTTCCACCTCGTTCGAGTACACCATAAGCCAGCCTCCGCGCTGGCTTATGTGTCTTTGAGACATGACTATCCAATTAGGGAGTGATCGCAGGACATGTCCCGCAATTCTTTCGTGCAGCAAATGCCAGACATCCAAGCCGCCGGTGGCCTGGTGCCGATGGTGATTGAGCAGTCCGCCCGTGGCGAGCGTGCTTATGACATCTATTCGCGCCTGTTGAAGGAGCGCGTGATCTTCCTGGTCGGCCCGGTCGAAGACTACATGGCCAACCTGGTAGTGGCGCAGCTGCTGTTCCTCGAGGCCGAGAACCCCGACAAGGACATCCAGCTCTACATCAACTCCCCGGGCGGTTCGGTAACCGCTGGTATGTCGATCTACGACACCATGCAGTTCATCAAGCCTGACGTTTCCACCCTCTGCATCGGTCAAGCGTGCAGCATGGGTGCGCTGTTGCTGGCTGGTGGCGCTGCGGGCAAGCGTTACTGCCTGCCGCACTCGCGCATGATGATTCACCAGCCGTTGGGCGGTTTTCAGGGCCAGGCGTCGGATATCGAGATTCACGCCCGTGAAATCCTCACCATCCGCGAGCGCCTGAACAAGATCCTGGCCGACCACTGTGGCCAGCCGATCGACGTCATCGCCCGCGACACCGACCGTGACAACTTCATGAGTGGCGACGAGGCAGTCAAATACGGCCTTATCGACCAAGTGCTCAACAGGCGCCAGATCGCGGGCTAAGCCCATCCGCACGACCACGGCCGGAGAATACCCGGCCGTTTCGCGGGGTTGAAAATGCCCGCATTTGCCTTCATCTTGTGTTTCACGCCTACCCGATTGGATCGATCGAATGACTGACACCCGCAACGGCGAGGACAACGGCAAGCTGCTTTATTGCTCCTTCTGCGGCAAAAGCCAGCACGAAGTGCGCAAACTGATTGCTGGTCCCTCCGTATTCATCTGCGACGAGTGCGTCGACCTGTGCAACGACATCATCCGTGAGGAGGTGCAGGAAGCCCAGGCCGAAAGCAGTGCGCACAAACTGCCCGCACCCAAGGAAATCCGCACCATCCTCGACCAGTACGTGATTGGCCAGGAGCGTGCGAAGAAGGTGCTTGCGGTAGCGGTGTACAACCACTACAAGCGTCTTAACCAGCGCGATAGGAAAGATGACGTCGAACTGGGCAAGAGCAACATCCTGCTGATCGGCCCCACCGGCTCCGGCAAGACCCTTCTGGCTGAAACCTTGGCACGACTGCTCAACGTACCGTTCACCATTGCTGACGCCACCACCCTCACCGAGGCTGGCTACGTTGGTGAGGACGTCGAGAACATCATTCAGAAGCTGTTGCAGAAGTGTGATTACGACGTCGAAAAGGCCCAGATGGGCATCGTCTACATCGACGAAATCGACAAGATTTCCCGCAAGTCCGACAACCCGTCCATCACCCGTGACGTATCGGGCGAAGGCGTGCAGCAGGCCTTGTTGAAACTGATCGAAGGCACCGTTGCCTCGGTACCGCCGCAAGGTGGGCGCAAGCACCCGCAACAGGAATTCCTGCAGGTCGATACCCGCAACATCCTGTTCATTTGCGGCGGCGCCTTCGCCGGCCTGGAGAAGGTGATCCAGAACCGCTCCACCCAGGGCGGAATCGGCTTCAACGCCGAAGTTCGCAGCAAGGAGCTCGGTAAGAAGGTGGGTGAAGCTCTCCGCGAAGTGGAACCGGAAGATCTGGTGAAATTCGGCCTTATTCCGGAGTTCGTAGGCCGCCTGCCGGTCATCGCCACCCTCGACGAGCTGGACGAGGCTGCCCTGATGCAGATCCTCACCGAGCCGAAGAACGCGCTGACCAAGCAGTACGCCAAACTGTTCGAAATGGAGGGCGTTGACCTCGAGTTCCGTCCGGATGCGCTGAAAGCCGTCGCCCATCGGGCGCTGGAGCGCAAGACCGGTGCTCGTGGCCTGCGTTCCATTCTCGAAGGTATCCTGCTCGATACCATGTATGAGATTCCCTCTCAAACAGATGTAAGCAAGGTAGTCATCGACGAAAGTGTCATCGAAGGATCGTCCAAGCCTCTGTTGATCTACGAGAACAACGAGCAGCCTGCCAAGGCGGCGCCTGACGCTTGATGAAACAAAGGGGCCTGCGGGCCCCTTTGTATTTCCTGCCTCAAAGCTTGTTTTTTCCCTGGCCTAACCCCATCTTAGGGCCAAGGGTTTTCCCATCTGTTTACGGCCTGAGGGCCGCCGTAGAGCTGACACCATGAATACGACTGCCGAATTACCTCTCCTGCCATTGCGCGATGTCGTGGTTTATCCGCACATGGTCATCCCGCTGTTCGTAGGGCGCGAGAAATCCATCGAGGCTCTCGAAGCGGCAATGACGGGGGACAAGCAGATCCTCCTGGTTGCCCAGAAGAACCCGGCCGATGACGATCCAGGAGAAGATGCCCTGTATCGCATGGGTACCGTCGCCACCGTGCTGCAACTGCTCAAACTGCCGGACGGCACCGTGAAGGTGCTGGTCGAGGGCGAGCAGCGCGGTTCCATTGAGCGATTCATCGAGGTTGACGGCCATTGCCGTGCTGAGGTCAGCCTGGTCGAGGAGGTCGATGCGGGTGAGCGCGAGTCCGAAGTATTTATTCGTAGCCTGCTCAGCCAGTTCGAACAGTACGTACAGCTGGGCAAGAAAGTGCCCTCCGAAGTTCTTTCTTCGCTGAACAGCATCGATGAGCCGGGCCGCCTGGTGGACACCATGGCCGCTCACATGGCACTGAAGATCGAGCAGAAGCAGGAAATCCTCGAACTGACCGAACTTTCCGAGCGCGTCGAGCATGTCCTGGCTTTGCTGGATGCAGAGATCGACCTGTTGCAGGTCGAGAAGCGAATCCGTGGCCGCGTCAAAAAGCAAATGGAGCGCAGCCAGCGCGAGTACTACCTGAATGAGCAGATGAAGGCCATTCAGAAAGAGCTCGGCGATATCGACGAAGGTCACAACGAAGTCGAGGAGCTGAAGAAGCGTATCGACAACGCTGGCCTGACCAAGGAAGCGCTGGCCAAGGCCACCGCCGAACTGAACAAGCTGAAACAGATGTCGCCGATGTCCGCTGAAGCGACCGTGGTGCGTTCCTACATCGATTGGCTGGTCAATGTGCCGTGGAAGGCCGAGAGCAAGGTTCGCCTGGATCTGGCAAAGGCCGAGGATATCCTCGATGCCGACCACTACGGCCTGGAAGAGGTCAAGGAACGTATCCTTGAATACCTCGCCGTGCAGAAGCGCGTTAAAAAGGTCAAGGGCCCGGTGCTTTGCCTGGTTGGACCGCCCGGCGTCGGCAAGACCTCGCTGGCCGAGTCCATCGCTCGTGCCACCAACCGCAAGTTCGTGCGCATGGCTTTGGGTGGGGTGCGTGACGAGGCCGAGATCCGCGGCCACCGCCGTACTTACATCGGCTCCATGCCGGGGCGTCTGATCCAGAAGATGACCAAGGTCGGCGTGCGCAACCCGCTGTTCCTTCTCGATGAAATCGACAAGATGGGCAGTGACATGCGCGGTGATCCGGCATCGGCATTGCTGGAAGTGCTTGATCCCGAGCAGAACCACAACTTCAACGACCACTATCTGGAAGTCGACTACGACCTCTCGGATGTGATGTTCCTCTGCACCGCCAACTCCATGAACATTCCGGCCCCTCTGCTGGATCGCATGGAAGTGATCCGGCTGCCGGGTTACACCGAGGACGAGAAGGTCAATATCGCGGTCAAATACCTCGCGCCCAAGCAGACCAAGGCCAACGGCCTCAAGAAGGGCGAACTGGAGTTCGACGAAGCGGCCATCCGCGACATCATTCGTTACTACACCCGCGAAGCTGGTGTGCGCAGCCTCGAGCGCCAGCTCGCCAAGGTCTGCCGCAAGGCCGTGAAGGAGCACGCGCGTGAGAAGCGCTTTGCGGTTCAGGTCACCGCCGAATCGCTCGAGCACTATCTCGGTGTTCGCAAGTACCGTTACGGACTGGCCGAGCAGCAGGATCAGATCGGCCAGGTGACTGGTTTGGCCTGGACCCAGGTCGGTGGCGAACTGCTGACTATCGAGGCGGCGGTCGTTCCCGGTAAGGGCCAACTGACCAAAACCGGTTCGCTGGGCGACGTGATGGCCGAATCCATCACCGCAGCTCTGACGGTGGTGCGCAGCCGCGCGAAGAGCCTGGGTATTCCGGCCGATTTCCACGAAAAGCGCGACATCCATATCCATATGCCGGAAGGCGCCACTCCGAAGGATGGTCCGAGTGCCGGTATCGGTATGTGTACTGCCCTGGTTTCTGCCATGACGCAGATTCCGGTTCGTGCCGATGTGGCCATGACGGGGGAAATTACTCTGCGCGGACAGGTACTCGCGATTGGTGGCCTGAAAGAGAAATTACTGGCCGCACATCGTGGTGGAATCAAGACCGTGATCATTCCCGAAGAGAATGTGCGTGATCTGAAAGAAATTCCCGAAAATATCAAGCAAGACTTGGTGATTAAACCAGTTAAATGGATTGACGACGTCCTGCAAATTGCGCTGCAATACGCCCCGGAGCCCTTGCCCGATGCGGCTCCGGAGATGGTTGCAAAGGATGACAAGCGCGAGACTGATTCCAAGGAGCGAATCAGCACGCATTAGCCGGGGGGCTTCCTTGACACATTTTTCGAGCCCTTGTTATAAGAGCGGCTCTTATGTGTCAGCAGGCCATCCAGCACCCGCTTTGCTTACACCAAACAACTAAGAAACAACTCAACAGAAATAAGGGGACTTAAGAGTGAACAAGTCGGAACTGATCGATGCTATCGCCGCATCTGCTGACATCCCGAAAGCTGTAGCCGGCCGCGCGCTGGACGCAGTTATCGAATCCGTTACTGGCGCTCTGAAGGCTGGTGACTCCGTAGTGCTGGTTGGCTTTGGTACTTTCGCTGTCAAAGAGCGTGCCGCTCGTACTGGCCGCAACCCGCAGACTGGCAAGCCGATCAAGATCGCTGCTGCCAAGATCCCTGGCTTCAAGGCTGGCAAAGCTCTGAAAGACGCCGTCAACTAAGCGTCTTTCGGGCTCTGCCCGACCGGGCCGGGTTCAGTCTGGCCCGATAGTGGAGTGGTGGAAGGGAAGGGTTACTTCCTACCGCTGGAGAGTTCGAATCTCAGACTCCGCAAGCTACGAGAAGGCGCATCCTTGGATGCGCCTTTCTCATATTCGGATACTCTACCCGCGTTACTCGGTTGTGATCCCATGCAACCGTTTCTGGGGGACCCATGCTGCAGAACATACGGGACAATTCACAGGGGTGGATTGCCAAAACCATAATTGGCGTCATCATCATGCTGTTGGCGCTGACCGGCTTCGACGCCATCTTCAATGCCACCAGCAATCGCCAGAACGCGGCTGAGGTCAACGGTGACGAAATCACCCTGGACCAGCTGAGCGAAGCTGTGAACATGCAGCGCCGTCAGCTGCAACAGCAACTGGGCAAGGACTTCGATGCTTCCCTGCTGGACGACAAGCTGCTGCGCGAAGCCGCATTGAAAGGCCTGATCGAGCGCAAGCTCCTGCTGCAAAGTGCTGAGAATGCCAATTTCGCCTTCTCGCAGAGCGCCATTGACCAGCTCATTCTGCAGACGCCGGAATTTCAGGTGGACGGCAAGTTCAACGCCGACCGCTTCGACCAGGTCATTCGCCAGATGAACTACAACCGCCTGCAGTTCCGTCAGATGCTGGAGCAGGAAATGCTCATCGGCCAACTGCGCGCCGGTCTGGCCGGCAGCGGTTTCGTGACTGATGCTGAAGTTGAAGCCTTCGCCCGCCTGGAAAAGCAGACCCGCGATTTCGCGACCCTGACAATCAAGGCCGATCCGGCTTCGGTCAGCGTTTCCGACGACGAGGTCAAGGCGTACTACGACGGTCACGTCGATCAGTTCATGAGCCCCGAGCAGGTGGTGATCGAGTACGTCGAACTGAAGAAGTCTGCCTTCTTCAGCCAGGTCGAAGCCAAGGATGAAGACCTCCAGGCCCAGTACCAGAAAGAGATCAGCAACCTTGCCGAGCAGCGTCAGGCCGCCCACATCTTGGTGGAGGTCAGTGACAAGCTGAACGAAGAGCAGGCCAAGGCCAAGATCGAGCAGATCAAGCAGCGCCTGGACAAGGGCGAGGACTTCGCTGCCCTGGCCAAGGAGTTCTCCGACGATTCCGGCTCCGCAGCCAACGGCGGCGACCTCGGTTTCGCGGGTCCTGGCGTCTACGAGCCCGCGTTCGAAGAGTCGCTGTACGCGCTGAAACAGGGCGAAGTTTCTGCTCCGGTGCGTACCCAGTACGGCTGGCACCTGATCAAGCTGCTGGGCGTGCAGGCACCTGAGGTGCCGAGCTTCGAGAGCCTGAAGCCGAAGCTGGAGCATGACATCAAGGCCCAGCAGGTCGAGCAGCGCTTCGTCGAGGTGAGCAAGGAGCTGGAAGATGCCGCATTCGAGGCGTCTGATCTTGCCCAGCCGGCCCAGGAACTGAATCTGGAAGTGAAGACCAGCGCACCCTTCGGTCGTGAAGGTGGTGAAGGCCTGACTGCCAATCGCCAGGTGCTCCAGGCTGCCTTCAGCCCGGAAGTGCTGGAAGACGGCGCCAACAGCTCGGCCATCGATCTGGACCCGGATACTGTCGTCGTCCTGCGCGTGAAAGAGCACAAGAAGCCTGAACAGCTGGCACTGGACAAGGTCAGCGACAGTATTCGCCAGCATCTGCAGGGCCAGAAGGCCAGCGAAGCCGCCAAGACCAAGGGCGACGCCCTGATCGCCAGCCTGCGCGAAGGCAAGACTCCGGTCGAGCAGGCGGAGGATGGTCAGTCTTGGCAGGTGGTGGAAGCCGCGACTCGCAGCCAGGAAGGCGTTGACCCTGTGCTGCTGCAGGCGCTGTTCCGCATGGCCAAGCCGGCCGCGGCCGACAAGCCGGAGTTCGCCGGCGTGAAGCTGAACAACGGCGATTACGTGGTAGTCCGCCTGAACGGTGTGAATCAGCCGGAAGAGAAGCTCTCCGAGCAGGAAAAGGCGATGTACCGCCGCTTCCTGGCCTCGCGCAGTGGCCAGCAGGACTTCGCTGCGTTCCGTCGCCAGCTGGAAGAAAAGGCGAAGATAGAACGCTTCTGATCGACTCGTTGAAGAAAAGGCCGCTTATGCGGCCTTTTCATTTTGGGTGACCAGGAATCTGCAGGGGAAACATGGTTCCGTCGCCCGGATGAGCTCCAGGGAAAATCCCATCGCCGCGTCCGGGATTCATCCGGGATACGATTTGCCTGCGGGAGATTCAATTGCGAATAAATTCGCCCCCCACAGGAACATCGCCCACAAAAAAGCCCGCACATGAGTGCGGGCCTTTTCGTCAGGGCCACTATCAGTCTTCGATATTGCCCATGGCGGTGGTGTTGAAGCCGCCGTCGACGTACAGGATTTCGCCGCTGATGCCCGAAGCCAGGTCGGAGCAGAGGAAGGCGCCGGCGTTGCCGACTTCTTCGATGGTCACGTTGCGGCGCAGGGGGGTCTGCTTTTCGTTGGCGGCGAGCATCTTGCGGAAGCTCTTGATGCCGGAAGCGGCCAGGGTGCGGATCGGGCCGGCGGAGATAGCGTTGACGCGGGTGCCTTCCGGGCCGAGGCTGCCGGCCAGGTAACGGACGCCGGCTTCCAGGCTGGCCTTGGCCATACCCATGACGTTGTAGTTCGGCATGGTGCGCTCGGCGCCCAGGTAGGACAGGGTCAGCAGGCTGCCGTTGCGGCCCTTCATCATTTCGCGACCGGCCTTGGCCAGGGCCACGAAGCTGTAGGCGCTGATGTCGTGGGCGATGCGGAAGCCTTCGCGAGTGGTGACTTCGGTGAAGTCGCCGTCCAGTTGGTCACCCGGGGCGTAGCCTACGGAGTGCACGATGCAGTCCAGGCCATCCCACTTCTTGCCCAGGGCCTCGAAGACCGCGGCGATTTCTTCGTCCTTGGCCACGTCGCAGGGGAAGCAGAACTCGGCGCTGGAACCCCAGCTCTCGGCGAACTCTTCCACGCGGCCTTTCAGTTTTTCGTTCTGATAGGTGAAGGCGAGCTCGGCGCCTTCGCGGTGCATGGCTGCAGCGATGCCCGATGCGATGGACAGTTTGCTGGCTACGCCAACGATCAGTACGCGCTTACCGGCGAGAAAACCCATGTGCTTTCATCCTCTTCTGGTTAATGGGCAGTTTCCGGAGCCAGGAATGCGGCTTCCAGCAACTGCTTCGTATAGCTGTGCTGTGGGGCGGCGAAGATGGCATCGGCCGGACCCTGTTCGACCACCTGTCCGTGCTTGATCACCATCAACTGGTGACTCAGTGCCCGGACCACCGCCAGATCATGGCTGATGAACAGGTAGGTCAGGTCGTACTTGGTCTGTAGCCTGCGCAATAACTCCACCACCTGGCGCTGAACCGTCCGGTCGAGCGCGGAAGTGGGCTCGTCCAGCAGGATCAGTGCCGGTTTCAGCACCAATGCGCGGGCAATGGCAATCCGCTGCCGCTGCCCGCCGGAAAACTCGTGGGGGTAGCGGTGCCGGGTTTCCGGGTCCAGTCCTACCTCCAGGAGCGCGTCGATGATGGCCTGTTCCTGCTCCGCCTCGGTGCCGATGCGGTGGATCCGCAAGCCCTCGCCGACAATGTCGCCCACGCACATGCGCGGGCTGAGACTGCCGAAGGGGTCCTGGAAGACCACCTGCATCTGCCGCCGGAATGGCCGCACCTCACGCTGCGACAGTCCATCCAGGGCTTCACCCTGGAAGCGGATACCGCCGCGACTGCCCAGCAGCCGGAGGATCGCCAGGCCCAGTGTGGACTTGCCGGAGCCGCTTTCGCCCACGATGCCCAGGGTCTGGCCCTGGGGCAGGCTGAAATTGACACCGTCCACGGCCTTGACATGATCCACGGTGCGCCGCAGCAGCCCTTTCTTGATCGGGAACCACACGCGCAGGTCTTCGACCTCCAGCAGTGGCGCCCCCACGGGGTTCTCCGCTGGCCGGCCGGAAGGCTCGGCGCCGAGCAGTTCCCGGGTGTAGGGATGCTGTGGTGCGTGGAACAGCTCATCACACGACGCTTGTTCGACGATGCAACCGCGCTGCATGACACATACGCGATGCGCAATTCGCCGAACCAGGTTCAGGTCGTGGCTGATAAGCAGCAGCGCCATGCCCAGTCGGGCCTGCAATTCCTTGAGCAGCTCAAGGATTTTCAGCTGCACGGTGACGTCCAGCGCCGTAGTGGGTTCGTCGGCGATCAGCAGCTCCGGCTCGTTGGCCAGCGCCATGGCGATCATCACCCGCTGCCGCTGTCCGCCGGAAAGCTCGTGGGGATAGGCCTTCAGCCGCTTGTGCGGGTCAGGAATGCCGACCAGCTCCAGCAGGTCCAGGGTGCGCTTGGTGGCGGCCTTGCCGGTCAGGCCCTTGTGCAGGGCGAGCACCTCGTTGATCTGCTTTTCGATGCTGTGCAGCGGGTTCAGTGAGGTCATGGGCTCCTGGAAGACCATGGCGATGCGGTTGCCACGAATGCCGCGCAGCTTGGCTTCAGGCAGCTTCAGCAGGTCCTTGCCCGAATAGTTGATGCTGCCGCTCGGGTGGCGGGCCAGCGGGTAGGGCAGCAGCCGCAGGATGGAGTGCGCGGTGACCGATTTGCCGGAGCCGCTTTCGCCCACCAGCGCAAGGGTTTCGCCCTTGCGGATGTCGAAGCTGACGCCTTCGACCACGCGATGGACCTTTTCGCCGGTGACGAACTCGACAGCGAGGTCGCGGATTTCAATCAGGTTCTCGCTCATCTCATTTCCTCGGGTCGAAGGCATCGCGCGCGGCTTCGCCGATGAACACCAGCAGGGTCAGCATGGCCGCCAGCACCAGGAAGGCGGAGATGCCCAGCCAGGGCGCCTGCAAGTTGGACTTGCCCTGGGCCACCAGCTCTCCAAGGGAAGGCGCCCCCGGCGGCAGGCCGAAGCCGAGGAAGTCCAGCGCGGTGAGGGTGCCGATGGCGCCGGTGAGGATGAACGGCATGAAGGTCATGGTGGAGACCATGGCGTTGGGCAGGATGTGGCGGAACATGATGGCGCCGTTCTGCATGCCCAGCGCGCGCGCGGCGCGCACGTATTCCAGGTTGCGGCCGCGCAGGAACTCGGCGCGCACCACGTCCACCAGGCTCATCCAGGAGAACAGCAGCATGATGCCCAGCAGCCACCAGAAGTTCGGCTGCACGAAGCTGGCGAGGATGATCAGCAGGTAGAGCACCGGCAGGCCGGACCAGATCTCCAGGAAGCGCTGTCCGGCAAGGTCTACCCAGCCACCATAGAAGCCCTGCAGGGCGCCGGCGATCACGCCGATGATGGAGCTCAGCAGGGTCAGGGTCAGGGCGAACAGCACGGAAATACGGAAGCCGTAGATGACCCGTGCCAGGACGTCGCGGCCCTGGTCGTCGGTGCCGAGCCAGTTGTCCGCCGAGGGCGGCGCGGGGGCCGGCACCTTGAGTTCGTAGTTGATGGTGTCGTAGCTGAACGGGATGGGCGCCCAGATCATGCTGCCGCCCTTGGACTCGATGAGTTCGCGGATGTAAGGCGTCTTGTAGTTGGCTTCCAGGGGGAATTCGCCACCGAAGGTGGTTTCCGGATAGCGCTTGAGGATGGGGAAATACCATTGGTCGTCATAGCTCACGGCCAGCGGCTTGTCGTTGGCGATCAGCTCGGCGCCCAGGCTCAGGACGAAGAGGATCAGGAACAGCCAGAGCGACCACCAGCCGCGCTTGTTGGCCTTGAAGCGCTGGAAGCGCCGCTGGTTGATGGGGGAGAGTGCCATGCTCAACCCTCCCGGCTTTCGAAGTCGATGCGCGGATCGACCAGGGTATAGGTGAGATCGCCGATCAGTTTCACGAGCAGTCCCAGCAGGGTGAAGATGAAGAGCGTGCCGAACACCACGGGATAGTCGCGGTTCAGCGCAGACTCGAAGCTCAGGAGGCCCAGGCCGTCGAGGGAGAAGATCACCTCGATCAGCAGGGAGCCGGTAAAGAACATACCGATGAAAGCTGCCGGGAAGCCGGCGATGATCAGTAGCATCGCGTTGCGGAACACGTGACCGTAGAGCACGCGGTGTTCCGACAGGCCCTTGGCGCGGGCGGTGATCACGTACTGCTTGTTGATCTCGTCGAGGAAGCTGTTCTTGGTCAGCAGGGTGAGGGTGGCAAAGTTGCCGATCACCAGGGCGGTCACCGGCAGGGCCAGGTGCCAGAAGTAGTCGAGGATCTTGCCAGTCAGGCTCAGCTCGTCGAAGTTGTTCGAGGTGAGCCCGCGCAGGGGGAACCAGTCGAAGTAGCTGCCGCCGGCGAAGAGCACGATCAGCAGGATGGCGAACAGGAAGGCCGGAATGGCGTAGCCGACGATGATCGCCGTGCTGCTCCAGACGTCGAAGGCACTGCCGTGGCGCACCGCCTTGGTGATGCCCAGCGGAATGGACACCAGATACATGATCAGGGTGCTCCAGAGCCCGAGGGAAATGGACACCGGCATCTTCTCGATGATCAGGTCGGTGACCTTGGCGTCACGGAAGAAACTGGTGCCGAAATCCGCCTTCAGGTAGTTGCTGATCATCAGCCAGAAGCGCTCGGGCGCCGGCTTGTCGAAGCCGTACATCTTCTCGATCTCGGCCACCAGTTCCGGGTCCAGGCCCTGCGCGCCACGGTAGTTGGAGCCGGCTGTGGCAACCTCGGCGCCGCCGCCGGAAATGCGTCCGGTAGCCCCGCCCGCTGCGGCGTCGAAGCCTTCCAGCTTGGCGATCATCTGCTCCACCGGGCCGCCGGGGGCGGCCTGGATGATGATGAAGTTGATCAGCAGAATGCCGAACAGGGTAGGAATGATCAGCAGCAGTCGACGCAGTATGTAGGCGAGCATTTACTGGGCATCCGGCGCGGAGGTGGGTTGCTCGGGCTGGCTTGCAGCTTCCGTGCCCGGTTCCTGCCACCAGGTCATCAGGCCGAAGTCGTAGAGCGGCGTGTGCTGCGGGCGCTGGAGCTGCTTCCAGTAGGCTACGCGGTAGGTGTCCACGTAGTAGTTCGGCACCACGTAGTGCCCCCACAGCAGCACGCGGTCAAGTGCGCGGGCGTGCTTGATCAGGCTCTGGCGCGAGTCGGCGCGGATCAGGCCTTCGACCAGCTTGTCGATGGCCGGGTCGCGCAGGCCGATGAAGTTGCGGCTGCCGGCGCTGTCGGCGCTGCGCGAATGCCAGAACTCCATCTGTTCGTTGCCCGGCGAATTGGACTGGCCCCAGGTGGCGGGAATCATGTCGAAATCGCGGGAGCGCAGGCGGTTGATGTACTGGGAAACATCCACGCGGCGGATCTGCAGGTCGATGCCCAGCTCCGCCAGGTTGCGCTTGAAGGGCAGGATCACCCGCTCCAGGTTGGCCTGGGCGATGAGGAACTCGAAGGCCAGCGGCTTGCCGTCGGGGCCGACCATCTTGTCGTTCTCGATCTTGTAGCCGGCCTCCATGAGCAGCTGGTAGGCGCGGCGCTTCTGCTCGCGGATGATGCCGCTGCCATCGCTGACCGGCGGCCGGAACACCTGGGTGAAGACTTCCTCCGGCACCTGGCCTTTCAGCGGTTCGAGGATCTTCAGTTCCTCGGCATCGGGCAGCTCGTGGGCGGCCATTTCCGAGTTCTCGAAGTAGCTGCTGGTGCGCTTGTAGGAGCCGAAGAACAGCTGCTTGTTGGCCCATTCGAAGTCGAACAGCTGGGCGATGGCCTCGCGTACGCGGCGGTCCTGGAATAGCGGCCGGCGAATGTTGAAGGCGAAGCCCTGCATGCCGGTGGGGTTATGGTTCGGGATGGCTTCTTTGACAATCTTGCCGGAGCGCAGGGCGGGGCTGTCGTAGCCGGTGGCCCAGTCCTTGGCGGAATATTCCAGGTTGAAGTCGAACTGCCCGGCCTTGAAGGCTTCCAGGGCTACCGACATGTCGCGGTAGTAATCCACCGTGATGACGTCGAAGTTGTAGTAGCCGCGGGTCACCGGCAGGTCCTTGGCCCACCAGTCCTTGACCCGCTCGTAGCGGATCGAGCGGCCGGCATCCACCTTGGTGATGCGGTAGGGGCCACTTCCCAGCGGCGGCTCCAGGCCGGTCTTGCCGAAGTCGCGGCCGTCCCAGTAGTGCTTGGGCAGCACCTGGATCTGGCCGAGGATCAGCGGCAGCTCGCGGTTGCCGGTGTGCTTGAAGTCGAAGCGTACGCGCTGCTTGTCCTCGGCCTCTACCTTGGCGACGTCTGCGTAGTAGTGGCGGTACATCGGATCGCCGTGCTCGACCAGGATGTTGAAGGTGAAGACCACGTCTTCGGCGGTCACCGGCTGGCCGTCGTTGAAGCGTGCCTTGGGGTTCAGGTGGAAGCGCACGTAGCTGTTGTCCGGCGCCTTCTCGATCTTCTCCGCCAGCAGGCCATATTCGGTGAAGGGCTCGTCGGGGGAGTGGAAGGTCAGGCTGTCGTAGATCAGGCCGAGCTGGTCCGCCGAGTTGCCGCGCGGAATGAAGGGGTTGAGGCTGTCGAAGCCGCCGACGCCGGACAGGCGCAACACGCCGCCCTTGGGGGCGTCCGGGTTGACCCAGGAGAAGTGCTTGAAATCGGCCGGGTACTTGGCCGGTTCGTCGTAAAGGGTGATGGCGTATCTGGGCTCGGCGATGGCGAGTCCGGCCAGGGACAGCAGTAGGGCGCCACAGCCTTGCAGGCAGCGGGTGCGCAGCGTTTTGCTCATCGGGCGTTCTCCGTGGGCTTCAGCCACCAGGCGCGCAGGCCAAGCGTATAGGGCGGCGTGGTGACGAAGGCGAACCGGTTGCGGTACGCCAGGCGGTGATAGTTGATGTACCAGTTGGGGATGCTGTAGTGCTCCCAGAGCAGGATGCGGTCCAGGGCGCGCGTGGCGGCCAGCTGCTCGTCGCGGTTCTGGGCGCCGAGGAGCTTGTCGATCATTTCGTCGGCCACCGGGTTGGCGACGCCCGCGTAGTTCTTGCTGCCTTTCACGCCCACCTGGCTGGAGTGGAAGTACAGGTATTGCTCCAGGCCGGGGCTCAGGGTCTGTGCCAGGGTCATCAGGATCATGTCGTAGTCGAAGTGGTCCAGGCGCTGCTTGTACTGGGCGCGGTCCACCGTGCGCAGGCTGACGTCGATGCCGATGCTGGCGAGGTTTTCGCGATAGGGCTGGAGGATGCGTTCAAGGTTCGGGTTGACCAGCAGGATTTCGAATCGCAGCGGCTGGCCTCGATCGTTCAGCAGCCTTTGGCCGGACAGCTTCCAGCCAGCCTGCGCCAATAGACCGAGGGCGCGGCGAAGGGTTTCCCGCGGGATGCCGCGTCCCTCGGTGGTGGGCACCTGGAACGGCTGGGTGAAGAGCGCTTCCGGCAGCGCCTTGCGGTGCGGTGACAGCAACAGCCACTCGTGCCCTTCGGGCTTGCCCACGGCGCTGAACTCGCTGTTCGGGTAGTAGCTGGTTGCGCGCATGTAGGCGTTGTTGAACAGGGTGCGGTTGGTCCACTCGAAGTCGAACATCAGCCCCATCGCTTCGCGCACCCGGCGGTCGCTGAACACGGCGCGGCGGGTGTTCATGAACAGCGCCTGGGTCTGCGTTGGAATCTGGTGCGGAATCTCGGCGCGGATCACGTCCCCCCTGGCGATGGCCGGGAAACGATAGCCGTTGGCCCAGTTCTTTGCCTGGTGTTCGATGTAGAAGTCGAATTCGCCCGCCTTGAAGGCTTCGAAGGCGACATTGCTGTCGCGGTAGAACTCCACCTCGACCCGGTCGAAGTTGTACTTGCCGCGATTGACCGGCAGTTTCTCGCCCCACCAGTCCTTGACCCGTTCGAACACCAGGCCGCGCCCCGGTCGGACCTGGGTGATGCGGTAGGGGCCGCTGCCGAGCGGCGGCTCGAAGGTGGTGGCCTTGAAGTCGCGATCCTTCCAGTAATGCTGGGGCAGCACCGGCAGCTCGCTGAGACGCAGGATCAGCAGCGGATTGCCGGCGCGCTTGAGTACGAAGCGGATGCGGTGGCGGTTGAGGATGTCGACCCGCTTCACTTCCTGCAGGCTGGTGCGGTACTGCGGGTGGCCATTATTGACCAGGGTGCGGTAGGAGAAGGCCACGTCATAGGCGGTGATCGGCTTGCCGTCGTGGAACCGGGCTTCCTCGCGCAGGTTGAATACCACCCAGCTGCGGTCTTCGCTGTACTCGACGCTTTTCGCGATCAGGCCGTAGCTGGAGGCCGGCTCGTCGCCGGAAGGGTCGTACTGGCCGGTGCCCACCATCAGTGGCTCGTTCAGCTCGGTCACGCCGTATTGCAGGAAGTTGGGCGTGGAAACGGGGCTGGTGCCCTTGAAGGTGTAGGGGTTGAGGGTATCGAAGGTGCCGAATGCCATGACCCGCAGGGTGCCGCCCTTAGGGGCGTCGGGGTTGACCCAGTCGAAGTGGTCGAAGTTGGCCGGATATTTCAGCGTGCCGAACTGGGCGTAGCCGTGGCTCTCGATAAGGCTGGCGAAACAGGGTTGAGCCAGCAGGCCGATGAGCATGAGAACAAGGCGACGCATCAGGCGGAGGTCCCATCCATGGCAATTGTGTCGGACATGTGGGCGCTGGCCTCGCTGGCGGAATCGCGCGGGCGCCGGGCCAGCGAAATCGTGTTGGAAGTCACGCGCCGCAGGTGTCGGCGGTAACGGCTGGCAAGTACAGTAACAGCTTGTACAGGCAAGAAAAAAGGGCCAGCCTGCGCGTGACTGGCCAGCATTCTGGCCACCATCCGGAAATTTGTGCAGAGGTGCCAATCTTGGGTGAACGCAGCCATGGTTTGCAGTCATGGATCGACCGCCTCAATGAGGCTGAATTACCCGCTCTGGCGGTGGTGGTGCAGGACCTGCACCAGATGGCCCGACAGGACAAATCTTCCGTGCAGCAGCTGGCCGATGTGCTGCTGCGCGACGCGACCCTGACCTCCAAGGTGCTGAAGGTCGCCAACAGCGTCTACTACAACCCCTCCCAGGAACCCATCCGCACCATCTCCCGCGCCATCGTCCTGATCGGATTCGAGAGCGTGCGCCTGATCGGGCTTTCGGTGAGCCTGATCGACAATCTGCTGGCTCGCGGCCCGCGGGAACAGCTTTCCGAACTCCTCGCGCGTTCCTTCCATGCCGCCGTCCAGGCACGAAACATTGCCGGCTATCTGCTGGCGCGCAGCCAGGAAGAGGTGTTTATCGCCGCCTTGCTGCACAACCTGGGTGAACTGGCGTTCTGGGGCTGCGGCGGCGAGCAGGCCGATGAACTGGCCGCCGCGCTGGCGCAGCCGGGGGTTGATGCCGATGAGGCGGTACGTGATGTGCTGGGTACGAGCTTTCGCCAGTTGACTCTCGGCCTTGTGCGCAGCTGGAGTCTGGGCGAGCTGGCCAGCCTGGCCCACGCCGGTTCGGCCCAGGGCGACTCCGCGGTGAAGGCTGTGAACCTGGGGGTGCGCATCAGCGAAGCCGCCCTGCAGGGCTGGGACTCCCCGGCCATGACGCAACTGGTGGAGCAACTGGCCAGTCAGGTCGGGCTCAGCCGCGAGGAGGCCGTGCAACAGGTCCTGGCCAGCGCCGATGAGGCGGTCAAGGTGGCGGCGACCTTCGGCGCCAGCAAGCTTTGCCACCTGATTCCCCATACCGATCCGGAACAGATCCAGCGCCAGCGGGAGCAGCGCCAGGCAAGCCAGCTGCAGCCGAATCTGCTGGTCATGCAGCAGGCGTTGCAGGAGCTGGGCATGCTGGTTTCGCGCAAGGCAGATATCAATCTGGTGCTGGATACCCTGCTCCAGGGGTTGCACCAGGGGGCCGGGCTGGAGCGGGTGATGGTGGCGGTGCTGACCGACCAGCGCAGCCGCTTCACCGTGCGCCGGGCGCTGGGGGAGGGCAGCGAGCGCTGGCTGGAAGGGTTCGTCCTGCCGGCCGGGCAACCTGAGCATCCCAACCTCTTCAGCTACGCGCTGCGTAACCGCGAGACCTTGTGGATGGGGGTGCCTGCCAGCTACAGCCTGAACGACCTGGTGACGCGACCGATGCGCGAGTGGCTGGGGCAGGGGATGTTCTTCGTCGCGCCGCTGTTGGCCGGCAAGCGCGAGATCGGGGTGATCTACGCCGATTGCCGTCTTTCCGGGCGGGCGCTCAGGCATGAGCAGTTCGTGGCGTTCCAGCATTTCGCCCAGGCGACGGGAAGATGCCTGGAGGCGATGGCGCAGAGGTCCTGAATAGGAGCGGGATGCCGGAGAGAGGGCGTTTGTCCATCCGCCCGGCATGCCAGCGGTTGCGGGATCAGGGCAGGTAGAGGGTCAGTGTCTGGCCCGGCTTCAGGCTGCTGCCGCTGCGGGGGTTCCAGCGCTGCAGGTGCTTCATCTCTACCTTGAAGCGCTTGGCGATCAGGTAGAGCGAGTCCCCCTGCTTGACCTTGTAGTAGGTCACCGATTCGCGGCCGCCACGTTTGGAGCTTGTCTTCGTCGTGCTCTTGCCGGCGCTGGCGACTTGGGTGGCGCCACCTTGCAGCTTCAACACCTGGCCGGCCTTGAGCTGATTGCCCTTGAGCCGGTTCCAGCGCTTGATGTCCTGCACGTTCACCTTGTACTGGCGGGCGATGCTCCAGAGGTTGTCACCGCGCCTGACCTTGTGGCTGCGCGCCGTGGCTGGGGCGGGAGCGCTGGCCACGGTCTGGAACAGCGGTTGATCGGGCTTGAGGCCCGGCTCGACCGGAATGGCCAGCTGCTGGCCTACCCGCAGGTGGTTGCTGGACAGGCCGTTGATCTCTTTCAGCGTTTTGATTGTCACGTGGTAGCGGTTGGCGATGCCATGCAGGCTGTCGCCGTTGCGCACGCGGTACTGTTGCCAGTCCACCAGTTCCCTGGGCTTCATCAGGGCGAGGTTGGCGGTCAGCAGTTCGGCCTTGTCGGTGGGCACCAGCAGATGCTGCGGGCCGTCCATGGTGATGCGCTTCTTGAAGGCCGGGTTGAGCTGGTACATCTCGTCGGCTTCCATGTCGGCCAGTTCGGCGACCTGGGACAGATCGAGACGCTGCTGCTTGACCTCCACCACTTCGAAGTAAGGCTCATTGGCGATGGGGCTGAGGTTCACGCCATAGGCTTGCGGTGCCATCACCAGTTGCGACAGGGCCAGCAGCTTGGGTACGTAGTCCTGGGTTTCCTGGGGGAGCGGGAGGTTCCAGTAGTCGGTCGGCAGGCCGAGCTTCTGGTTGCGTTCGATGGCGCGGCTGACGGTGCCCTCGCCGGCGTTGTAGGCCGCCAGTGCCAGCAGCCAGTCGCCGTTGAACATTTCGTGCAGGCGGTCCAGATAGTTCAGAGCGGCGTTGGTGGAGGCGGTAATGTCGCGGCGGCCGTCGTACCAGTTGGTCTGGCGCAGGTTGTAGTAACGGCCGGTGGACGGGATGAACTGCCAGATGCCGACGGCGTGGCTACGGGAATAGGCGAAGGGGTTGTAGGCGCTTTCCACGACCGGCAGCAGCGCCAGTTCGAGGGGCATGTTGCGCTCTTCCAGGCGCTCCACCACGTAGTGGATATAGAGACTGCCGCGGGCGCTGGCGCTTTCCAGGAAAGACGGCTTGCTTACGTACCAGAGGCGCTGGCGCTCGACACGCGGGTTGACGCCGATTTCGTCCTGCAGCTTGAAGCCATTGCGCATGCGCTCCCAGATGTCCTGGGGTTCGCGCTCGGTTTCGGCTTCTTCCAGCCACTGGGCCTGCTGGCTCATGTCCAGGGCGCGGTCGGTATCCTGGCCCGGGTCGTCGCTCTTCTGAGCCACGCCCGAACAGCCGGCAAGGGTGGCAGCGCACACCACGACGAGCGCGCGCGCGGCCCGTGCCAATGCATCCAGGTCGAAGGTTTTGATCGGCGAAGACAACATTGGCTGTGGGGTTTTTCCGGCAAAAAAGTCCGGCGATTCTAGAAATCGACCTATGGCTGGTCAAGTTTTCACCAGTCGGCCACAGCCTGACCGGGTGTTCAGAACTGATCCTTCCAGGCCCGCAGAACCGCGAAGACCTCGGCGGGCGTTGCGTTGTCCCGGCCGGCCCGCTCGTCGGCCATTTGTTTAACGGATGTTTCAGCTACCCGCAGGAAGGGGTTGGTGGCCCGTTCCAGGGCGATGTTCGATGGCAGGCTGATGCCACCCTGTTCGCGCAACCGGGTGACAGCGTCGAAACGCTCGGAAGTGGCGTGGTTGCCGGGCTCCACCGCTTTGGCGAAGCGCAGGTTGCTGAGGGTGTATTCGTGGGTGCAGAACACCAGGGTGGCCGCCGGCAGCGCGGCCAGGCGGCTCAGGGAATGGTGCATCTGCTCCGGGGTGCCTTCGAACAGGCGGCCGCAACCGGCGGCGAACAGCGTATCGCCGCAGAAAAGCAAGGGGCGGTCGTTGTCCGCATGGTAATAGGCGATATGCCCCAGGGTATGGCCGGGTACCTCGAACACCTGGAAGTCCAGGCCGAGCACCTGCACGGTGTCGCCATCGACCAGGGCCTGGTCACGCGCCGGGATCTTCTCCTGCGCCGGCCCCAAGACGCGGGCACCGCAGGCTTCCTTGAGGCGCGCCACGCCGCCGACATGGTCGTGATGATGGTGGGTGACCAGGATATCGGTCAGCGTCCAGCCCGGATGGGCGTCGAGCCAGGCCAGCACCGGCGCGGCATCGCCGGGGTCGACCACGGCACAGCGGCGCGTGCCGGCATCCTGCAGCAGCCAGAGGTAGTTGTCGGAAAAGGCGGGGAGAGCGTCAATCTGGATCATGAAGGGAGTCGCCAAGCTGAAAGCAATGGAGCATCTTAGGGCTCTGACGCAGGAGATTGCCATGACCGAGAAAGCATTTGCTCAAGCCGATGCCGACTGGCTGGAACTGATCGCCCGGGCCCGTTCCTGGTTCTCCGGCCCCCTGGGCGGGCTGATGCTGTTCGAAGAGCAGCGTTTGCTGGAGGACGAACTGGCGCGGTACTTCGGTGGCTACCTGGTGCACTACGGTCCGCGTGCGGAGTTACCGCCGGGAGCCAAACAGATCCAGCGCAGCGTTCACCTCGGCGCGCCATTGCCGGGGGTTGAAATCGCCTGCGAGGAAGCCGCCTGGCCCCTCAGCGAACACGCTGCCGACGTGGTGGTGCTGCAGCACGGCCTGGATTTCTGCCTCTCTCCCCACAGTCTGCTGCGCGAAGCGGCTCGCAGCGTACGCCCTGGCGGGCACCTGATCATCGTCGGCGTCAATCCGTGGAGCGCCTGGGGCGTGCGGCATTATTTCGCCCGGGATGCCCTGCACCAGGCGCGTTGCATCTCGCCGGCGAAGGTCTGCGACTGGCTCAACCTGCTGGGCTTCGCGCTGGAGAAACGCCGCTTCGGGTGCTATCGTCCGCCGCTCGCTTCGGCCGCCTGGCAAACCCGTCTGGCCCGCCTGGAGCACTGGGGCGCCGCCGGACAATGGTTCGGCGCGGGCTTCTATCTATTGGTGGCGCGCAAGCTGGTGATCGGCCTGCGGCCGCTGCGTCAGCCCCGGCGCGAGCCCATGGGCAAACTGGTCCCCATGCCGGTTGCCAAGGTCAGCCGGTGCGATTCGAAACATGAGGCATAAGTGAGCGATCTGGTCGAGATCTATACCGACGGCGCCTGCAAGGGCAATCCCGGCCCGGGCGGCTGGGGTGCATTGCTGGTCTACAAGGGCGCAGAGCGCGAACTCTGGGGCGGCGAGCCCAACACCACCAACAACCGCATGGAACTGATGGCCGCCATCATGGGCCTGGTGGCGCTCAAGCGTCCCTGCGAGGTGAAGATCATCACCGACTCCCAGTACGTGATGCAGGGCATCACCGAGTGGATGCCCAACTGGAAGAAGCGCGGCTGGAAGACCGCCGCCAGGCAGCCGGTGAAGAATGCCGACCTCTGGCAGGCGCTGGACGAGCAGGTCAACCGCCACAGCGTGCGCTGGCAGTGGGTGCGCGGCCATACCGGCCACCCCGGCAACGAGCGCGCCGACCAGTTGGCGAATCGGGGTGTCAGCGAGCTGGGTGCCCGCTAGAATTGGCCCCTTGCGGCAACCTCCTTCATAGGTTCTGAACATGCGTTATGTAGTACTGGACACTGAAACCACCGGCATGCCGGTCACCGATGGCCACCGTGTCATCGAGATCGGCTGCGTCGAGATGGAAGGCCGTCGCCTGACCGGGCGGCACTTCCACGTTTACCTGCAGCCTGACCGCGAGGTGGATGAAGGCGCCATCGCGGTACACGGCATCACCAACGAATTCCTGGTGGGCAAGCCGCGCTTCAAGGACATCGCCGACGAGTTCTTCGAGTTCATCAAGGGCGCCGAGCTGATCATCCACAACGCAGCGTTCGATATCGGTTTCATCAACAACGAGTTCGCCCTGCTGGGGCAGAGCGAACGAAGCGACGTCAGCGAGTACTGCACGGTGCTCGATACCCTGCTGATGGCCCGCGAGCGTCATCCGGGGCAGCGCAACAGCCTCGACGCCTTGTGCAAGCGCTACGACGTCGACAACTCCAACCGCGAACTGCACGGCGCACTGCTTGACGCCGAGATCCTCGCCGACGTCTACCTGGCGATGACCGGCGGGCAGACCAACCTTTCCCTCGCCGGGGACGGTGGCGATGGCAGCGGTGGCCGCGCGCAGGCTTCGCCGATCCGCCGCCTGCCGGCCGATCGCTCGCGCGGCCGGGTCATCCGGGCCACGGAAGAAGAACTGGCTGCCCACGCCGCGCGCCTGGCGATCATCGAGAAGTCCGCCGGGGCGCCCCCTCTCTGGGTGCAGATGGAAACGCCGCCGGCTTCCTGATTGCGACCTTTACGTACAGCCTGAGGCAGCAGGGGTACCGCCCCCGCGAGTGAGCTTCTACCCTGAGGAAAAAGCGGGCCGGGCCCGCCCCTCAGGGAGCGACAATGTACAAAGAGCTCAAGTTTCCCGTCCTTATCGTCCATCGTGATATCAAGGCCGACACCGTCGCCGGCGACCGGGTCCGCGCCATCGCCCGCGAACTGGAGCAGGACGGTTTCACCATCCTTTCCACCGCCAGCTCCGCCGAAGGGCGCATCGTCGCCTCTACCCACCACGGTCTGGCCTGCATCCTCGTTGCCGCCGAGGGCGCCGGGGAAAACCAGCGCCTGTTGCAGGACATGGTGGAGCTGATCCGCGTTGCCCGGGTTCGCGCGCCGCAGCTGCCGATCTTCGCCCTCGGCGAACAGGTGACCATCGAGAACGCGCCGGCCGAGGCCATGGCCGACCTCAACCAGTTGCGCGGCCTGCTCTATCTCTACGAAGACACCGTGCCCTTTCTCGCCCGGCAGGTCGCCCGCGCCGCGCGCAACTATCTGGAAGGGCTACTGCCGCCGTTCTTCCGTGCCCTGGTGGAGCACACCGCGCAATCCAACTATTCTTGGCACACGCCGGGGCACGGTGGTGGTGTGGCCTACCGCAAAAGCCCGGTGGGGCAGGCTTTTCACCAGTTCTTCGGTGAGAACACGCTGCGCTCGGACCTCTCGGTGTCGGTGCCGGAACTCGGCTCCCTGCTGGACCACACCGGCCCGCTGGCCGAGGCCGAGGCCAGGGCCGCACACAACTTCGGCGCTGACCACACCTTCTTCGTCATCAATGGCACGTCGACTGCGAACAAGATCGTCTGGCACTCGATGGTCGGCCGCGACGACCTAGTGCTGGTGGACCGCAACTGCCACAAGTCCATTCTCCACTCGATCATCATGACCGGCGCCATCCCGCTCTACCTGACGCCGGAACGCAATGAGCTGGGCATCATCGGGCCGATCCCCCTGAGCGAATTCAGCCGTGAGTCGATCCAGGCGAAGATCGCCGCCAGCCCGCTGGCCAAGGGGCGTGAGCCGAAGGTGAAGCTCGCCGTGGTGACCAACTCCACCTACGACGGGCTCTGCTACAACGCCGAGCTGATCAAGCAGGCCCTGGGCGATTCGGTGGGCGTGCTGCACTTCGATGAAGCCTGGTATGCCTACGCCGCCTTCCACGAGTTCTACGCCGGGCGCTACGGCATGTGCACCCGCCGCGAAGAACATTCGCCGCTGGTGTTCACCACCCATTCGACCCACAAGCTGCTGGCGGCCTTCAGCCAGGCCTCGATGATCCACGTGCAGGATGGCGGCGCGCGCCAGCTGGACCGGCACCGCTTCAACGAAGCCTTCATGATGCACATCTCCACCTCGCCCCAGTACGGCATCATCGCCTCCCTCGACGTGGCCTCGGCCATGATGGAAGGGCCGGCCGGGCGTTCGCTCATCCAGGAAACCTTTGACGAGGCCCTGCGCTTCCGCCGCGCGCTGGCCAACGTCTGGCAGAACCTGGCGGCGGACGACTGGTGGTTCGATATCTGGGAGCCGCCACTGGTGGAAGGGGCGGACGCGGTGGTCACCAAGGACTGGCTGCTGCGCCCGGACGCGGACTGGCACGGCTTTGGCGAGGTGGCGGAAGACTACGTGCTGCTGGACCCGATCAAGGTCACCCTGGTGACCCCCGGCCTGAGCGCGGACGGCAAGCTGGGCGAGCAGGGCATTCCGGCGGCGGTGGTCAGCAAGTTCCTCTGGGAGCGCGGGTTGGTGGTTGAGAAGACCGGCCTCTATTCCTTCCTGGTGCTGTTCTCCATGGGCATCACCAAGGGCAAGTGGAGCACGCTGCTCACCGAGCTCCTGGAATTCAAGCGCGGCTACGACGCCAACCAGCCCCTGACCGAGGCGCTGCCTTCCATCGCCACGGCCCACGGTGCGCACTATGCCGGCATGGGGCTGCGCGACCTCTGCGACGCACTGCACGCCTGTTACCGCAAGAGCGCCACGCCCAAGGCGCTGCGGAGCATGTACACCACGCTGCCGGAGCTGGCGATGAAGCCGGCTGACGCCTACGACAAGCTGGTGCGCGGCGAGGTGGAGGCGGTGCCCCTGGACAGGCTGCAGGGGCGCATCGCAGCGGTGATGCTGGTGCCTTATCCGCCGGGTATCCCGCTGATCATGCCGGGCGAGCGCTTCACTGTGGAAACCCGCGCGATCATCGACTACCTGGAGTTCGCACGGACTTTCGACCAGAGCTTCCCTGGCTTCGATATCGACGTGCATGGGCTGCACTGTCAGGAAAGTCCCACAGGGCGCTGCTATACCGTGGATTGCATCAGCGAATAAACCGGCTGGCAGGGGCACCTATGGCGTCAGGAAGCGAGGGGAAATCGCGCGGCAGCATGGGGTTCTGGACCTGCACTGCGCTGGTCGTGGGCAACATGATCGGTTCGGGGGGGTTCCTGCTGCCTTCCAGCCTCGCAGCCTATGGCGGCCTCAGTCTGTTCGGCTGGCTGATCTCCAGTACCGGCGCGGTGATCCTGGCCCTGACCTTCGCCCGCCTGGCGCGGCTCAATCCGTCCGCCGGGGGCCCCTACGCCTATACCCGGGACGGTTTCGGCAGCTTCGCCGGCTACCTCTGCGCCTGGACCTACTGGAAGGCGGCCTGGATCGGCAACGCCGCCATCGCCGTCACCCTGGTGGGCTATCTGCAGGTGTTCATTCCAGCGTTGCGCGACCCGGTGCTGATGGTTTCCACCGCCATCGGCGCCATCTGGCTCTGCACCCTGATCAATCTGCGCGGGATCGGCGCCTTCGGCCTGGCGCAGAACGTGCTGACGGCGCTCAAACTGGTGCCGCTGCTGCTGGTGGGCGTGCTCGGCTGGTTTTCCTTCAACCCCGAGTACCTGCGTATTCCCGAAGTGCGTGAATTGCCGGCCGGCGCTGGCGGCTATGCCCAGGCCATCGCCACCACGGCGGCGCTGACCCTGTGGTCCTTCATCGGACTGGAGTCGGCGACCGTGCCGGCGGACGACGTCGACAACCCCCGGCGCACCATCCCGCGTGCCACGGTGTTCGGCACCCTGGTGGCGGCCGCGGTGTACATCCTTTCCATTACCGCGGTGCAGGGGGTGCTGCCTCCCGATGAGCTGGCACGTTCCACCGCCCCCTTCGCCGACGCGGCGCGGGTGCTGGTGGGGGAGTGGGGCTATCACCTGGTGGCGGCGGGCGCGGTGATCGCCTGCCTTGGCGCGCTCAATGGCTGGGTGCTGCTGCAGGGGCAGATCCCCATGGCGACCGCTCGTGACGGGCTGATGCCCGAGTCCCTGGCGCAGACCAACAAGTACGGCGTACCCGCCCATGGCCTGCTGGTTTCCGGCGTGCTGGTCACCGCACTGGTGCTGATCGATGGCCAGGGCGACCTGGTGGACGTGTTCAACGTGATCATCCTGCTCGGCACCATGACCGGCGTCGTGCCCTACGCC
The DNA here is from genome assembly GCF_043392685.1 of Metapseudomonas phytobenefica. Lineage (NCBI taxonomy): Bacteria > Pseudomonadati > Pseudomonadota > Gammaproteobacteria > Pseudomonadales > Pseudomonadaceae > Metapseudomonas > Metapseudomonas phytobenefica. The sequence continues at coordinate 6,975 of NZ_JBHZGM010000015.1, read as the reverse complement.
TTCTGCACCGCCGCGCTGCTGCAGCAGCTGGCGGTGCAGCCCGGTGATTTCTCCGAGCCTGAGCGGGGCCGCCTGGTGGTCATCGGCGTGCTGGGCTTCGTCTATTCCATCTGGGCCCTGTACGGCACCGGCGAGCAGGCCATCTTCTGGGGCTTCCTCGTGCTGATGGCCGGCATTCCGCTGTACAGCTGGCGCCAGTGGCGCAATCGGGTGCAGGCGGAGGCGGCCCTCAGAGCCAGTAGCTGACGGCCCACCAGCCGAGCACGCCCATCACAATGGTGTAGGGCAGGGCCATCCACACCATGCGCCCGTAGGACAGGCGCACCAGCGGTGCGATGGACGAGGTGAGCAGGAACAGGAAGGCGGCCTGGCCATTGGGCGTGGCGACGCTGGGCAGGTTGGTGCCGGTGTTGATGGCCACTGCCAGGGTATCGAAGTGCTCGCGGGTCATGTTCCCGGCCTGCAGCGCGTTCTTCACTTCCGTGATGTAGATGGTGGCGACGAAGACGTTGTCGCTGATGGCCGATAGCAGGCCGTTGGCGATGAACAGCATGCCCGGCTGCTGTTCCAGCGGCAGGGCCAGTACCGCGTGGATGATCGGCGTGAACAGGTGCTGTTGCTGGATCACCGCCACGACCGCGAAGAAGGCCACCAGCAGCGCGGTGAAGGGCAGGGCGTCCTGGAAGGCCCGGCCGATCTGATGTTCGTCAGTGATGCCGTTGAAGCTGGTGATCAGCACGATGACCAGCAGGCCGATCAGGCCGACCTCGGCCACATGCAGCGCAAGACAGACGATCAGCAGCACCACCGCGGCGCCCTGGACCATCAGTTGCATGCGATGGCTCAGGGTGCGCTGCGCTCTTTCTTTCTCGGCGAACTCCGCCAGTATGTGGCGCACGTTGTCTGGCAGCTCCGCGCCATAGCCGAACCAGCGCAGCTTCTCCAGCAGCACGCAGGTCAGCAGTCCGGCCGCCAGTACCGGCATGGACACCGGCGCCATATGCAGGAAGAAGTCCTTGAAATGCCAGCCGGCTTCGTGGCCGATCAGCAGGTTCTGAGGTTCGCCCACCAGGGTGCAGACGCCGCCCAGTGCCGTGCCCACGGCGGCATGCATCAGCAGGCTGCGCAGGAAGGCGCGGAAGGTGTCCAGATCCTCGCGGCTGGTGCCGGCGATCTCGCTGTCGGAGTCCGGGCTGTGGTCTTCGTGCGCGCCCTTGCCCGAGGCCACGCGGTGGTAGACGGCGTAGAAACCCAGGCAGACGCTGATGATCACCGCGGTCACCGTCAGCGCATCGAGGAAGGCCGAGAGAAAGGCCGCCAGCATGCAGAACATCAGCGCCAGCAACGTCTTGCTGCGCACGCCGAGCAACAGGTGGGAGAACACCAGGAGCAGCAGGTCCCGCATGAAGTAGATGCCCGCCACCATGAACATCAGCAGCAGGATGACCGGGAAGTTGTGCAGCAGCTCCCCATATACCGCCTCGGGCGTCGCCAGGCCGAGCAGCAGCGCTTCGACCACCAGCAACCCGCCGGGCAGCAGCGGATAGCACTTGAGCGCCATGGCCAGGGAGAAGATGAACTCGCCCACCAGCATCCACGACGTCACTACCGGCCCCAGCGTCCAGAGCGCCAGCGGGTTCAGTATCACGAAGGCGATGATTGACAGCTTGTACCACTGCGGCGAATGGCCGAGGAAATTGCGGCCGAGGGCCGCGGCAGGTGTGGCGGGCATCGAGATTTTCCCTGGGTTGGTGGTGATTGGAAGGCGCAGGGAAGGTGCCAGCCTGGTCCAACTAGATCAAGCGTTTAAGCCGGCTTTTCCAGGTGAAGTGGCAATTGCGGGGGGCGTGGCCTGCGTCACAGTGGGCGGCATCGACATTTACCTTGTGCTTGTTATAGTTGCCGGGCTTCCTGATTGACACCATTTCTATGGCGCACGCCGAGGACTGACCCGTGCCTGATTACAAAGCCTTCCGTGTAGAGTTGGCAGACAAGATCGCCCATGTGCAGATCAACCGTCCGGAAAAGATCAACGCGATGAACGCGGATTTCTGGAAGGAAATCGTCGAGATCTTCCGCGAGATCGAGGACAACGACGAAGTACGGGTGGTGGTGCTTTCCGGCGCGGGCAAGCATTTCTCCTCCGGCATCGACCTGATGATGCTGGCCTCGGTCGGTGCCCAGCTGGGCCCTGATGCCGGCCGCAACGCGCGCGCGCTGCGCCGCAAGATTCTCGAACTGCAGGCCTCGTTCAACGCCGTCGACAACTGCAGCAAACCGGTTATCGCGGCCATCCAGGGCTACTGCCTGGGCGGCGCCATCGACCTGATTTCGGCCTGCGACATGCGCTATTCCACCGGCGATGCGCAATTCTCCATCAAGGAAATCGACATCGGCATGGCCGCCGACGTCGGCACCCTGCAGCGCCTGCCGCGCATCATCGGCGACGGCATGATGCGCGAGCTGGCCTACACCGGCCGCACCATCGATGGCGAAGAGGCCCAGCGCCTGGGGCTGGTGAACCGCACCTTCGAGAACCAGGATGCGCTGCTCGACGGTGTGTTCGGTATCGCCCGTCAGATCGCCGCCAAGTCGCCCATCGCGGTGCGCGGCACCAAGGAAATGATCCGTTACATGCGCGACCATCGGGTGGATGATGGTCTCGAGTACATCGCCACCTGGAACGCGGCCATGCTGCAATCGGCCGATCTGCGTGTGGCGATGGCGGCCCACATGAGCAAGCAGAAGCCAGAGTTCGCTGACTGATGCGGTACCGCACACACGCGCGGGAGGCGCATTGAGGCATGGTCACTGGAGTCACTTCGCTGGGTCTGGTGCGCGATGAGCTGTTCGCCACCATGGAGCAGGCGGAACATAGCCTCGAGCAGTTCATTGCCGAGCGCCATAACGGCGGCCTGCTGCAGCAGGCCGTGGAAGCCATGCACCAGGTGCGTGGCACGCTCAATCTGATCGAACTGGCCGGCGCCGAACTGCTGGCCCAGGAGCTGCTCGACCAGGCCACCGACATTCCCGCCGGCGCTGGCGAGGAACGCGATGTCCAACTGGCGGCCCTGAGCAATGCACTGCATGTGCTGCGCCGCTACCTGGAAAACCTCGACGTGCATCGGCAGGAAATGCCCGAACTGCTGCTGCCGGCGATCAACGACCTGCGTCAGGCCGGTGGCCAGCCGCCGCTGCCGGAGAGCTATTTCTTCAGCGTGCGCCTGGATCTGTCGCGCCAGGCACCGGCGTCCGCCCTGCCGGAAGGCGTCGATGTCGTAGCGCTGGGGCGGCGTTTCCGTCAGGCCTACCAGCAGGGCCTGCTCGGATTCCTCCGCGGCCAGAAGGTGCCGAGCGCGCTGCGTACGATGGAGCGTGCCCTGGGCGGCATCGGGCGTCTGTACGCCGATCAGCCTCGCGGACGCCTGGGCTGGATCGGCGCCGCGGCTATCGAAGCGCAGTTGGATGGCCAACTGCTCCCTCGCAAGTCGCGCAAGCAGCTGTTCTCCCGCGTGGACCGTGAACTCAAGCTGCTGCTGGGCAACGCAGCCTACGAGGTGCCACGCAGCCTGCAGAAGGAACTCCTCTACCTCGTGGCCCTGGCCGACAGCCAGGGGCCGCGTTCCCGCGAGTTGCGCGAAGTCTTCGGGATGACTTCGCTACCCTTCACCGATCAGCTCCTGGAGGAGGAATACCAGCGCCTGTCCGGCCCCGGTCAGTCGGTGATGCGCTCGCTGTCCTCGGCCATCTTCGAGGAACTGAATAGCGTCAAGGACCTGATCGACCTCATCGAGCGCGGCACCGCGCCCAGTGAGTCGTTCGGGAGTCTCCATGCCCTGCTGGGCAAGCTGGCCAAGACCCTGGTGATGGTCGGGCTGAATTCTCCTGGCAATGCCCTGCAGGTGCAGTTGCCGCTGGTCGCTGCCTGGGGCTCGGGCTCACCGGTGGACGCCAACGAGTTGCTGAAACTGGCCGACGCCGTACTTTACGTCGAAGGCATGGTGGCCGGCCTGGACAGCGGCGAGCGCCGTGGTGTGCGCCCGTTGGTCGAAGCGGGACACGAGGCCGAATCCTTCGCCAACCACCAGTTGGCCGAAGCGCGCATCGTGGTGCTCGACGAAGCCCAGGCCGGCCTGGCACTGGCCAAGCGCGCCATCACCGCCTACCTGGAATCCAACGGTGAAAAACCGCATCTGGCCAATGTGCCGGTGAGCCTGCAAGCGGTTCGTGGCGGGCTCTGGTTCCTCGGCCAGGAACGCGCAGCGGCCCTGGTGGGCGCCTGCGGCGAGTACATCCAGCGGCAAATGCTGGAAGCATCGGGGATGCCGTCGGAGCAGATGCTGGAAACCCTGGCCGATGCCCTGACCAGCCTTGAGTACTACCTTGAAGGCGGCGCCGGCATGCGTCGCGGCTTCCAGTCCGACGTGCTCGACCTGGCGGCCAATAGTGTGCGGGCCCTGGGCCTGCCGGTGGCGGCCTGAGATGGCGGGTGAACGCTGGCAATCGGGGCTTCTGGATGTCTCCACGCCCGGCGGCTGGGTCGTGGCCCATTGCCGTCAACAGTTCCTTTCCGACAGCAACGGCGTGCTCTTTCCCCGTGAGTGGTTGAAGCGCCAGGAGCTGCCGGTGCTGGCCGAGCATGGTATTGGCCATTTCGACGGCGAGCCGGTCTACCTGCTGGAGCTGGCCCATCCGGCTGAAGTGGCTGGCTGCTTCTGGCAGGGGCTGCGCCAGGTCATGCTACAGGGCGATCCGGATATCTTCCGCATGCTCGGCTACGCCAGCCAGATCGGTACCTGGGCGGACCAGCACCGCTTCTGCGGCAGCTGCGGGCAGCGCATGGAGCGGGTCGCGGGTGAGCGCGCGATGCGTTGCCCGAGCTGCGAGGTCCACCACTATCCGCGCCTTTCGCCGAGCATGATCGTGCTGGTCAGTCGCGGCGACGAGCTGTTGCTGGCGCGCTCGCCGCGCTTCGTCACCGGCGTCTACAGCACCCTGGCCGGCTTCGTCGAGCCGGGTGAGTCGGTGGAAGACTGCGTAGTGCGCGAGGTGCGGGAAGAGGTGGGTGTGGAAATCGGCAACATCCAGTACATCGCCAGCCAGAATTGGCCGTTCCCGCATTCGCTGATGCTGGGTTTCCATGCCGAGTACCGCAGCGGGGAGATCGTGCCGCAACCGGGCGAGATCGAAGACGCCCGCTGGTTCCCCGTGGATGCGCTGCCACCCTTGCCGGCGCAGCGCTCCATCGCGCGTTACCTCATCGACCTCTATGTGGCGCGGCGCCTCGGCCTAGCCGATCCAGTGCTGCCACACTAGGCGCGCGGTCAGCGCCAGCACCACCATGATGAATACCGGACGGATGAACTTGGCGCCGCCGGTGATGGCGGTGCGCGCGCCAAGGAAGGCGCCTGCCATCAGCGCGATGCCCATGCTGATGCCCAGCGCCCAGGCCACCTGGCCGGCGGCGATGAACACCACCAGTGCCATGGCGTTGCTGACGAAGTTCATGCTGCGGGCAACGCCGCTTGCACGGACCAGGTCCAGGGGATAGAGCAGCAGGCTGCTGACCGTCCAGAAAGCCCCGGTGCCGGGGCCGGCGACACCGTCGTAGAAACCAAGGCCAAGCCCCTGGGGCCACTGACGGCCGCGGGCGATGGGCGCGTCCTCATTGTGCTGGACATCCGGCGTCTTGCCGAACAGCAGGTAGAGGCCGCAGCCGAATACCACCACCGGCAGCATCTGGTTGAGCCAGGCGGCGGGCAGCCAGTGGGCAATCACCGCGCCCAAGGCTGCGCCGATGGCGGTGGCGAGCAGCGCATTGCGCCATTTCGACGGGTCGAACAACTTGCGCCGATAGAAGGTGTAGCTCGCCGTGGCCGATCCGAAGGTGGCGCAGAGCTTGTTGGTGCCCAGCACCAGGTGGGGTGGCAGACCGGCAGTGAGCAGGGCGGGGATGGTCAGCAGGCCGCCGCCGCCGGCGATGGCGTCAATGAATCCGGCAAGGAAGGCAACAGCGGCGAGAATCGCCAGGGTGGCGGGATCGACCGCCAGCTCGAAGGGGATTGGCATGGAAAACGAGGTCCGTGTCTACAACTGCCGCGTGGCTTGTGGCTGCGGCGGGGGGAGTTGCGCATAATGCCGGCATTTTCACGCATAAGGAATGGGCTCCATGCAGTATGACGGCCTGGCCTGGGCAACCGCCCTGCTGGCAGTGCTGGTCGCGGTCGTGGCCGGACGCATCCTCTTCGACCGCAGCTGGTTTCTCGGCTGGCTTCGTGGCACCTGCGGCCTCGCGTTCCTGGCGCTGGCGTTGCTGGTGGCGCTGGTCGCCCGGGACCTGTGGAGTTACGACGCGCTTCCCGAAGACCGGCCGCTGGTGACCCTGAGCTTCAAATCCCTCGGTCCGCAGCGCTATGAAGTCACCTTGCTGGAAGGGGCTGTCGAGCGCGAGGTGTTGCTCGATGGCGACCTCTGGCAACTGGATGCGCGGCTGCTCAAGTGGAAAGGACTGGGCAACCTGCTGGGGCTGCAGCCGGGGTATCGGCTGGAGCGCCTGTCGGGCCGCTTTCTCGCCATCGAACAGCAGAACCTGGCCCAGCATCCGCGCGCGCAACTGGCGAGCAGCCCTTACGGCGTCGACTTCTGGCGCTGGCTGCGTATGGCTCAGCGCGACTTCTTCCTTTTCGTGCCCGAGGCGCAGCGGGTGACCTATCTGCCCATGGCCGATGGCGCGGTCTATTCGGTGAGCTTGTCGCCCACCGGCCTGCTCGCCGAGCCACTGAACCAGGTGGCCAAGGAGTCGCTGCAGCAGTGGCGCTGAGGATTGGTATCGCACTTGCCGCAAAAAGAAAAGGTTCATCGCGCTTTCCCGGGGAAGGCGGCCTTGATTTTCAGGAAAAAGTAGGCCGAGTCCCGAAAGCCATAGGCCATGCGTTTGATCACCTTGATGCGGTTGTTCACCCCCTCCAGGACACT
>NZ_JBHZGM010000014.1:0-120808 GCF_043392685.1 Metapseudomonas phytobenefica | reverse complement strand
GGTGTGGCAGGGGTAGTAGCCCTGGCCGATGTAGTTCTTGAACAGCTGGTTCTTCGCGGCGATGGCCTTGATCGCGGCGAGGGCTTCGGCCTCGCCCTGGCCGGCCGGCAGGTCGAGCACGCTGGTGTCCTTGATGCTGTCGGGCACCACGCTGGCGATCATCGCCTCCAGGCTGTCGAAGCCGAGCAGGTCCAGCATGGCGTCGGTGTCGACCCCACGAGGACCGATGTGGCGCGGGACGAACTCGTTGCGCGTGTCCAGGGGGAATTGGGCGAGGCTCATGGCGGTTCCTCCGGTCAGGCGTGGTCGGCGAGGAACGCGTCATAGCCGGCCTGATCCATCAGGCTGGCGACGGCTTCGGGGCTGTTCGGACGGATGCGGAAGAACCAGCCGTCGTCCATCGGCGCTTCGTTGACCAGCTCGGGGGTGTCGGCGAGTGCCTGGTTCACTTCGATCACCTCGCCATCCAGCGGCATGGTGATGTTGCTGGCGGCTTTCACCGATTCCAGCACGGCCACTTCGGCGCCTTGCTCGTAAATACCGGTATCGGGCAACTGCACGAACACCACATCGCCCAGCGCTTCCTGGGCGAAGCTGGTGATGCCGACGGTGACTTCACCGTTGGGTTCGACGCGCAGCCATTCGTGCTCGGGAGTAAAACGCAGAGTGGTCATGGAGCTTCCTCTTGTTATCAGGTTGGGTCCCGAGCGGTTGGCTCGGCTGATGGAACAAGAGCAAGCGGGGTGCCAACTCCTTAAAGCCCTTGAATATCAACGGCTTGAGTGCTTGTTGGCACCTGGTCAGGCTTTTCCATGGAGCGATATCGCTCCACTCCGGAAAGAGTCTTTCAGCTGCTCTGAATGAGGAAAGCCCCGGAAGCCGGGGCTTTGGAGGAATTGGAGCGAAATCGCTCCAGTGGAACGGATTCGAACCGGGGGATGAACTGTAGGAGCGAACTTGCTCGCGAAATTCGCGAGCAAGCTCGCTCCTACAATGTCGAATGAATTCGACCCTGCAGGAGAGGTTGCCCCACGCCCGCCCTAGCGGGAAATGCCGTACTTGCGCAGCCGCTGTCCGATGGCGGTGTGGGAGGTGTTCAGCCGCGCCGCGAGCTGCCGGGTGGAGGGGTAGGCGGTGAAGAGTTGCTGCAGCAGGTTCTTCTCGAACCCCTGCACGGCGTCTTCCAGGCTGGTGACTTCCAGGGAATCGGCCTGCTGCGGGCCCAATGCGGTGCCCGCGAGTTCGAGGTCGTCGCAGTCGATCCGGTCGCCTTCGCTGATGGCGGCGGCGCGGAATATGACGTTTTGCAATTGGCGCACGTTGCCCGACCAGCGATTGCCCAGCAGCAGCGGGTAGGTGGCCGGGGCCAGCTGGCAGGGTGGTCGCTGGATCTGCGCGCAGGCCTGGTCGAGGAAACGCCCGGCGAGCAGGAGGATGTCCTGGCCGCGATCGCGCAGGGGCGGGACCTCCAGGCTGAGTACGTTGAGGCGGTAGAACAGGTCCTCACGGAAAGTTCCGGCGCCGACCATGCCTTCCAGGTCCCGGTGGGTGGCGCCGAGGACGCGGACGTTCACATGGACTTCACGGTCGCCGCCGACCCGGCGGAAGCAACCGTCGCTGAGAAAACGCAGCAGCTTGGCTTGCAGGTAAGGGGACATCTCGCCCACTTCGTCGAGGAACACCGTGCCGCCATCGGCCAGCTCCAGCAGGCCGGGCTTGCCGCCGCGCTGGGCGCCGGTGAAGGCGCCAGCCGAGTAACCGAAGAGTTCGCTTTCGGCCAGGCTCTCCGGCAGCGCCGCGCAGTTCAGCGCCAGGAAGGGCGCATCCTTGCGATCGCTCAGGGCGTGGCAGGCACGGGCCACCAGTTCTTTGCCGGTGCCGGTTTCGCCGCGAATCAGCAGGTGTGCGTCCAGCCGGGCGACCTTGTGCAGGCGCGCCTTGAGCTGCTTCAGGGGCGCCGACTTGCCCAGCAGGGTTTCCAGCCCTTCGCCGCTTTCCGGGCGCAGGGAGGCCAGGCGCGAGCCGATGCGGCTTGGCGGGTAGAGCGTCAGCAGGCTACCGGCCAGGTCCTGCGCCCCGGCGTCCGCAGCGCCCGTGATGGGGGTGGCATCCAGCAGCAGGGCCAGGCCCTTGAGCGCCACTTCGCACATGGGCAGGCGGAAGCTCCGCTCGATCAGGGTCTGCGCCAGGCCCGGGTCATCGAACAGGTTCGACAGGGGCTCGCCCGTCGGGTCGCGGCCGTAGAGGCTGACCAGCGAAGGGTTGGCCAGTAGCACGTGGCCGCTGGCGTCCACCGCCAGCAGCGGGTCGCTGACGGCGGCGAGCAGCGCGTCGAGCTGCAGGCGGCGGCGCTGGCCGGGGAGGATGTCCACCACCGTTACCGCCTGCACGCCCTGCACCCCGTGCAACGCTTCGCGCAGTTCTTCCAGCACCTCCGGACCGAGGGTGGGGGCGTCGATGTAGACGTTCGGCGGAATCATCTCCACGGCTTCGAGGTTGAGGTTGCGACTACCCAGCAGGGCGAGGACTTCCTGGGTGATGCCGACGCGGTCGATGAAGGTGACGTGTATGCGCATGGGGAATTCGCCTGCTGGCTGGTCAGCCCTTGGTCAGACCACCGGAACAGGCGGTCAGGTCTTCGAGGAAGGCTCGGAGGATCGGTGGCGCCGCGCCGCGACGGGTGATCACGTCGAACGGCGATTCCAGTTGGTCCCCGGAGATGGGCAGGTGCCGCATCTCGCGGGTGCTGACCCACTGCTCGGCGACGTGCGCCGGAAGCAGGCCGATGTAGGCGCCCGAGATCACCAGGATCGCCAGGGCCTCGATGTTGTCCACGGTGGCCGCCGCCTTGCTCACGCCGAGCACGTCGAGGTCGTACTGCTGCATGTAGCCGCGTACCGCGATGCGGCTTGCGGCAATGGCCTCGTGCAGCGCCTGCCCGGTCAGGTTGCTGGCGAACAGCGGGTGGTGACGCCCGCAATACAGCCCCAGCGCCTCCTGGTACAGCGGCGAGTAGTCGAGGCCGGGAATTTTCGCCGGAAAGTGACCGATGGCCAGGTGCAGCCGGTTATCCAGCACCCGCTCTTCCAGCTCCGCCGGGCTACCGACGTAGACGCTGAGGTGCACGTCGTGACCACGGGAGACGAAGCGCTGGGTGGCACGGGGCAGGGGGGAGGCGCGATCGGTGAGGGTGCTGTCGATGATGCCGAGGTTGAGCTTGCCGCTGATGCGCTGCTTGAGCACGTCGGCGTCCATGCAGAAGGTCTCCACCGCCGACAACAGGCGCTGGGTCGCCTCGTGGATGGCCACACCCTGCTCGGTCAGGCGGAAGCCACTGCGGCCGCGCTGGCAGAGCTTGACCCCGAGGCGGGTCTCCAGGTGGCTCATTTGTTCGCTGATGGTGGACTGACCGGCATTCAGGGCCGCCTGGGCAGCGGAAAAGCCCCCGCATTTGACGATCGTGGCGAAGACCCGAAGCAGCTTCAGGTCGACATCGTGCAACTGGATCACGTGGGCCTCCCGCTCGGCGAATTACATCGTTATCTGCGATATGAGCATCTGATGTTTGGCATTTTTACAAAATAAGTCTGCGCCTATGTTCGCTGCAACGGCGAATTCCAAGCCGGTTCGCCGACGACAGAAAACAAGAAGCGAGGCGCACCACGATGTCGAAGAATGCTTATGAATCCGGACGGTTGAACCTGCCTTTCGTAGGTCACTGCACGTTCGCAAAGTCCCCGATCTGTACCGATTGGGATGCCATAAACGCCGATGTCGCCGTGCTCGGCGCGCCCAATGACATGGGCACCCAGTGGCGCTCCGGGGCACGTTTCGGACCGCGCAGCATTCGCGAGGCATCCACGCTGTTCTCCTTCGGCCATTCCGGCGCCTACGACCACGAAGACGATGCCCTGTACCTGACCGAAGACCAGGTACGCATGGTGGATGTCGGCGATGCGGACATCGTCCACACCGACATGGCCAGCAGTAACGACAACATCGAATTCGCCGTACGCAAGATCCTCCAATCCGGTGCCATGCCGGTGGTGCTGGGCGGCGACCACTCGATCCATGCTCCGGTGATCAAGGCCTTCGAGGGTCACGCGCCCATCCATATCGTGCATTTCGATGCCCACCTGGACTTCGTCGACGAGCGCCACGGCGTGCGTTACGGCCACGGCAACCCGCTGCGCCGCGCGTCCGAGCTGGACCACATCGTCGGCATGACCCAGATGGGCATCCGCAACGTGTCGTCTTCCAACCGCGATGACTACGACGCCGCCCGCGCTGCCGGTTCGCAGATCCTGTCGGTGCGCGACGTGCGCCGCCTGGGCACCGAAGGTGTTATGGCGAAGATCCCGGAAGGCCTGGACTACTACATCACCATCGACATCGACGGTTTCGACCCGTCCATCGCCCCTGGCACCGGTACCCCCAGCCACGGTGGCTTCCTCTACTACGAGGTGCTGGAAATCATCCAGGCGCTGGCCAAACGCAGCCAGGGCCGGGTAGTCGGCATGGACTTGGTGGAGGTCGCACCGGCCTACGACCCCACCGGCGCCACCTCGATCCTCGCGGCGCAACTGCTGATGAACAGCATCGGCTTCATCTTTCACGAACGCGCCCGTAACCGCTGATAGGTCAGGAGGAAAAGAGAGTGGACATCAAGGTTAAAGACTATCTGCAGAAATTCGGTGTATCCGAGGCGACCCAGCGCTTTCTCGGCAAGTCCCAGAAAATGTTCGTCGGCGGTGCCTGGCTGGAGTCGGCTGACAGCGCCGAGGTGATCGAGCCGTCCACCGGCGGCGTGCTCACCCGCATCCCCATGGGCACCGCGGACGATCTGGAGCGTGCCGTGCAGGCCGCTCGCGCGCAGTTCGATGGCGGCGCCTGGAGCCAACTCAAACCCCTGGAGCGGGAACGCCTGCTGCACGGCCTGACTGACCTGATCGAAGCCAACGCCGATGAACTGGCGGAGATCGAATCCATCGACATGGGCAAGTCGGTCGCCCAGGCGCGGGTTGTGGATATCCAGGGCACCATCGACACCTTTCGCTACTTCGCCGGCTGGGCCAGCAAGATTCATGGCCGCACCGTGGAACCGTCGCTGCCCGGCAACTACCTGGCATACACCCGCAAGGAGCCGGTCGGTGTGGTGGGCGTCATCGTCCCCTGGAACTTCCCGCTGCAGACCATGGCCTGGAAGCTGGGCGCGGCGCTGGCGGTGGGCTGCACAGTGGTGGTGAAGCCGGCCGAGCTGACCTCCCTGTCGGCCCTGCGTTTTGCCGAACTGGTGCAGGAGGCGGGCATCCCCGATGGCGTGGTGAACATCGTCACCGGGCGCGGCAGCGTGGTCGGTGCGGCTATGTCCAGCCATCCGGGCATCGACAAGCTCAGCTTCACCGGATCGACCCCGGTGGGCTGTTCCGTCGGCAAGGCGGCCATGGACCAGATGAAGCGCCTGACCCTGGAACTGGGCGGCAAGTCGCCGGTGATCGTCTTCGCCGATGCCGATATCAAGGCGGCGGCCCAGGCAGTGGCCAACGGTGTGTTCTTCAACTCCGGCCAGGTCTGCGACGCCGGCACCCGTGCCTATGTCCATCGCAGCGTCTACGCCGAGTTCCTGAAGGAGCTGGCGGACTACACCGCAACGCTGAAGATCGCCCCCGGCCTGGACCCGGACTGCTTCATCAGCCCCATGGTGTCGCGTCAGCAACAGCAGCGCGTGCTGGAGTACATCGAGACCGGCAAGGCCGAAGGTGCGGAGCTGTATTACGGTGGCGAGCCGGTCGACGGCTCCGGCTTCTTCGTCCAGCCGACCGTCTTCGCCAACTGCCGCAATGACATGCGCGTCGTCCAGGAGGAAATCTTCGGCCCGGTGCTGGTGACCGCGCCCTTCGACGACGAAGAAGAAGCGCTGGCCCTGGCCAACGATTCGCTCTTCGGCCTGGCCGCGGCGCTCTATTCCAACGACCTTGGGCGGGTCCACAGCCTGATCCCGCGACTGCGTGCGGGCACCGTCTATGTCAATGCCCACAGCACCCTCGATCCCTCCATGCCCTTCGGCGGCTACAAGCAGTCGGGCTACGGCAAGGACCTCGGGTCGGAACAACTGGATTACCTGCTGGAAACCAAAGCCGTGTGGATCACACTGCCCTGAGGAGCTGGGCGCTGGTGTGCCGTCGCCTTCGGGCGGCGGCCCTGATTGGCCGGGATGCATCGAATTTCAAGAACAAGAACCCCTAGAGGTGATGCCCAGATGAACAGCCAACCTGATATCGAGCGTGCGCAAGAACTGGAAAGGCGCATACGCGTCTACGAACAGCTGGAATCAAGCAGAGAGTGGCCGGGGGCGCTGAACGCCGTCGACTACATAGCAACCATCCTGATGACGCTGGTTCTGGTCGTCGGCTTCTACCTCTGGGGGTACTGAGCCATGACCCGTCACGAACCCGTCAATCACAGCCTGGAAGCCGAGCGGGGCGATACGCCGCTCCTCCCCTCGGAACGCATGTGGGGCTTCTGGGAATTCACCTACGCCAACTCCGCCCTGGCCATCGCCACCTGGGCCTTCCTCATTGGTGGTGCCACGGCGCTTTTCGTCGGGCCGATGCAGGGCATCGCCGCCATCATCATCGGTAACATTCTCGGGGTGCTGCTGACCACCTTCGCCACCTGTGTACCCTGCGGCAAGTACGGCACCGAGCAGTTCACTTTCCTGCGCAGCATGTTCGGCGGCAACGGTAGCCGGTTGGTCTATGTGCTGGCAGTGGTGTTCCTCACCATGGGCTGGCTGGCAGTGCTGGGACTGATGTTCGGCCGCTCCATCGATGGCCTGACCGGTCTCGTGTCGGAGCACAAGGCCGACGCCAACGGCTGGCTGGTATTGGCGTCGGGCTTCTTCGCCATCGTCCTGACCGGTTTCGTGGTCGCCAAGGGGCCCACCTCGATCAAGGTGTTCAACACCATCGTGGCGCCGGCCCTGGTGGTGATCATGGGCGTGATGTTCTACATGATCCTCAGCGAGCACGCCTTCTCCGAACTGATGGCCATGCCCGCGCTGGATGCGCCGTTCGACGACAAACGGGTCAACTTCATGATCGCCGTCGAAGTGAACATGGCCGCGGGCTTCTCCTGGTGGCCCTATGTGGGCAACCTGGCGCGCCTGTCGAAGAACCAGCGCACCTCATTCTGGCCGAACATCATCGGCATCTTCGGCGCCGCCGCCCTTGGCGAAGTGGTGGGCCTGCTGGCCGCCGCCGCGCTGGGCGACAGCGACCCGACGGTGTGGATGACTCGCATCGGCGGCCTGACCTTCGGCGTCATCGCCCTGGGCTTCGTGGCCTTCGCCAACGTCACCAGCATGGTGAACATCCTCTATACCTCCATCGTCGGCCTGCGTCAGGTGGTCGGGCAGAAGTTGCGGGACATGAGCTGGGAATGGCTGGTGGTGCTGTTCTGCCTGATCCCGGCACTGATCGTGCTGTTCGCCCCGGGCATCTATGACGGCTTCTTCATCTTCCTGGTCTGGACCTCGGCCCTGAACAGCACCCTGGCAGGTATCGGCATCGCCGACTACTTCTTCCTCCGCCGCCAGCGCCTGAACCTGCGCCACCTCTACAGCGAGGATGAGCGGTCGCCGTTCCACTTCTGGCGCGGGTTCAACCCGGCAGCCCTGGTGGCGCTGGTCGCGGGCTTCGTCATCTACGTGGTGGTGTTCAACCCGCAGACCCTGGCCAACACCACCTTCTTTACCTTCGCCACCGCATCCCTGCCGTCCTGCCTTCTGGCCGGGGTGGTGCACTACGTGCTGACCCGCGTAATGGCCGCCCGCCTGGGCTGGGGCGCCTACCCAAAGGGCAACGAACGCAACGTCGAGGTTCTGGACCTCACCGCAAAGGGCTACAGCAATGAATAAGCGCTACGACTACATCATCATCGGCGCCGGTTCGGCTGGCTGCGTCCTGGCCAACCGCCTGACCGAGGATGCCGGCACTTCGGCCCTGGTCCTGGAATTCGGCGGCAGCGATCGCAGTGTGCTGATCCAGATGCCCAGCGCCTTCTCCATCCCGATGAACACCAAGAAGTACAACTGGCGCTACGAGACCGTGGCCGAGCCACACCTGGATGGCCGCCGCCTGCATTGCCCGCGCGGCAAGGTGCTGGGTGGTTCGTCCTCCATCAACGGCCTGGTCTACATCCGTGGCCACGCCTACGACTTCGACGAGTGGGAAAGCCTGGGTGCGAAGAACTGGGGCTATCGGAACTGCCTGCCGTACTTCAAGCGGGCGGAGACCTACAAGTTCGGTGGTGACGACTATCGCGGCGACAGCGGCCCGCTTTCCACCAACAACGGCAACAACATGCAGAACCCCCTGTACGGTGCCTGGGTGGAGGCCGGCGCCGAGGCTGGCTACATCAAGACCGACGACTGCAATGGCTACATGCAGGAAGGCTTCGGCGCCATGCACATGACGGTGAAGGACGGCGTGCGCTGGTCCACCGCCAACGCCTACCTGCGCCCGGCCATGGAGCGCCCCAACCTGACCGTCGTCACCCACGCCATGACCCGACGCATCATCCTCGATGGCAAGCGTGCCGTGGGCGTGGAGTACGACCAGGGTGGCCAGACCCATGTCGTGCAGTGCAATCGCGAAGTGCTGGTGTCTTCCGGTCCCATCGGCTCGCCGCACCTGCTGCAGCGTTCCGGCATCGGCCCGGCGGCGGTCTTGAAGAAGGCTGGCATCGAGGTCCGTCACGACCTGCCGGGTGTGGGCGAAAACCTCCAGGACCACTCGGAGATCTACATCCAGTACGCCTGCAAGGAGCCTGTCACCCTCAACGGCAAGATGAGCCTGTGGGGCAAGGCACTGATCGGCTTGCGCTGGCTGCTGTTCAAGGATGGCCTGGGCGCCAGCAACCACTTCGAAGCGGGCGGTTTCATTCGTTCCGAGAAGGGGCTGCGCTGGCCGGACATCCAGTTCCACTTTCTGCCGGCAGCGATGCGCTACGACGGTGACAAGCCGTTCAAGGGCCATGGTTTCATGGTACTGACCGGCCCCAACAAGCCGAAGAGCCGGGGGCATGTCCACGCACTGTCGGCTGACCCGTACCAGCACCCGGAGATCCGCTTCAACTACCTGGAGAGCGAAGAGGACCGCGAGGGCTTCCGCCGCTGCGTGCGCCTGACCCGCGAGATCATTGGCCAGCCGGCCATGGACCGTTTCCGTGGCGAGGAACTGGCGCCTGGTCCGCACGTGCAGACCGACGAGGAAATCGACGCCTTCGTGCGCGCCAACATGGAAAGCACCATGCACCCCTGCGGCTCCTGCCGCATGGGCGAGGACGACATGGCGGTGGTGGATTCCGAGCTGCGCGTGCGTGGCATCCAGGGGCTGCGGGTGATCGACTCGTCGGTCTTCCCCACCGAGCCCAACGGCAACCTCAACGCACCCACCATCATGCTCGCCGAACGCGCCTCGGACCTGGTGCGTGGCCGCAGGCCCCTGGCCCCCGAGGAAATGCCCGTGGGGCTGGCGGCCAATTGGGAAACTGCGCAGCGCAGCCACGCTCCCGTGCGCCAGGTCGGCGCCTGAGACTGGCATTGGGGAGGCGGCCGCGCCGGTCGCTTCCCCGGGCCTGGCAATGACCGTTCGGCGCTGATCATCAAACTGTCACCGTTCTGTGGCAGAGCGAACGGCAGGAATTCATCAGAATTGCGTTCGACTGGGGTTTTGCGCTCTGGATTTCCAACATGCGTGTGCTGATCCTGCTCGCCGCGCTCATTTGTGGCCTGCCTTCATTTGCTTTCGCCAACGCTCGCTGTGATGTGACCGTGCCGACGGAAACCGTCGACCTGGGTGAGGTGCGTCTGGCGTACCAGAGCGTGGGGCGCGAGCGCGATCCGGCACTGCTGATGATCATGGGCTTGGGTGGCCAGCTCATCCACTGGCCGGATGAGGTGGTGCAGCGCCTGATGGCCCATCGTCGTGCCGAGGGGCATGTGGCGCAGCTGTGATCACTGTCGGCGCCTGATTTCGTCGGGGCTCTTGTGGGGGCGAATTCATTCGCGAAGGGATGCGCAGCGTCCCCCTATGGGACCCACGGCCGAACCTTCGGTCCGGTTAGCGAATGAATTCGCCCCCACATGTACACCTCAGGCCGCATCCGCCCGCGGCCGGCGCGGATGTTCGTGCTTCAGGTACTGGGCCAGGCGCGCCTGCTGGGCCGTGCTCATGAACAGGCCGAGCTTGGTACGGCGCCAGAGGATGTCTTCGGCGCTGGTCGCCCATTCCTCCTGGCAGAGATAGTCCACTTCCCGTGCATAGAGGCCGGCGCCCAGGTGTTCGCCGAGGTCAGCCAGTTCACGGACGTTGCGCAGCAGGTGCCAGCTGCGGCTGCCGTAGAGGTTGGCCCAGCGCCGGGCGATGTGGGTGGGCAGCCAGCCGAAGCTGGAGCAGAGCTCTTCCACCAGGGCGCTGCGGCTTTCCATCTGTTCGCCACCCGGTAGCGGCGCACTGGCGGTCCAGGGACCCTTGGCCAAGGGGAACCAGGGCGCGAGCTGCTGCAGGGCGGCTTCGGCGAGTTTGCGGTAGGTGGTGAGCTTGCCGCCGAACACTGAAAGCAGCGGCGCATCGCCGGGGTGGGAGGACAGGGCCAGGGTGTAGTCGCGGGTCACCGCCGACGGATCGTCCGACTCGTCGTCGCACAGGGGACGCACGCCGGAATAACTGTGGAGGATGTCCTGCTCGCTCACCTGGCGCTTGAAGTGGCGGTTGACCACGTCCAAGAGGTAGCGGGTTTCTTCGGCGGTGATCGCCACCCGGGCCGGATCGCCGTGGTATTCGCGGTCGGTGGTGCCGATCAGCGTGAAACGCTCGAGGTAGGGAATTGCGAAGACGATGCGGCGATCCTCGTTCTGCAGGATGTAGGCCTGCTCACCGTCATGCAGGCGCGGCACGATGATGTGGCTGCCCTGGATCAGGCGCACGCCGTAGGGCGCCGTCTGCTTGAGATCCTCTTCGAGGAAGCGTGCCACCCAGGGGCCGGCGGCGTTCACCAGGGCGCGGGTGCGGATCGACAACAGGCTGCCATCGGCGCGCTCCAGATGGATATGCCAGAGACCCTTGCTGCGGCGGGCGCTGACGCAGCGGGTGCGGGTATGCACATGGGCGCCGCGCTCGCGGGCGGCCATGGCGTTGAGCACCACCAAGCGGGCGTCGTCGACCCAGCAATCGGAGTATTCGAAGCCGCGGGTGATCTCCGCCTGCAACGGGCTGCCGGGGCCGAAGCGCAGGCTGCGGGAGGCGGGCAGGCGCTCGCGCTTGCCGAGGTGGTCGTAGAGGAACAGGCCGGCGCGGATCATCCAGGCCGGGCGCAGGTGCGGCCGGTGAGGCAGGATGAAACGCAGCGGCTTGACGATGTGCGGCGCCTTGGCCAGCAGCACTTCGCGCTCGGCCAGGGCTTCGCGTACCAGGCGGAATTCGTGGTGTTCCAGATAGCGCAGGCCGCCGTGGATCAGTTTGCTGCTGGCCGATGAGGTGTGCTGGGCGAGGTCGTCCTTCTCGCAGAGGAACACCGACAGGCCCCGGCCAGCCGCGTCGGCGGCAATGCCGACGCCATTGATTCCGCCGCCGACGATGGCGAGGTCATAGACCTCGGCGATTGGGGAATGGTTGTGATTCATGGCAGGCACCAAGGTCGAAACTGAACTTAAGATGTTCACTTCCGAAAATAGCCTAGATGAGCTCAAACAAAATGACCAGCCCGATGCGCGGTTTCGCGCCAGGTGGTCATGGACAATTCATACAGGGGAGGTTGGGTCAGACCCGTTCGAGGTGCACCTTGTGCTCGGCCAGCAGGCGACTCAGCGCGGGGGAGGGCTGGTGGTCGGTGAACAGGCGGTCCACCAGGGCGATGGAGCCCAGGCGAACGAGGGCATTGCGGCCGAACTTGCTGGAGTCGGCGGCGAGGAAAACCTGCCGGGCGTTTTCGATGATGGCCCGGGAAACCCGCACTTCCTGGTAGTCGAAGTCCAGCAGGCTGCCGTCTTCATCGATGCCGCTGATGCCCACCAGCGCGTAGTCCACCTTGAACTGCTGGATGAAATCCACCGCCGCCTGGCCGACGATGCCGCCGTCGCTGCGCACCGTGCCGCCGGCCACCAGGACTTCGAAGTCCGGCTTGTCCGCCAGTTGCGCGGCCACGTGCAGGTTGTTGGTGATCACCTTCAGGCCCTTGTGGCCCATCAGGGCGCGGGCGATGGCTTCGGTGGTGGTGCCGATATTGATGAACAGCGAGGCATGGTCGGGGATGTACTCGGCCACCGCCTCGGCGATGCGCTGCTTCTCGTCGCGGTTCTGCCCGGCGCGCATGGCGTAGGCGGTGTTCTGAATGCTCGATGCCTCGCTGGCGGCGCCGCCGTGGGTGCGCCGCAGCAGGCCGTGTTCGGCGAGCTGGTTGATGTCGCGGCGGATGGTCTGCGGGGTGACGGCGAAGGCTTGGGCCAGCTCGTCGATGCTGACGTAGCCGCGTTCGCGGGCGAGGTCGAGGATGTCTTGTTGGCGCGGGCCCAGGTTCATGCTGGCTCCTTGTGTTGCGCGGGATTATAGCGGTGGGCTGTGGAATCATCGCTTTTCCGCTAAGGTACGCCGAATCTGTCGCAGGATTTTCACAATCGAACATGACTCCCGCCATCGATCTGCTGAAGAAAGCCAAGGCTGAGCACAAGGTGCACAGCTACCACCACGATCCCAAGGCGCCTTCCTACGGGCTGGAGGCCGCCGAAAAGCTCAACCTGGACCCGGCGCGGGTGTTCAAGACCTTGCTCGCCGCTACCGAGAAGGGCGAACTGCTGGTGGCCGTGGTCCCCGTGGCTGGCACCCTGGACCTCAAGGCCCTGGCCCAGGCCGCCGGCGTGAAGAAGGTCGAGATGGCCGACCCCGGCCAGGCCCAGCGCAGCACCGGTTACCTGGTGGGTGGCATCAGCCCTCTGGGGCAGAAGAAGCGCCTGCGCACCTTCATCGACGGCAGCGCCCGCAACTTCGACACCATCCACGTCAGCGCCGGCCGGCGCGGGCTGGAAGTGGAACTCTCGGCCGACACCCTGGCGACCCATACCCAGGGACATTTCGCCGACATCGGCCGGCCCTGATCAATCGCCCACGATCCGCCGTGCAGGCTTGGCGGGATGGGGGGCAGGCTCGAAACTGACAACAAGAACGCCAACAAGGAAAGATCCCCATGGCCCAATACCTGCTCGCCATCGACCAGGGCACCACCAGTAGCCGTGCCATCGTCTTCAGCGCCCAAGGTCTGCCGGTGGCGCGTGCTCAGCAGGAGTTCAAGCAGTATTTTCCCAAGGACGGCTGGGTGGAGCACGACGGCGAGGAAATCTGGCTGACCACCCTCAAGGTCTGCCGCGAAGCCATCGAGCAGAGCGGCCTCGACCCTGCCGATATCGCCGCCATCGGCATCACCAACCAGCGCGAGACCACCCTGGTCTGGGATGCGCTGACCGGCACGCCCATCCACCCGGCCATCGTCTGGCAGGACCGCCGCACCGCGGACTATTGCACCTCGCTCAAGGCCGCCGGCCACGAAGCGGATGTGGCCAATCGCACCGGCCTGCTGATCGACCCCTATTTCTCCGCCACCAAGCTGCGCTGGGTGCTGGAAAACGTGCCGGGCGCCCGTGAGCGTGCCGAGCGGGGCGAATTGCTCTTCGGCACTGTGGATTGCTTCCTGCTGTGGCGCCTGACCGGCGGCAAGGTGCATCGCACCGATGCCACCAACGCATCACGGACCCTGCTGTTCAACATCCATAGCCAGCAGTGGGACGCGGAACTGCTGCGCCTGTTCGAAATTCCCGCCAGCCTGCTGCCGGAGGTGCTGGATTGCGCGGCGGAGTTCGGCGATACCGACCCGGCACTGCTCGGCGCCAGTATTCCGGTACGCGGCATGGCGGGCGACCAGCAGGCAGCGTTGATCGGCCAGGCCTGCTTCCAGCCGGGAATGGTGAAGAGCACCTACGGCACCGGCTGCTTCATGATCCAGAACACCGGCGATCAACCTGTGGTTTCGCGCAACCGCCTGCTGACCACGGTGGGTTACCGCCTGAACGGCAAGGTGAGCTATGCAGTGGAAGGCAGCATTTTCGTCGCCGGCGCCGCTGTGCAGTGGCTGCGTGACGGCATCAAGCTGATCAGCCACGCCCGCGATACCGAGGCCCTGGCCGAACAGACCGGCGATGCCTGCGGTGTGTACCTGGTGCCGGCCTTCACCGGCCTCGGCGCGCCCTACTGGGACCCGCGCGCCCGCGGCGCCATCTTCGGCCTGACCCGCGATACCGGCATCAAGGAGATCGTCACCGCCGGGCTGCAATCGGTCTGTTACCAGACCCGCGACCTGCTGGAGGCGATGGCCCAGGACGGTGCCGACACACCCAGTGCCCTGCGCGTGGACGGCGGCATGGTGGAAAACAACTGGGTGATGCAGTTCCTTGCCGACATCCTCGGAGTGCCGGTGGAGCGCCCGGAAGTGACCGAAACCACTGCGTTGGGCGTGGCCTACCTCGCAGGCTTGCAGGCCGGGCTCTATCGCGATCTGGACGAAGTGGCCAGCCACTGGCATCGTCAACAACGCTTTGCCCCGCGCATGGCCGAAGCGCATCGCAAGAAGCTCTATGACGGCTGGCTGGATGCGGTCAGGCGGGTGCGTAGCGGGGCTTGAGGTTGCCATGGGGAAGGGAGGGGTAATGGGGAAAGGAAGGCTGAAACGCCGCTGGCAGCTTCTGGTGCTGTTGGCCGCTTCTTTGCTCTTTCCTTTGGCCCGCGCTGACACCCTGGTGATCGCCGGAGATATCTGGTGCCCCATCAATTGCCAGCCCGGTTCGCCACGGCCGGGCATCTTCGTTGAACTGGCAACGGAAATCTTCGGCGAGGCCGGCATCGATGTGGAATACCGCGTGGTGAACTGGGCCCGCGCCGTCCACGACGCCCGTGGCGGCCAGCTGCATGCCCTGATCGGCGCCGGTCTGCAGGACGCCCCCGACTTCATCTTCACGCCCACCGCGCCCGGCGTGTCACGCATGTGCTTCTACGTCGCCCCTGGAACCCGGTGGCGCTATCGGGGCCTGGAGTCCCTTGCCGAAGTCCGCCTGGGGAGCATCAACAGCTACAGCTACGGCCAGGAACTCGACACCTACATCCGCATCAAGCGCGACGACCCCGCGCGGGTGCAGGTGGCATCCGGTGACCAGGCCCTGGAAATGAACGTGCAAAAGGTTCTGCTGGGGCGCATCGACGCCACCATCGAGAATGCCTGGGTGATGGACTCGCTGCTTGCCAGCAGTGGACAGCAGGGCAAGCTGGTGAAGGCGGGGTGCCGCTCGCCGGACGTGCCTATCTACCTCGCATTCTCGCCGGCGCTGCAAGCCAGCGCGCGTCATGCCGCGGTGTTCGAGGCCGGACTCAAGCGCCTGCACGAGTCCGGGCGGATGAATGCGCTGCTGCAGCGCTATGGCCTGCCTCCACTAGACTGATCTGGCTGTACCAACGATGAATGCTGGCCGCTGTACGGCGCGCAGGGCGCTGATGGCTGGCAGGCTGGTTTCCCCACCCCGCTTCAAGAGGAGCTTGCGATGCAGCTGGAATTCCATCAGGTCGACGCCTTCACCCAACGCCCGTTCGGCGGCAACCCGGCTGTGGTCTATCGCCTCGACGCCTGGCTCGATGACCAGCTCATGCAACGCATCGCCGCCGAACACAACTTGTCGGAGACCGCTTTCCTGGTGAAGGAGGGCAGTGCCTGGCACATCCGCTGGTTCACCCCCAAGGCCGAGGTGCCGCTGTGCGGCCATGCCACCCTGGCCAGCGCCCATGTGCTGTTCGAGCTTTATCAGGAACCGGGCGACTGCCTGGAGTTCATGAGCAAGTCCGGTGAACTGCGGGTGAGCCGTGAGGAGGAGGGGCGCCTGGCTCTGGACTTCCCCGCCCAGGTTCCCCGCGAGGTAGGCGTGACCCTGGAACTGGAACATGCCCTCGGCGTTGCCCCGGTGGATGCCCTGGGCGCCAACTTCCTGCTGGTGGTGCTGGATTCGGAAAAGGCCGTGCGCGATTGCACGCCGGACTTCAAGGCACTGGCGAAACTTCCATGGTCGGGTGTGATCGTCACCGCGACGGGGATGAAACATGACTTCGTCTCGCGCTTTTTTGGCCCGGTGATCGGCATCGACGAAGACCCCGTGACCGGCGCGGCCCACTGCGCGCTGATCCCCTACTGGGCGAATCGTCTCGGCAAGCGCGTGCTGCGCGCCGAGCAATGTTCTGCGCGCAGCGGCGAACTCTGGTGCCGGCTCGACGGAGATCGGGTGAGCATCGCCGGGCATTCGGTGCTGGTGGCCAGTGGGAGGATGTGGCTGTAGGAGCGAGCTTGCTCGCGAAGGATCGTGCTCGGGCTGTTCGCGAGCAAGCTCGCTCCTACGGTCAGAACACCACCTTCTGCGAGCGTGAAGGTTTCAGAGTGCGCCGCTGATGCGGCGTACGCCGGATTCCTGGGGTGTGAAGTGGGCGGCGACGCTGCCCTGGGCCGGAAACACCACCAGGTGGTCGGCGGCGATGCGGATGCCGACTTCCTCCCCGGGCTGGTGGTCGGCATGGCTGGGGAAGATCGATTCCAGCTGGCTGCCGGTTGCCAGCTGCAGGCGGTAGAGCGTGGCGGCGCCGAGGAAGGTCTTGCCGATCACTTTGGCGCGCAGGTCGCTATCGGGCGCATGCACGATGTCATCCGGGCGTAGTAGCACGTCCACCGACGAGCCCTGCGGCCAGGTGTAGGCGCGGTTGCCGCGGATGGTGCCCAGTTCGGTGTTCACCGAATCGGCCGAAATCAGCTGGCCGCGAATGAAATACCCCTGGCCGACGAAGCTGGCGACGAAAGGGGTCAAGGGCTCGTGATAGAGGTTGTAGGGCGTATCCCACTGCTCCAGCAGGCCGTTCCTGAACACGCCGACATGGTCGCTGACCGCGAAGGCTTCTTCCTGGTCGTGGGTCACCAGGATGGCGCTGGTGCCGCGAGCCTTGAGGATCTCGCGGACCTCCTGGCTGAGGCGGCGGCGCAGTTCGCCGTCGAGGTTGGAGAAGGGTTCGTCGAGCAGCAGCAGGCGCGGCTCCGGCGCCAGCGCGCGGGCCAGCGATACGCGCTGCTGCTGGCCGCCGGACAGCTCGTGGGGATAGCGCTTGGCCAGATGGCCCAGCTTCACCAGCTCCAGCAGTTCGCCGACCTTGCTTTCGAAACCGGGCTCCTTGCGAATGCCAAAGGCGACGTTATCCGCCACGGTCAGGTGCGGGAACAGGGCGTAGTCCTGGAACACCATGCCGATGTGGCGTTTCTCCGGCGCCAGGGTGAAACCGGCACGGGAGATGATTTCGCCGGCCAGCTCGATCTCGCCCTCCAGCACCGGCTCGAAACCGGCAATGGCGCGCAAGGTGGTGGTCTTGCCGCAGCCCGATGGGCCGAGCAGGCAGCCGATGTCACCGGCATTGAGATGAAGGTTCAGGCCCCGCACAACCTGCTGGTCGTGGTAACCGCAACTGAGGTTGCGCAGGCTGAGGAGCAGTTCGCGATTCATGCGTGAGAGGCGTGTTCTACCAGCAGTTCGAGCAGGGCCTTCTGGGCATGGAGACGGTTTTCCGCCTGGTCCCAGGCTACCGAACGCGGGTCGTCGAGCAGGTCGACGCTGATCTCTTCGCCGCGGTGGGCCGGCAGGCAGTGCATGAAGATCACGTCCTCTGCGGCCAGGTCGAGGAGCGCCTTGTTCACCTGGTAGGGGGCGAACAGCGCCAGGCGCTTGGCGGTTTCATCTTCCTGGCCCATGGAGGTCCAGACGTCGGTGCTGACCAGGTGGGCGCCAACCACGGCTTCGCGCGGGTCACGTACGACCTTGACGCGGTCGCCGGCCTGGGCGAGGAACGCCGGATTGGGCTCGTAGCCTTCAGGGCAGGCGACGCGCAGCTGGAAGTCGAACTGGATGGCCGCCTCTATATAGGAGTTGCACATGTTGTTACCGTCGCCGATCCAGGCCACGGTCTTGCCCTGGATACTGCCGCGGTGTTCGAGGAAGGTCTGCATGTCGGCCAGGAGCTGGCAGGGGTGCAGGTCATCGGACAGGCCGTTGATCACCGGTACGCGGGAGTGGGCGGCGAACTCGGTCAGCGTGCTGTGGGCGAAGGTGCGGATCATCACTGCATCGAGCATGCGCGACATGACGATGGCGCTGTCGCTGATGGGCTCGCCACGGCCGAGCTGGGTGTCGCGCGGGGACAGGAAGATGGCCTGGCCGCCGAGCTGGATCATGCCGGCCTCGAAGGAAAGACGGGTCCGGGTGGAGGCCTTCTCGAAGATCATGCCCAGCACACGGCTTTTCAGAGGTTCGTAACGTACGCCTCGGTTGCGCAGATCCTTCAGCTCGGTGCCTCGACGGATCAGGCTGTTCAGCTCCTGGGGAGTGCAGTCCATCAGGGAGAGAAAATGCCTAGCGCTCATGGTTACTACCTTTCTTCTTTTGTCACTGGCCGCATGTCCTGGCCGGGTGTTGCGGGAACAAAGCAGGCGGGACGGGCGGTTGAGGCCGCACGTGGCGACGATTCAGGGGGAAGGCGCGATCTTATAAGGAAATGTCGCGCATTTCCAATATGCGCCGGAGGCCGCGTCGTTCGTGGCTATGCGCCTGACGGGGCGGCATCGGCCGGGGCCCTCCGGTGTCATCGGAAAGGCTGCTATAGCTTGCCTTTCGCGCCGGGGCGGATGTTGTACAACGACCTCGGGGGTGACGGCAATCACCCATTGCCCGGGATAGTTTCTACCCGGGTGCTTGGCCAAGCTGTTTCCACACGCAGGCAGGGATGAGAATGCGAACGGCTGGAACCGGTCCGGAACCCGTTCAGGACAATCCGGGAACCCGACGTTCTCTGTGGCTGGCCTATGCCTTGCGTCTGGTGGCCGCAATCGGGTCTGCCTGGTGGAGCCTACGTCCTGAGGTAATTCGGGGTGGAAACGGCGGGAAAGTATCTGAGAGAACTTTGGGAATGCATGAACTGATGCTCCAAGCCGTCCGTTGATAGGTTTGCGCGTCCCCGGAATCGAGTGGTTCCGGGGATGGCTCCGGCATATAGAAACCTGCGGAGCCGCTCAGACTTTCAACGATCCATGGAGATTCCAATGAATAAGTTCCTCGTCCCCGCTGCCCTGGCCGCCGCCCTCGCTGCCCTGACGGGTTGCAGCAGCTACAACGTCAGCCAGCCGACTTCGCCGCTGAACGGCAGCGTGAAAACTGATCTGAAGGCCGACGTCGCCGTGGGTGAGCAGATCAGCGGACAGTCCGAGGTGAACATCCTGTTCAGCTTCCTGCAGTTCGGTGGAGACTCCCAGTTCGCGGATGGCGTTGCCTATGGTGGCGACACTGGCGGTGGCCTGCCCTTCGGTCCCGATCCCATCTCCGCCGTGAAATCCGCCGCTGCTTACAAGGCCGTCAAGGAATCCGGTGCCGACCTGATCGTAGCGCCTCGCTACGAGCTGACCGTGCAGGACTACTTCGTGTTCAAGAAGGTGACCGCCAAGGTGACCGGCAACAAGGGCACCATCAAGTCCATCCGCTGACCGCGTTGGCGAATCGGCAGGCCTGATGCCTGCCGATTCATGGCGCTGACGCTGCTGGCCGATCGGCCAGACTGGCTCCATAGTCTTCTCTTGGCGACCCAACTGGTCGTCTCGAACAAGAACATGAGGCCAGGCCATGACCAAGACCCTCCATCACCGTGCGTGCCATCTCTGCGAGGCCATCTGCGGCCTGACCATCGAGACCGAAGACCAGGAAGACGGCAGTCGCCGCATCCTTTCCATCAAGGGCGACGCGCAGGACAACTTCAGTCGCGGCCATATCTGTCCCAAGGCCGTGGCCCTGCAGGACATCCAGAACGACCCCGACCGCATTCGCCAGCCAATGCGTCGTGCCGGCAATGAATGGCTACCCATCGAATGGGATGAAGCCTTCGCCCTGGTTGCCGAGCGCCTGGCCGATATCCAGGCGCGCCATGGCAACAACGCGGTGGCCGTGTATCAGGGCAACCCGAGCGTGCACAACTATGGGTTGATGACCCACAGCAACTACTTCCTCGGCCTGCTCAAGACCCGCGGGCGCTTCTCCGCTACTTCGGTTGACCAGCTGCCCCATCACCTGATCAGCCAGCAGATGTACGGCCATGGCCTGCTGATCCCGATCCCCGACATCGACCACACCGGCTTCATGCTGATCCTCGGCGGTAACCCGCTGGCCTCCAACGGCAGCATCATGACCGTGCCGGATGTGGAAAAACGCCTGAAGGCCCTGCAGGAGCGGGGCGGCAAGCTGGTGGTCGTGGACCCGCGACGCAGCGAAACCGCGGCCATGGCGGACCAGCACCTGTTCGTGCGTCCGGGGCAGGACGCCGCGCTGCTGCTCGGCCTGCTCAATACCTTGTTCGAAGAAGGTCTGGGGCGCGCCACCCACCTCCAGGTGGAGGGGCTGGAGCAGGTCCGGGCGGCCATCGCCGATTTCACCCCGGAAGCGATGAGCCAGCGCTGCGGCATCCCGGCGCAACAGATTCGCCAGCTGGCACGGGATTTCGCTGCGGCCGAGAGTGCAGTCTGCTATGGCCGCATGGGCGTTTCCACCCAGGCCTTCGGTAGCCTCTGCCAATGGCTGATCCAGCTCATCAACCTGGTCACCGGCAACCTCGATCGGGTCGGCGGCGCGCTCTGCACCGAGCCGGCGGTGGACCTGGTGTCCGCCACCTCCGGCGGGCATTTCAACCGCTGGCAGAGCCGTGTATCTGGTCTCCCTGAGTACGGCGGCGAGCTGCCGGTGGCGGCCCTGGCCGAAGAAATGCTCACGCCCGGCGAGGGGCAGGTGAGGGCGCTGGTAACGGTCGCCGGCAACCCGGTGCTGTCCACGCCCAACGGCCGCCAACTGGAACAGGCACTGGACGGCCTGGAGTTCATGCTCAGTATCGACCTCTACATCAACGAGACGACCCGTTACGCCGACCTGATCCTGCCGCCCACCGCGCCGCTGGAACACGAGCACTACGACACTACCTTCAACCTCTTCGCCGTGCGCAATGTCACCCGTTTCAACGAGGCCGTGCTGACCCCGCCCGCTGGGGCGAAACACGACTGGGAAATCTTCGTCGGCCTGGCCAGGGCTTTTGCCGCGCGAACCGGTATCGAGCTCAAGCCCAGCCTGGCACCGGAACAGATGATCGACCTTGGCCTGCGCGCCGGCCCTTATGGCGACCGCTCCGAGCACAAACTGTCGCTGGCGCGCCTGCGTGAACATCCCCACGGCATCGATCTGGGCGCGCTGAAACCCAACCTGGCCGGACGCCTGAAGACGACCAGCGGCAAGGTGGAGGCCGCCCCCGCGATCCTGCTGGGCGACCTCGATCGTTTTGCGGCGCAGACCGTACCCCGGGAGGGGCAATTGGTGCTGATCGGCCGCCGTCACGTACGCAGCAACAACTCCTGGATGCACAACTACCACCGTCTGGTGAAGGGCAAGCCGCGCCATCAGTTGCTGATGCACCCGAACGACCTGGAGGCGCGCGCTCTGGTGGATGGCCAGCGGGTCAGGGTGCGCTCGCGGGTGGGTGCGATCGAAGTGGAGGTGGTTGCCAGCGACGAGATGATGCCCGGCGTGGTCAGCCTGCCCCACGGCTGGGGTCATTCCCGCCCCGGGGTTCGCATGGGCATCGCCAGCGAGCAGCCCGGCGCCAGTGTCAACGACCTCACCGACGAGCGCCATCTGGACGCGGTTTCCGGCAATGCGGCGCTCAATGGCGTTCCCGTGGAAGTGGTGGCCGCCTGAAGGCATGGAGAGTCCGAGCGCACCGCTCGGCTTTCCGTTACAATGCCGCCATCCTGCCGACTCGCCAGTCGGAAAGTTCAGCCGAGGTGCCCAATGGATATCATCGAAACCATCAAAGAGCAGATCGCCAACAACACTGTCCTGCTGTACATGAAAGGCTCGCCGAACGCTCCGCAGTGCGGCTTCTCGGCTCGCGCCGCGCAGGTCCTCATGGCTTGTGGCGAAAAGTTCGCCTACGTGGACATCCTGCAGAACCCGGAAATCCGCGCCAACCTGCCGAAGTACGCCAACTGGCCGACTTTCCCGCAGCTCTGGGTAGGCGGTGAACTGGTTGGCGGCAGCGACATCATGACCGAGATGTTCGAGAAGGGTGAGCTGCAGACCCTGGTCAAGGATGCCGTGAGCAAGGCCAGCGCCTGATCCGTCATTCAATGAAAAAGCCCCGCCAAGTTCGGGGCTTTTTCATGGGAATGCGGAAACCGCTGGGGAACGCAAATCAGTCTTGTGCCTATCGGCGAAGTCGGTGCACGGAAAGCTGGTGGAAGTTTATGTCGGAAAGTTCTGTTTTATTTCCTGTCGCTATTTACCAATTGGAAATATTTCCGTTTTTCGTTATTGCAATGGAAAATAAAAAGCCCCGCAGTTGCGGGGCTCTTTCTATCGCGCTGGATTATTCGTCCATTTGCGACTGCAGGTAGTTTTCCAGGCCAACCTTCTCGATCAGGCCCAGTTGGGTTTCCAGCCAGTCGATGTGTTCTTCCTCGGATTCGAGGATCTCTTCCAGCAGTTCGCGGCTGCCGTAGTCGCCCACGCTTTCGCAGTAGGCAATGGCGGCTTTCAGGTCCGGCACCGCTTGCAGCTCCAGCTTCAGGTCGCTGGAAAGCATTTCCTTGGTGTTCTCGCCAATCATCAGCTTGCCAAGGTCCTGCAGATTGGGGAGGCCTTCGAGGAAGAGGATGCGCTTGACCAGCTTGTCCGCATGCTTCATCTCGTCGATGGACTCGTGGTATTCGTGATCCCCCAGTTTCTTCAGGCCCCAATCTTCATACATGCGGGCGTGCAGGAAGTACTGGTTGATCGCAACAAGTTCGTTGCCAAGGATCTTGTTGAGATGCTGAATGACTTTCTTGTCGCCTTTCATGTGGAGTCCTGCCGTAGGTGGGAGATTTTTGAATTTTGACCTTCGCAACTTGGTGTGTCAAATCTAAGTTGTTGAATTCAAAATGAATTTGAATATTAATAAGAATGTTTAACTTCTACATTTGAACTCTAAATAGTTGAAAAACAGGCACAAAAAAACCGGACGCCGAGGTCCGGTTTTTTGTCTTTCCGCCGAATGGTCAGGCGACGGCGTAGGCCGCGGGGTAGGCGAGGGCTGCTTGGCTGCTCTGTACCTCGGCGAGAGTCTCCTTGACCACCTGCTTGGCCAGGCACGCGCACTTGCCGCACTGGGTGCCTACTTCCAAGGCATTGCGTACTTCGCGATAGCTGCAGCAGCCTTCGTAGATGGCTTCGCGAATTTGACCGTCAGTGACACCTAGACAGAGACAGACGTACATGGCGACTTGGGACTCAGGTGAGTGATGGGATGCAGGGGATACTAATAGTAATGAGAATGATTGTCAAAGATATGCCTGAAACCCCCGGACCAGAGGCCTTTCCGCGCTCGCGGATGGCCATCCGCCGACATTGACCCGCTAGTCGAAAGCGGTGGGCGGGGCTCCCTACCGAGTGTATTATTGCCCGTCCTTTTGGAAGCGGGTGTCATGGCGCCGCCACATTGGTCGGCCAGGCTGTGACCCCGGCCCCACTGATTACTCATGACAACTCAGGAGACATGGAATGAGCGTTCTCGTAGGCAAGCAGGCTCCGGACTTCACCGTCGCCGCCGTTCTGGGCAATGGCGAAATCGTTGACAGCTTCACCCTGTCCGAAGCCATCAAGGGCAAATACGGCCTGGTGTTCTTCTACCCGCTGGACTTCACTTTCGTTTGCCCGTCCGAGCTGATCGCCCTGGACCACCGCATCCCCGAGTTCCAGGCTCGCGGCGTGGAAGTGATCGGCGTGTCCATCGACTCCCACTTCACCCACAACGCCTGGCGTAACACCCCGGTGGACAAGGGCGGCATCGGCCCGGTCAAGTACACCCTGGCTGCCGACATGAAGCACGAAATCGCCAAGGCCTACGACGTCGAGTCCGAAGGTGGCGTGGCTTACCGTGGCGCCTTCCTGATCGACAAGAACGGCATCGTGCGTTCCCAGATCGTCAACGACCTGCCGCTGGGCCGTAACATGGACGAGCTGCTGCGTCTGGTTGACGCCCTGCAGTTCACCGAAGAGCACGGCGAAGTCTGCCCGGCCAACTGGAAGAAGGGTGACAAGGGCATGACCGCTTCTCCGGAAGGTGTTGCCAAGTACCTGGCTGAAAACGCTTCCAGCCTGTAAGAGCCTGGCCACGATCTGCTGCGCGTCGGAATAGCTGCGTTGAAAATGGCCTCGGGCTGCTCATTTACAGCTCGTAAACTCCGCGTCCTCGGCCATTTTCGCCTTGCTCTTCTCTAGCTCGCGAGATCGTGACTCAGGCTACGGCCCCCAGGCACAAAAAAGCCCCGGCGATTGCCGGGGCTTTTTTGTGTCTGGCTCCTGCGAGTGACGTTCGAGGTCATTCCTCGTCGTCGATCCAGCCGCCCATCTCCTTCCAGCGGTTGACGATGCCGCAGAACAGCTCGGCGGTCTTCTCGGTGTCGTAACGCGCCGAGTGTGCTTCGCGGCCGTCGAAGTCGATGCCGGCGGCCTGGCAGGCCTTGGCCAGTACGGTCTGGCCGTAGGCGAGGCCGGCAAGCGTCGCGGTGTCGAAGCTGGAGAAGGGGTGGAAGGGATTGCGCTTGATGCCGGTCCGGTTCACCGCGGCATTGAGGAAGCCGAGGTCGAAGCTGGCGTTGTGGCCGACCAGGATGGCGCGTTTGCAGCCGTTGGCTTTGATCGACTTGCGCAGGCCGCGGAAGATTTCCGTCAGCGCGTGTTCCTCGCTCACCGCCATGCGCAGCGGGTGGTCCAGCTTGATCCCGGTGAACTCCAGCGCAGCCTGTTCGATGTTGGCGCCTTCGAACGGCTCGATGCGGAAGAAGTGAGTGTGGTCCGGATAGAGGAAGCCCTGTTCATCCATGGCGACGGTGGTCGCCGCGATTTCCAGCAGGGCGTCGGTGGCGGCGTTGAATCCGCCGGTTTCCACGTCCACCACGACCGGCAGGTAGCCACGGAAGCGCGCCGCCATCGGGTGGCGCGGGCCGGACGGCAGGCTGCCGTCCAGTTCGTCGTCGTAAAGGTCTTCGCTCACGCTTGCTCCTCCAGCAGACGCCAGCGCAGTTTCTCGCCGGCGCGCAGCGGTACTACGGCCTGCTCGCCCAGCGGCAGGGTGGCCGGGGCGGTCCATTCCTCGCGCACCAGGGTGATGCGGTCGGTGTTGCGCGGCAGACCGTAGAAGTCCGGCCCGTTGCAGCTGGCGAAGGCCTCGAGCTTGTCCAGTGCATTGCGCTGTTCGAAGGCTTCGGCGTACAGCTCGATGGCCGCATAGGCGCTGTAGCAGCCGGCGCAGCCGCAGGCGGCTTCCTTGGCGTGCTTGGCGTGGGGCGCCGAGTCGGTGCCGAGGAAGAACTTGGCGCTACCGCTGGTGGCGGCGTCCAGCAGGGCTTCCTGGTGCACGTTGCGCTTGAGGATCGGCAGGCAATAGAAGTGTGGGCGAATGCCGCCGACCAGCATGTGGTTGCGGTTGTACAGCAGGTGATGGGCGGTGATGGTGGCGCCGACGTTGGCCGGGGCCGACTGCACGAACTGCACCGCATCGCCGGTGGTGATGTGCTCGAACACCAGCTTCAGGGTCGGGAAGCGCTGGACCACGCGGGACAGGTGCTCGTCGATGAACACCTTCTCGCGGTCGAACACGTCGATCTCGCCACGGGTCACTTCACCGTGGACCAGCAGCAGCATGCCCACTTCGGCCATGGCTTCGAGGGTCGGGAAGATCTTGTCGATGCTGGTGACGCCGGAGTCCGAGTTGGTGGTGGCGCCGGCCGGGTAGAGCTTGGCGGCGTGGACGAAGCCGGAAGCCTTGGCCGCGCGGATGTCTTCCGCGGTGGTGCGATCGGTGAGGTAGAGCACCATCAGCGGCTCGAAGCGGCTGCCGGCCGGACGGGCAGCGAGGATGCGCTGGCGATAGGCGTCGGCTTCTTCGGCATTGCGCACCGGGGGCACCAGGTTGGGCATGATGATGGCGCGGCCGAAGGTGCGGGCGGCATCGGCGACGGTATGGGCCAGCACGGCACCATCGCGCAGATGGATGTGCCAGTCGTCGGGACGCAGGAGGGTCAAACGGTCGGACATGAGGGGTTTCCAGGCGGGCAGAACTGGGCCGCCATGCTACCGGAAAAGCCCTTCCGGGGCACGCAGGGCAGGAGCCGGCGGCAGCCTCGCAGGCAAATCCGTGCTCAAGTTTTTCCGCCTGGCACCGATATCCAGCAGGAACGCCGCAATTCCCCGTGGAGCCCGCCGTGCGCCAGCGCTATCTCGTCTTCCTGAGCTTGTTCGCCAGCCTGCCGGCCATGGCCATTACTTTCCAGACGCGCCTGGAGAAGGTGGAGTGGAAAGTCGAGGGGGACAAGTTCGAATGCCGCCTGTCGCAGCCCATCACCGGTTTCGGTGCGGGGGAATTCGTGCGCCGCGCCGGCGAGCAGGCCACCTTCCGCCTGCAGGCGCGCGAGCGCTGGATGGGCGCCGGCTCGGCGACGCTGCTGGCGGCGGCGGCGCCTTGGCAACCGGGGAGGGGAGACATCAACCTCGGTGTGGTCAGCGTCGGCGGCGGTGAAGTGCCGTTCAACAGTTCCCAGCAGCAGGCCGGGCGTCTGCTCACCGGCCTGCTGGAAGGGCGCAGCCCGCTGGTTCGTCACCGCACCCTGCAGGGCGGCGATGTCATGGAGGTGCGCCTGCTGCCGGTGAAGTTCAGCCAGGCCTACGAGGATTACCTGGCCTGCACCGCCAAGCTGCTGCCGGTGAACTTCGACCAGGTCAAGCATGTGCAGGTCGGCTTTCCGGGCGGTGGCATGGAGCTCGACGAGATGGCGCGGGCGAAGCTGGAAATCATGCTCGACTTCATCAAGGCCGATCCCAGCGTCAATCACATCGAAATCGACGGTCACTCCGACAACAGCGGCAACCGTCTGACCAACCGCGACCTGTCGCGCCGCCGCGCCCTGGCGGTGTTCGACTACTTCAAGGCCAATGGCTTCCCCGAAGCACAGATGGTCATGCGTTTCCATGGTGAGCGTTACCCGTTGGCGCCGAACAACAGCCCGGCCAACCGGGCGAAGAACCGTCGCGCCACTGTGCAGCTGTCCCGCGTCGACCTGCCCGTGGAAGCGCCTGCCGCCGCGCCGGATGCAGCGCCAGCCCCGGCTCCGGCGGAGGCGCCGGCCGCACCGGCCAGCGGGCCTGGTGTCCAGGGCGCTGCTGCCAATCCCTCGCCGCGAACCGGGTCGTGATCCCGCCGTTCGTCGCGCGGCTGACAGAAACTGTCGCCTCGTCGTCATAAGCTGTCGCGACACTGTAATTTGGCCGCCAGGGTCAGTAGAATCACGGGTTTTTCGTACAACCCCCGTGGAGTTGATGGCATGGCGGACGTGAAGAAGGTTGTCCTGGCTTATTCCGGTGGCCTGGACACCTCGGTGATCCTCAAGTGGCTGCAAGATACCTATAACTGTGAAGTGGTGACCTTCACCGCCGACCTCGGCCAGGGCGAGGAGGTCGAACCGGCCCGCGCCAAGGCTCAGGCATTGGGCGTCAAGGAAATCTACATCGATGACCTGCGCGAAGAATTCGTTCGCGACTTCGTATTCCCGATGTTCCGCGCCAACACCATCTATGAAGGCGAGTACCTGCTGGGTACCTCCATCGCCCGTCCGCTGATCGCCAAGCGCCTGATCGAAATCGCCAACGAGACCGGCGCCGACGCCATCTCCCACGGCGCCACCGGCAAGGGCAACGACCAGGTGCGCTTCGAGCTGGGCGCCTACGCCCTCAAGCCGGGCGTGAAAGTGATCGCCCCCTGGCGCGAGTGGGACCTGCTGTCCCGCGAGAAGCTGATGGACTACGCCGAGAAGCACGGTATCCCGATCGAGCGCCACGGCAAGAAGAAGTCCCCGTATTCCATGGATGCCAACCTGCTGCACATCTCCTATGAGGGCGGCGTGCTGGAAGACACCTGGACCGAGCACGAAGAGGACATGTGGCGCTGGACCAAGTCCCCGGAAGCCGCACCGAATACCCCGACCTACATCGAGCTGACCTACCGCGCGGGCGACATCGTCGCCATCGACGGCAAGGACATGACCCCGGCGCAGGTGCTGACCGAGCTGAACCGCATCGGCGGCGAGAACGGCATCGGCCGCCTCGACATCGTCGAGAACCGCTATGTCGGCATGAAATCCCGCGGCTGCTACGAGACCCCCGGCGGCACCATCATGCTCAAGGCCCACCGCGCCATCGAGTCCATCACCCTGGACCGCGAAGTGGCCCACCTGAAAGACGAGCTGATGCCCAAGTACGCCAGCCTGATCTATACCGGCTACTGGTGGAGCCCGGAGCGTCTGATGCTGCAGCAGATGATCGACGCCTCCCAGGTCAACGTGAACGGCGTGGTACGCCTGAAGCTGTACAAGGGCAACGTCATCGTGGTCGGCCGCAAGTCCGACGACTCCCTGTTCGACGCCAACATCGCCACCTTCGAGGACGATGCCGGCGCCTACAACCAGGCTGACGCTGCTGGCTTCATCAAGCTCAACGCCCTGCGCATGCGCATCGCCGCTGGCAAGGGTCGCAAGCTGTTCTGATAAGCTGAACGCCTGTGCCAGACGAACCCCGGCCACGAGCCGGGGTTCTGCTTTTCTAGAAGAGGAAAAACCTGATGAGACTGCTGCATACCATGCTGCGAGTTGGCGACCTGGACAAATCCATCGCCTTCTACACCGAAGTGCTGGGCATGACCCTGCTGCGCCGCAAGGACTACCCGGACGGCCAGTTCACCCTCGCATTCGTCGGCTACGGCGACGAGGCCCACAACAGTGTGATCGAGCTGACCTACAACTGGGGTGTGGACAAGTACGATCTGGGCAACGCCTACGGCCACATTGCCCTGGAAGTGGACGATGTCTACAAGGCCTGCGAAGACATCCGTGCCCGCGGTGGCAAGATCACCCGCGAGCCGGGGCCGATGAAGCATGGCACCAGTATCCTGGCCTTTGTGGAAGACCCCGACGGTTACAAGATCGAACTGCTGTCCCCCTCGCGCAACGACTGACGTTCAAGGCCGGGGTGAAGCCGGGGCGCGGCGATCGTTCCGGCTTCCTGCACCGGGGGCGACGTCCTGATTCTGGCCGGTCGTCGGGCTTCGCTATATAGTTCACTACACAGCGAAAACTGAGCATTCGGCCACCCCATGAGCTTCCCCCTCGACCGCACCGACCTGGCCGCCATCTGGCTGACTCTCGAACTGGCGACCCTGACCACTGTGCTCCTGCTCGTGGTGGGTACGCCCATCGCCTGGTGGCTGGCACGCACCCGTTCTCGCCTGAAAGGGCCGGTGGCGGCCGTGGTCGCCCTGCCGCTGGTGCTGCCGCCCACTGTCATCGGCTTCTATCTGCTGGTGAGCATGGGGCCCCACGGCTTCATCGGCCAGTTCACCCAGAGCCTTGGCCTGGGCACCTTGCCTTTCACCTTCGCCGGCCTCGTCGTGGGGTCGGTGATCTATTCCATGCCCTTCGTGGTGCAACCCCTGCAGAACGCCTTCACCGCCATCGGCGCGCGTCCGCTGGAGGTGGCTGCGACCCTGCGCGCAAGCCCCTGGGACACCTTCTTCTCGGTGGTGCTGCCCCTGGCCAGACCGGGCTTCGTCACCGCCTCGATCCTCGGCTTCGCCCACACCGTGGGCGAGTTCGGCGTGGTGCTGATGATCGGCGGCAACATCCCGGAGAAGACCCGTGTGGTCTCGGTGCAGATCTTCGATCACGTCGAAGCCATGGAATACGCCCAGGCCCATTGGCTGGCTGGTGGCATGCTGCTGTTCTCCTTCCTCATCCTGCTGGCACTGAACACCAGCCGACGCCTGAAACCTGGTTGGAGCTGAGCCATGCAACAGATTCGCGCGCGCTTCAACCTGCGCCACCCCGACTTCCTCCTGGAGGCTGATCTGCTCCTGCCGGGGCGCGGCGTCAGCGCCCTGTTCGGCCATTCCGGTTCGGGCAAGACCAGCCTCCTGCGCTGCATCGCCGGCCTGGAACGGGCCGCCGAAGGCTTCCTGGAGGTGAATGGCGAAATCTGGCAGGACAGCGCCCGGGGCCATTTCCTAGCCACCCACAAGCGGCCGCTGGGCTATGTGTTCCAGGAGGCCAGCCTGTTCGAACACCTCTCGGTGCGACGCAACCTGGAGTTCGGCAAGCGGCGTATTCCCGCGCAGGATCGCCGGGTGGAACTGGACCACGCGGTGGAATTGCTGGGTATCAGTCATCTGCTGGAACGCATGCCGGGCCGCCTGTCCGGCGGCGAACGCCAGCGCGTCGGCATCGCCCGCGCCCTGCTGACCAGCCCGCGCCTGCTGCTGATGGACGAACCCCTGGCGGCGCTGGATCTCAAGCGCAAGGGTGAAATCCTCCCCTATCTGGAGCGCCTGCATGACGAACTGGATATTCCGCTGCTCTACGTCAGTCATTCGCCCGATGAAGTGGCGCGCCTGGCCGATCACCTGGTGTTGCTGGACAACGGCCGGGTGCTGGCCAGCGGACCGCTCGACCAGACCCTGTCGCGCCTCGACCTGCCCATCGCCCAGGAAGACGACGCGGGCGTGGTGATCGAAGGCCGCGTACAGGGATTCGATCCGCGCTACCAGTTGCTGACCCTGGCGCTGCCCGGCAGCTCGCTGAGCGTGCGGGTGGCCCATTCTCCGGTTGCCGAAGGCCGTGCGCTGCGCTTCCGGGTGCTGGCGCGGGACGTCAGCCTGAGCCTGGAGAAACAGCGCGACAGCAGCATCCTCAATCTGCTCCCGGCGCGGGTGGTGGAAGAGTTTCCGGCCGCCAATCCGGCCCATGTTCTGGTACGCCTCGATGTGGAGGGCGTGCCCATGCTGGCGCGCATTACCCGCTTTTCCCGTGACCAGTTGGGCCTCTGTCCGGGGCAGTCGATCTGGGCGCAGATCAAGTCGGTGGCGCTGCTGGCCTGAGGTGCAGTGGATGGGCTGAAGTGGAACGCCGCCCGGCCCAAGCAGTTGCCCTCTCCCCAACCCCACTTTGCGCCCCGGCCAGAACGTTTCGCGTTCTGTCGCTCAGAGGCGCCGGAAGCAGTGCTTCCAAAAGCGCGCCTCTTCGCCCCGCCAGCGGGAGAGGGGGCTGTCCGTGCGGGCCTTCAGACCCTTACAGCATCACAACGCGTCGTGGTTGCCGGACGGCTCCACGCACACGCAATTGCGCCCTGACTGCTTGGCACGATACAGGCCCCGGTCGGCGCGGCCGATCAGGCTGTCGAGGGAATCGTCCGGGTGCATCTCGGCCAGGCCGATGCTGGTGGTCGCCTGCAGGTTCACCCCTTTGAAGGGATAGCGTTTCGCGGCCACTTCGCCACGGACTTTCTCCGCAAGCTGGCGAGCGGTGGCGTTGCCCGTATCCTTCAGCAGGATGATGAACTCCTCGCCACCCCAGCGGCAGATGATGTCCGACTGGCGCAGGCTGTCGCGCAGGTTCTGGGCAAAACCCTTCAACACCAGGTCGCCGGCCTGGTGGCCGTAGGTGTCGTTGAGCAGTTTGAAGTGGTCCAGGTCCAGCAGCAGCGCCGCCAGCGGCTTGCGGTCGCGGCGGGCTTCCTGCAGCGCCTGGCCGGCGAGCAGTTCGAAGCCGCGGCGGTTGGGCAGGCCGGTCAGGCTATCGGTGGTGGCCAGGGCGGCGATGCTGTGCTGGTAGCGGCGCATCAGGCGAATCACCAGCACCAATACGATGGCGGTCACCAGCAGGCAGATCAGCAAGTTGAGGTAGAGCGTGTTGCGCAGGCTCGCGAGCAGGCCTCCCTCATGCTTGTCGACGAACAGGTACCAGTCCAGTTCGGGGATGTAGCGCACGTTCAGGTAGTGGTCGCGACCGCGTTCGTTATAGGCGAACTTGCCCGTCTGCGGGCGTCCCAGTCTCGCCTGCAGGTCCTCCAGCCCCGGCACCTCGGCCAGCGTCTGGCCGACCCGTGCCCCCTGCGGTCCACCGTCCGCGCCAGTGAGGACGATGCGCCCGGTGGTGTCGACGAAGTACACGCTGCGATCGTAGCGGCGCTGGTATTCGTCGATCAGTTTGATCACCGCGTCTACCGTCAGGCCGACGCCGGTGGCGCCGAGAAACTGGCCGTCGTAATCGAACACCTTGTAGTTGATGAAGATGGTCAGCCGGTCCTGGTTGGCCATGTCCACATCGACATTGATCTCGTAGGGCTCCTTCATGTCGCGCACGCGGAAGTACCAGATGTCCCGTGGTTCCTTCGGGTTCACCTGCTTGAGCACGCCCTTGGTCTGGTAGTAGGTGAGGGTGCGGTCGGAAATGAAGAAGGAAGTGAAGGCGCCGTAGTGCTCCTGCACTTCGCTCAAGTAGCGGGTCATGGACTCGGCATTCTTCTCGCCTTGCATCACCCAGTCGCGCAGGAAGGTGTCGCGGCTCATCATCGAGGCGATCAGGATGGGCCGGACCAGATCCTTCTGGATTTCCGAGTAGACGTTGTCTGAAGTCAGCGGCAGCTCGGTGTTGATGATGGTGTTGCGAATGGTCTTGAGCGATGCCTGGTAGCTGACCAGCGAGGTGGCCAGGAAACCGCAGCCAAGCAGCAGTACCAGTGTGATGACCAGCAGGCGGTGGCTTTGCTTGGCGTGTTCTTTCAGCGGCATTGGACAACGTGGCCTCGGTTGGGTGGCGCAATGCTAGCGTGCAGTGATACAGGCGTCACGGAAGGTTGTTTGGCGCCGGGCTATCGGCGGCGTCGGGCGTTCCTTGACGGTTGCGGCGCTGAAGTTCGGGCGCCGAATCGATCCAGGGTTCAAGGCGTTGGCCAAAGCTCATCCAGAGTTGGAAGCGTGGCGGCGATTCTCCGTTGCGATCGCGTGCCAGTTCTTTGCCCAGTGTTTCGCGCCAGGCATGGGGCACGTTGATTTCGCTGATGCGTAGACTGCTGATTTGGCCGGTAAGGCGTCCATCGCGAATCCAGGCGCTGACGCTGCCCGGCACGATGGCATAGCGGCTGCGATCGGGGTAACGCTGGCGCAGGACTTCATGGTCCAGCCCCACGTCCACGGCGAACAGGCGGCTTTCGCGCTTTTCCTCCTGCTCAAGATAGCCGCGGGCGGCGCGTTCGGCGTCCTGCTTGCGCTGGTCCGAGGGCTTTGCGCGCAATTCGCCTTCGGCCTCCTTCAAGCGCTGCCGGGCGCGCTCCAGTTCCGCCTTGCGCGCGGGGCCGTCCAGTTCGAGTACCACAAGCACCTCGCGGTTGCGGTGATCGACATGCAGCCCTTGGCGATCATCAGCGGTGAAGCCCAGTTGCTGCAGCCTGGTTTCATCGAGCGGCAGGCGCTGGTAGCGGTCGCCACTCTTTGGGTCGCTGGGGAGCCGCCAGTCCAGGCGCAGGGCCAGGCCGCTGTTTTCGCGCAGGGTCCAGTCGTGGTCACGGCGCAGTTCGCGTTCGGAAAGCAGCAGGCGGCTGTCCGGTTCGCCATTGCGGTTGAACCAGACGCCACCCAGGGCGATGGCGTTGGTCAGGCCGATCAGCACCAGGCCACCGAGCAGGGCAACGCGGGCTTTCATGGGTGGCGTCCCCCCTTGTGGGCGCGGCGCAGGCGGCCGAGCACCAGCAGGATGAGCACGGCAACCAGTCCCAGGACAAGGAAGAACAGGTACTTCGGCATGGCCTCCCACCACCAGTCGAACAGCTTGATGAAGAGGAAGAGAACGAAGAACAGCAGGCCGGTATGCATCACTTCAGGCCAGTCGCGACGATTGCCGAGCCAGATGGCCAGCGCCGCGCCGGTGAATCCCATGATCTGGTAGAAGCCTTCCACCAGCTCCCGTGGCCAGGGCAGATAGCTGCCTGCCGCCCAGTTGGCCAGTACCAGCAGCGGCACGAACAGCCCGAGCAGGCCCATTACCCGGTAGATGGCGGCGAAACCGCCATGGCGCGCCTGGGAAATGAACTGCGGCACCAGGAAGATCAGCAATCCGGCCGGCAACAGATGTTCCGGGCGTTCGACGCAGTCCAGCCAGTAGAGCCCGCTCCAGCTCGTCAGCCGGGTGGCGATGAAAGCCATGCCGCAGGCCAGCCCGGCCGCCAGCAGCAGTCGCACCTCGCAGGCATAGGCCAGCAGCAGGGCGTAAGCCGCCCAGGGCAGCAGCGCCTTGTCGCTGGGGGTGATGTTGAAGATCTGCCCGAGCATGCTCACGTTGAGCACGAAGCAGGCAAAGGCCAGGACCGCCGCCAGCCTGGCGAAATAGCCGGACGGGTCGCGTTGGCGCAGCAGCAGCGTCAGCAGCAGGCTGCCCACCGAGAAGCCGGCGAGGATGCCCACCTGGGCGGTTTCCGGGAACAGGCCCCAGAACTGATAGAAGAAGAACAACAGGCTGGCCGCCAGCGCCAGGGCACCCAGCAGGGAGGCGATGCGCATGCCGAGGGAGAGGCGCCGGGCCTGGGCATCCGGGTCGATGTCGAAGCTGTTGCGATAGTCCGCCAGCAACTGGCGATGGTGCGCGCCCAGCTGGTCGATCTGTTCGGCGGAAAGCCGCAGGGCCTGTTCTTCGTGCAGGCGCTCCACCTCCCGGTAGAAGGCCTGGATATCGTCGGCGCGGCGTTGTGCCTGGTCGCGGCTGAGCAGCGGCATTGCGGGTCCTTTTGCGTGCGGTGCCGCTAGAAACTGTAGGGCTGCGGAAGGGGGGCGGCAATGAGCACCGAGTATTTCCGCAGGGGAGCAGCCCCATTTCTCGGCTTTCACGCGGGTACCTGCACCTGCCAGGGGCCGCTGGCGGTGTGGTTTTCCACTGCGCGCAACAATTGGAAACGGACTTTTCCGACAGATGTCGCGTGCTGTTCTGTAGGAC
This sequence comes from Metapseudomonas phytobenefica, assembly GCF_043392685.1. NCBI lineage: Bacteria > Pseudomonadati > Pseudomonadota > Gammaproteobacteria > Pseudomonadales > Pseudomonadaceae > Metapseudomonas > Metapseudomonas phytobenefica. The sequence continues at coordinate 85,762 of NZ_JBHZGM010000014.1, read as the reverse complement.
GCGCTGTCCAACGCAGTGGGAGAAATCCCAGTCGCTGACATTTGTCTGCGCCGTCCCTAGCGGTCGAAGGAGGCCGCCATGTCCTGCCGATCATTCTTCCTTGCTGTACTGAGCCTGGCCCTGGGCGGTTGTGCCGTCTATGACTACGACAATGATTACTACGGTCGCCGCTATTACGACGACGGTTACCCGGTGCATCGAAACCATTACGACGTGCCGAAGCGGAACTATTACATCGTCGATCATCGTGACAACGACCGGTATTACGATCGCCGCTATTACGACCGTCGCGACTACGACGGCCGCAAGAACTACTACAAGTCCGACAAGCGCTTCCACGACAAGGACCGCAAGTTCCAGCACCAGCGGCGCTATTACCAGCAACCCCATGACAACTTCCAGGAACGCCGCCACGACTACACGCCGCGTCTGCAGACTTGGGGCCGGAACAACGTGCAGCCGGGCTACCGCGAGTCGGGTTATCGGCAGCAGAACTATCGCAAGCCCAACTATCAGCAGCCCAACTATTCGCAACGCAAGCATCAGCAGCACAGCGTTCGCCAGCAGTACCGGGTAGAGCCGGGCTACGAGGCACGGCCGCACAATCCGCGCTACAACAATCGCAGTGACTGGTCGCTGAAGAATCGCCGCTAGACGGCGGAGAAGTCCCGGTCCTCTTCCAGCAACAACTCCCTCACCGCCCGCGCAGCCGGAGACAGGCTGCGCGCGGCATGGCTGACGACGCCATAGGCCGATGAGGTTTCGGTGCCTGCCGGGATCTGCAGCAGCGCCAGGCGCCCGGCCTGTATGTCCTCGGCCACCACGTCCCACGGCGCCATGCTGACCACATCACTCCCGGCGACTACCGCCTTCAGCACCATGAAGTTGTCGCACTCGATCGCCAGCGGTTTTTCGTTGCCGGCAAGCTCACCGATGGCCCTTGCCACTTCCACCGGCAATTGGGTACCCGCCAGGGCGTAGCGGGCCAGGTCGGTCAGTTGCAGCCGGTCCTGCGCCAGCAAGGGATGGCCGGGCCGGCAGAACAGGGTGCCGGGATGGCGGCGCAGGGGAATGATGTCCAGCAGGGGATCGCCTTCGAGTTCGCGGATGTCGGCGACGAACAGCTCGATGGCGTCGTCCAGCAGGCGTTGGCGCAGGCTGTGCCAGTTCTCCAGGGTGAGTTGCACGCGAACTCCGGGATGGTGGCTGGCGAATCGTCCGAGGGCTCGGGGCACCAGGCGCGCGGCGGGGTAGGGGCCGGCGCCCAGGCGCAGTTCGCCGCTGTCGAGATTGTCCAGCTGGGTCACCGCACTGTGCAGGGCGCGGCTGCCGTCCAGCAGGCGCCGGGCATGTTCCAGCACCAGCCGGCCGTGGGCGGTCAGGCTGATCTGGCGGGGTGCCCGGTCCAGCAGGCTGCAACCCAGGCTGGCCTCCAGCGCCTGGATGCTGCGGCTGAGGGCGGGCTGGCTGAGATTCACCGCTGCCGCCGCGCGGGCGAAGTGGCCGTGCTCGGCGAGGGCGACGAAATGGCGGAGCTGGCGAAGGTCGTTCATGCGTGCCATGCATCGAGTTATGGAAAAGAATGCATTGGAATTATTAACAGGCGCCTGACAGCCTGTCTCGGCCAATAACAACAATCCCGAGCGAACCATGCGTATCACTACCCGCTTCAGCGGCCTGCTCCTGGCCGCCGCGCTGCCCCTGGGCGCCGCCGCACTGCCGGAAGAATCCATCGAGCCGAGCATCAACGCCGAACTCGCCGAGCACACCCGGCACTTCGACGAGAAGGTCTACAAAGTCGCCGACAACGTGTACTCGGCGGTGGGCTGGAACCTCGCCAACAGCGTGATGATCGTGGCCCCGGAAGGGCTGATCATCGTCGACACCGGCGAGTCGGCCGAGCAGTCGCGCAAGGTGCTCGCGGAGTTCCGCAAGGTCAGCGACAAGCCGATCAAGGCCATCGTCTACACCCACTTCCACCCGGACCACATCAACGGCGTGAAGGGTTTTGTCAGCGAGGAGCAGGTGAGGTCGGGCGAGGTGCAGATCTACGCCCAGGAAACCCTGCTGGATAACGTGGTGACCCAGGGCGCGCTGGTCGGCCCGATCCTCGGCATGCGCTCGGGCTACAGCTTCGGCGTGGCGCTGCCGGACGCCGACAAGCAGGACATGAACGCCGGCCTCGGCCCCCTGGCCCATGAAGGCAAGTCCACCTTCATTGCCCCCACCATCACCTTCAAGGACAAGCTGGACACCACCATTGCCGGGCTGCCGGTGGAGTTCCTCCACGTGCCCAGCGAGGCGCCGGATGAGATCGTGCTGTTCCTGCCGCAGAACAGGGTGCTGATCAGTGCCGAGGTCACCCAGGGCCCGACCCTGCCGAACATCCATACCCTGCGCGGCACCAAGTTCCGCGACCCGGTGGTGTGGGTGAACAGCCTCGACAAGCTACGCGCCTACCAGGCCGACTACATGGTTCCGCTGCACGGCCAGCCGGTGAGCGGCAAGGACAAGGTGGAGGACGTGCTGCGCATGACCCGCGACGCCATCGCCTATGTCCATGACCAGACCGTGCGCTGGATGAACAAGGGCCTGACGCCCGACGAGTTGGTGGAAAAGGTCCAGCTACCGCCTTATCTGGCCGGCTATACGCCCTACCTGCGTGAGTACTACGGCACCGTGAAGCACAGCGTGCGGCAGATCTACCAGGGCTACCTTGGCTGGTTCCAGGGTGATCCGGTGGACCTCGACCCAGTCCCGCCCGTGGAAAAGGCCAAACGCCTGGTGGAGCTGATGGGCGGACGCGAGAAGGTGCTGCTGGCCGCTGGCGACGCCTACCTCAAGGGCGACTACCAGTGGGCCGCCGAACTGGCGGGCTACGCCATCCGCATCGACCACGACGACCAGCTGGCCCGCGAGATCAAGGCACGCAGCTTCCGCCGCCTGGGCTACGCCAGCATGAACATCAACTGGCGCAACTGGTATCTGATGAGCGCCATGGAGCTGGAGGGCAAGCTGGATGGCGACGCCGCTCTGCAGCTGTCCCAGGCCATGCGCAATGCCTTCCTCTCGCCGGACATGCTGAAGAATCTGCCGGCGCGGATCTTCCTGCAGAACTGGGTAACCCGCCTGGACCCGGAAAAGAGCGCCGACGTGAACCTGACCCTGGGCTTCGTCTTCCCCGACATCGAGGAAGAGTGGGCGCTGGAAGTTCGCCGTGGCGTGGCCGAGCTGCACAAGGGCATTCCTGAAGGCACCACGCTCAAGCTGACCTTCGACAAAACCTATCTCGATACCGTCATCAGCGGCGAGAACGGCTTGCTCAAGGGTGCCCTGCTGGGTGACGTGAAGGTGGACGGCAATCTGCTGGACATCAAGACTTTCCTCGGTTGCTTCGACTTCGAGGAAACCCCCATTGCCTTGACCTTGCGCTGACCGGCCGCCAGCCCAGCGATGCACTGAACCCCTCGCTGGGCTGCGCTGCGCCTGACCCCACCCTGCGTTCCAGTAGGCTGCCGCCTGTTGCATGGCGGCAGAATGCCATTGTTTTTTTCCGGTACAGCCCGCACCATTCGCGCCGTGTTCCATGGGGCCCGGAGGCCTCCGAGACGGGATGGCGGATGGTCCGAGGTAGCGTGCAGGCCTGGCGTGCGTGGCGGGGACGGCGGAGGCCGGCCCTGGCGCTGGCGTTGCTGGCGGCATTGCTGGCCGGCGCATTGCAGGCGGACTGGGACTTCACCCTGATCAGCCGCCGCGCCGAAAACCTCTACGGCCCCCTTGGCCCCGGCAAGCAGCGAATCGATGACTGGCAGGCGACCCTGGGACGCCTTGCCGGTGCCGACGAGAAGACGCAGCTGGAAGAGGTGAACCGCTTCTTCAACGCCAAATTGCGCTTTCGCGACGACCGCGAACTCTGGGGCGAAACCGATTACTGGGCGACTCCGGTACAGGCCCTGCGTATCGGCGCCGGGGACTGCGAGGATTTCGCCATCGCCAAGTACTTCAGCCTGCGCCGGCTCGGCGTGCCCAGCGAGAAGCTGCGCATCACCTACGTCAAGGCGCTGCGCCTGAACCAGGCGCACATGGTGCTCACCTACTACGCATCCCCGGGCGCCATGCCGCTGGTGCTGGACAACCTGGTCGGCATCATCCGGCCCGCCGACCAGCGCACCGACCTGATGCCGGTCTACGCCTTCAATGCCGAGGGCCTGTGGCTGGCCGGCAGCGGTGGCGGCAAGCAGGTGGGGGATGCCAAGCGGCTGTCACGCTGGCAGGAATTGCTCAAGAAAATGAATGCTGAAGGCTTCCCCGTGGAGCCCAGCCGATAGGAGTCGAGATGTCTCTGTTCAAACAGTTGTTGATCGCCATCTGCCTGTTTCTGGTGGTCGCCTTCAGCGGCAGTTTCATGGTCGGCCTGGAGAGCTCGCGGGAGCAGTACGTTAACCAGCTGCGCTCCCACGCCCAGGACGCGGCGACCGCCCTCGGCCTGTCGCTGACCCCGCATATCGACGATCCGGCGATGGTCGAGCTGATGGTCAGCTCCATCTTCGACAGTGGTTATTACGAGAGCATCCGGGTGATCGACCTCGCGAACGACAGCGTGCTGGTGGAGCGCACCGGCGTACCCGACGCGGCCGGCGCCCAGGTGCCGCAGTGGTTCGTCAGCCTGATCGGTCTGCAATCGGTCGGCGGCGACGCCATCGTCAGCCGTGGCTGGCAGCAGGCGGCACGAGTGGAGGTGAAGAGCCATCCGCTGTTCGCGCTCGCCCGGCTCTGGCAGAGCGCGCTGGGCAGCCTCGGCTGGTTGCTGGTTTGTGGCCTGGTCAGCGCGGGCCTCGGCGCCTTCCTTCTACGGCGCCAGCTGAGACCCCTGGATTACATGGTGGAGCAGTCCCACGCCATCGCCCGCCGCGAGTTCCTCAGCCTGCCGGAACTGCCGCGCACCCCCGAACTGCGCCGTGTGGTGCAGGCGATGAACCAGATGGTGGAGAAGCTCAAGGCGCTGTTCCAGGAACAGGCCGAACGCAGCGAACGGCTGCGCGACGAGGCCTACAAGGACAGCCTGACCGGGCTGGCCAACCGCCGTTACTTCGAAATGCAGCTGCAGGCGCGCCTGAGCGCCGGGGAACAGGCCAGCGCCGGTTACCTGTTCCTGCTGCGCCTGCACGATCTCGCCGGACTCAATCAGCGCCTGGGCGGCCAGCGCACCGACCAGTTGCTGCTGGCGGTGGCCGAGCTGCTCCGCCAGGTGGCAGCGGGGCAGGGGGCGGGCCAACTGGTGGCGCGCAGCCGGGGTGGTGACTTCGCCCTCCTGGTACCTGGCCTGGTGGCGGAGGAAGTCGAGCAATTGGCCCAGCGTCTGGATGCCGGTCTGGCGAACCTGGTGACCACGGGGGCCGCCGATGCGCTGCCGGTGGCCCACATGGGCCTGGTGCCGTTCAGTCCGGGCGAACAACTCGCCGACCTATTGCGCCTGGCCGACGAGGCCCTGGCCAGGGCGGAAAGCCAGACGGAGCGGACCTGGGCCAGCCTGACCCAGGGCGATGCGCCCAGCGTGGGCGACGAGCGCCATGCCTGGCATCAACTGCTGGACCGGGCCCTGGGCCAGCGCCAGTTGCAGCTCTATTTCCAGCCCGTGGTGGATAGCCGCGATCGTTCGCGGGTACTGCACTACAAAGTGCTGTCACGCCTGCGCGATGAGCGTGGCGAGAACATACCGGCTGGGCGCTTCCTGCCCTGGCTGCAGCGCTTCGGCTGGATGGCGCGCCTCGACCTGCTGATGCTGGAACTGGTGTTGCAGCAGATGGCCAGCCACGGCGAAACCCTGGCACTCAACCTTTCCGGCGCGCTGTTACGTGAGTCTCAGGCGCTGGAGAAGGCATTCGAACTGCTGCGCAAGCACTCCCAACTGGGTCCGCGTCTGGTGCTGGAGTTGGAAGAGGACCAACTGCCGGAGCAGGCCGTGCTGGAGCAACTCACCCGTCGCCTGCGTGAACTGGGTTTCAGCCTCAGCCTGCAGCACTTCGGCGGCCGCTTCAGCATGATCGGCAACCTGGCCCGCCTGGGCCTGGCCTACCTGAAAGTGGATGGCAGCTATATCCGCGCCATCGACCTGGAAGCCGACAAGCGCCTGTTCATCGAAGCCATGCAGCGCGCAGCCCACAGCATCGACCTGCCACTGATCGCCGAACGCGTGGAAACCGAAGGTGAACTGCTCGTGTTGCAGGAAATGGGCATCCAGGGTGTGCAGGGCCAGCTGTTCGGAGCGCCGGCGCCCTGGCGTTAGTCGCCGGGCTCGTAGGGCAGGGGGACTGTAGCGAATTCATTCGCGAAGGGCCCGTAGGTTGGTCCGAGGAACGAGGCCCAGCGCTGTCGGGCAAGTCTGCTGCGTTGGGTTTCACAAGCTCGCGGAGCGCCGCCCGACCCAACCTGCAAAAGTGGTGTGCAGCAGTGTCGCGAGGATTTCGGAGGCGGTGCGCGCGGCGCACCCTACGGGGCGGGCAGGGGATAAACGCGGGTGGACTCAGATGAGCCCTGATCCCGCTTCTTCTTCCTCTTCGACGATCAACCGCGAGATGCCACCCAGGGCTTCCCGCGCCTGGTTCCGGCTGAGCAGCTTGGATTGGGCCGCTGGCGGCAGGTCGGTGATGCGGATCAGACCCTTGGTCATCAGCACCGTGATCAGGTCGTCGAGTACCCGGATCATGTCCAGGTCGCTCTGTTTCAATTGCAGCAGGCTGCTCTGCATCGCCAGGTTGGCGTACCAGCCCTGAATTTCCTGGTCGTCAGCCGGCAGTGTGCCGGTCATTTGGTCGAATTCGGCTGCTTCGACGCGAATCAGGTTTCCGTCTTCATCGCGCTGGATATAGAGCATGGCGAGTCTCCCTTGAGGACTGCCGCGAGCATGAGGGCAGATGCCTCCCGTCCGCAACCACCGGAGTGGTCGCGGACGGTGAAACATCAGTTCTGGTCGACCTTGATGGTCGGGTCGGCACCCGCGATCAGGGAGTTGATGGACTGTCCGCTGAGCTGGGCTGCCGCGCCCTCCAGGGTGATGGACAGATCGGCGTGGCTGGCGGCGGTACCACCGGCATCGTTCAGATGGCCGTCCTTGCTTACCAGCAGGGTGGCGTTGCCGGTGCCGTTATCGACGATCAGCTTGAGGAAGTTGTCGATGGTGCTGCTGGTTTCCCCTTGCAGCAGGTCGCTCAAGTTGAGCTTGTCGCCCTCGCTCATCTTGAAGTCCTTCACCACATCCTGATCGGGGCTGCCCACGACGCCGGAGTCACCGGCTTTCCACACGAAGGTGTCGTTGCCGCTGCCACCCCATAGTGTGTCGCTGCCTTTGCCGCCGGTCAGGGTATCGGTACCGGTGCCGCCAAACAGGATGTCATTGCCGTTGCCGCCGATCAGCTGGTCATTGCCGCCCTGGCCATAGAGGATGTCGTTGCCGTCACCGCCCTGGAGCAGGTCGTTGCCGCCACGGGTATCGCCATCCACGTTGAAGGTCGCGTGGTTGTTCTTGATGTAGCTGTACAGCTCGTCCGAGGTAGCGACGTGGCCGTTCTTCAGCTCAAGGAAACTCTGCAGCGCCTTCATGCCCGACCCTGCCGGCAGGTCGGCCGGCTTGGCCGGGTTACCGTTGAGACCCCAGGGCAGGTTATCTGTGTTGATGACGTCACCGAAGATGATGTCGTCGCCGGCACCGCCACTGATGGTGTCGTGGCCCACGGCGACCGGATCGGTACTGCTGTGGCCACCATTGAGCGCACTGGTCAGGTCGCCGGCCTGCTGAACGATATCCACTTGGCCGGTGGGGCCGGTAACGGTGTTCTTGCTGGTGACGGCGATGTTGTCGATACGAACGATGGCGTCGGCGCTTCCCCAGAGCCAGTGGGTGCTGCCATCGTTCAGCGAGAATGCGAGCTTGTAGGTGCCGTCGTTCAGTACCTTGGATTCGATGGTCGCACTGGTGCCAGTGGTCCGGGTGCCCGAGTCCTCCACTGCCCAGGTCGTGCTGCCATTGGCTCCCGTGACTTTCTTCAAGAGAGTCCAGGTGAAGGTGTCACCGCTGCTGAACTCGGTTCCCTGATAGCTGAAGGTCAGCTTGCCGGCATTGTTGGCGCTGACGTTGAACTCTGGGCTGGTGGTGGCGGTGGCGCCGTTGTTGTAGGCGTCGGTGATCTGCAACTGGTCGTCATAGCTGCGGCTTACGCTGCCGGGGCCGGTAGTGGTCCAGTTGCTGGGCCGGTTGATGCCGCCATTGCTGTTGAAGTTGGCAATGGTCGTACTCGTGGTACCGAAGTCCAGGGAGCTGGTGCCGGTCACGTTGGTGTCGTCGAAGAACTTCAGGTAGTTCTCGTTGACGCCCGGGCCGATTCCGATAGCGCGTACGGTGCTGATGTCGCTCAGGTCCCGGAAGGTGTTGATTGACTGAGTGAGTACGCTGTAGTCGTCACTGGCGCCACTATTGGTGGTGGTGGGGTCGCCGTCGGTGAGGAACAGCGTCAGGTTCTCGTAGCCGTTTTGCTGACCATTGAACCAGCTTGTGGCCTCCTCGAAGGCGTCCTGGTAGTTGGTGCTACCAGTGGCACTCAGGCCCTCGTTCTGGCTGCGGCCGATCGCGGCCAGCAGTTGCTCGATATTGCTATCGCTGAGATCGGTGATGGTGATCTTGGTAGTAGCAGACCCAGCGAAGCCGATCAGGGTGATGTTGATATCCCCATCGTGGTTCTTCAGCTGGTTGGCCAGGTTCAGCAGGGCGTCCTTGACCAGCTTCATCCGGGAGTCAGCGTAGCTGACGCCGCTTCGTCCTTGCAGGCTGTAGGCCATGGAGCCAGAGGTATCGACGATCAGCGCTACGTTGTAGCTGGTCCCCGGCTGGGTAGTGGTCAGAGTGCCGCCGGTATCGCCAAGGATCACGTCGTCGCCACCGCCACCGATGATGTCGTTATCACCGTTCGGGTTGGTCGGGACTTCGACACGGCCGATGTTCAGCGTGAAGTCATGATTACCCGAGGTATTGACCCCGCCGTTGGCGGTGCCGCCGTTGTCCTGTATGGCGAACTGGAAGGTTGTCTGATTGCCGGAAGCGCCCGGCTGGTAGGTCAGCTTGCCCTGGGCGATATCGCTGGCGCTTACCGACGTGTTGGCGTTGATGGCCACGCCGTTGAGCAGCAGGGTACCGCTGCCCGGCAGTGCCTTGACGATCACGCTCTGCAGGCTGTGGGTCTGGCCGGTGGCAGCGTCGATGCTGTCGCTGAAGCTGAAATCCGACACCTTGAAGGTGTAGGTGCTGCCGGCATTGACGCTGGCGGCGCCGTTGGCCGAGGTCGGCGCATCGTTCACCGGGTTGACGGTGATGGTGCCCTGGGCCGGGGTGGCATCCTGCAGGCCTGCGTTGTCCACCGCGCTGTACTGGAAGTTGGTGTTGCCGTTCCAGTTGCTGTCCGGGCGGAAGTAGATGGTCGCGCCATTGCTCACGGCCGTGATCACGCTGGCCGCGGTAATGGCGATGGTGCCGGCGGCGTCGCTGTAGAAGGTGCCGTGCTGCGGCATCGAGGTGATCTTGAAGCTGGCGATCGTACCGTCGATGTCCGAGCCACTCAGGCTGATGGCGACCAGGCTGTCTTCATTGCCGGAGGCGCTGGCAGTGTTGGTTTCCGGCGCATCGTTGACCGGGGCAACGGTGATGGTGCCAGTGGCCGGGGTGCCGTCTTCCAGCCCCTGGTTATCCACCGAGGCGTACTGGAAGTTGGTGGTGCCATTCCAGTTGGCGTTCGGCACGAAGGTGACGCTGGCGCCGTTGCCGGTGGCCGGCACGCTGTCACCAATAGTCAGCGTTACGCCATTGAGTTGCAGGATGCCGTTGGCCGGCAGCGACTTGATCACGAAGCTGGCGACGGTGCCGTCCGCATCGGAACCACTGAGCGCAACCGGGATACCGGCGGAATCTTCGTTACCGGAACCGCTGGCTGCGAGGGTGTCCGGCGCGTCGTTGACCGAGGTGACGGTGATGGTGCCAATGGCCGGAGTGGAGTCCTCCAGGCCTTGGTTATCCACTGCGGCGTAGTCGAAGGTCGCGGTGCCATTCCAGCCGGCATTCGGCACGAAGGTAACGCTGGCGCCATTGCCGCTGGCCGGGACGCTATCGCCGATGGCCAAGGCGACACCGTTCAGCAGCAGGATGCCGTTGGCCGGCAGCGACTTGATCACGAAGCTGGCCACGGTGCCGTCGAAGTCCGAACCGCTGAGGCTGACCGGGATACCGGCCGAATCTTCATTGCCGGAACCACTGGCCGCATGGGTTTCCGGCGCATCGTTGACCGAGGCGACGGTGATGGTGCCGGTGGCTGGCGTGGCGTCTTCCAGGCCCTGGTTATCCACTGCGGCGTAGTCGAAGCTGGTGGTGCCATTCCAGTTGGCGTTCGGCACGAAGGTGAGGCTGGCGCCGTTGCCACTGGCCGGCACGCTGTCACCAATAGTCAGCGTTACGCCATTGAGTTGCAGGATGCCGTTGGCTGGCAACGACTTGATCACGAAGCTGGCCACGGTGCCGTCGAAGTCCGAACCGCTGAGGCTGACCGGGATACCGGCCGAATCTTCATTGCCGGAACCACTGGCCGCATGGGTTTCCGGCGCATCGTTGACCGAGGCGACGGTGATGGTGCCGGTGGCTGGCGTGGCGTCTTCCAGGCCCTGGTTATCCACTGCGGCGTAGTCGAAGCTGGTGGTGCCATTCCAGTTGGCGTTCGGCACGAAGGTGAGGCTGGCGCCGTTGCCACTGGCCGGCACGTTGTCGCCGATATTCAGCGCCACGCCGTTCAGCAGCAGGGTGCCGTTGGCCGGCAGCGACTTGATCACGAAGCTGGCGACGGTGCCGTCCGTATCGGAACCGCTGAGGCTGACCGGGATACCGGCGGAGTCTTCGTTGCCGGAACCGCTGGCCGCATTCGTGTCCGGCGCGTCGTTGACCGAGGTGACGGTGATGGTGCCGGTGGCCGGGGAACCGTCTTCCAGGCCATCGTTATCCACCGAGGCGTACTCGAAGGTGGTGGTGCCATTCCAGTTGGCGTTCGGCACGAAGGTGACGCTGGCGCCGTTGCCACTGGCCGGCACGCTGTCACCAATATTCAGCGTTACGCCATTGAGTTGCAGGATGCCGTTGGCTGGCAACGACTTGATCACGAAGCTGGCGACGCTGCCGTCGAAGTCCGAGCCGCTGAGGCTGACCGGGATACCGGCCGAGTCTTCATTGCCGGAACCACTGGCCGCATTCGTGTCCGGCGCATCGTTGACCGAGGTGACGGTGATGGTGCCGGTGGCCGGGGAACCGTCTTCCAGGCCATCGTTATCCACCGAGGCGTACTCGAAGGTGGTGGTGCCATTCCAGTTGGCGTTCGGCACGAAGGTGACACTGGCACCGTTGCCGCTGGCCGGCACCACGGAGCCGATGGCCAGGGCGACGCCATTCAGCAACAGGGTGCCATCGGCCGGCAGCGACTTGATCACGAAGCTGGCGACGGTGCCGTCGAGGTCCGAGCCGCTGAGGCTGACCGGGATACCGGCCGAGTCTTCATTGCCGGAACCACTGGCCGCATTCGTGTCCGGCGCGTCGTTGACCGAGGCAACGGTGATGGTGCCAGTGGCCGGGGAACCGTCCTCCAGACCATCGTTATCCACCGCGGCGTAGTCGAAGCTGGTGGTGCCATTCCAGTTGGCATTCGGCACGAAGGTGACGCTGGCGCCGTTGCCGGTCGCCGGCACGCTGTCACCAATAGTCAGCGTTACGCCATTGAGTTGCAGGATGCCGTTGGCCGGCAGCGACTTGATCACGAAGCTGGCGACGGTGCCGTCCGCATCGGAACCGCTGAGGGCAACCGGGATACCGGCCGAGTCTTCATCACCCGAACCACTGGTCGCATTCGTGTCCGGCGCATCGTTGACCGAGGCGACGGTGATGGTGCCGGTGGCTGGCGTGGCGTCTTCCAGGCCCTGGTTATCCACCGAGGCGTAGTCGAAGCTGGTGGTGCCATTCCAGTTGGCATTCGGCACGAAGGTGACGCTGGCGCCGTTGCCACTGGCCGGCACGCTGTCACCAATAGTCAGCGTCACGCCATTGAGTTGCAGGATGCCGTTGGCTGGCAACGACTTGATCACGAAGCTGGCGACGGTGCCGTCCGTATCGGAACCGCTGAGGCTGACCGGGATACCGGCGGAGTCTTCGTTGCCGGAACCGCTGGCCGCATGTGTCTCCGGTGCGTCGTTGACCGAGGTGACGGTGATGGTGCCGGTGGCCGGGGAACCGTCTTCCAGGCCATCGTTATCCACCGAGGCGTACTCGAAGGTGGTGGTGCCATTCCAGTTGGCATTCGGCACGAAGGTGACGCTGGCGCCGTTGCCACTGGCCGGCACGCTGTCACCAATAGTCAGCGTCACGCCATTGAGTTGCAGGATGCCGTTGGCTGGCAACGACTTGATCACGAAGCTGGCGACGGTGCCGTCGAAGTCCGAGCCGCTGAGGCTGACCGGGATACCGGCCGAGTCTTCATTGCCGGAACCACTGGCCGCATTCGTGTCCGGCGCATCGTTGACCGAGGCGACGGTGATGGTGCCAGTGGCGGGGCTAGCGTCTTCCAGCCCCTGGTTATCCACTGCGGCGTAGTCGAAGCTGGTGCTGCCATTCCAGTTGGCGTTCGGCACGAAGGTGACACTGGCGCCATTGCCGCTGGCCGGGACGCTATCGCCGATGGCCAAGGCGACACCGTTCAGCAGCAGGATGCCGTTGGCCGGCAGGGACTTGATCACGAAGCTGGCGACGGTGCCGTCCGTATCGGAACCGCTGAGGCTGACCGGGATACCGGCGGAGTCTTCGTTGCCGGAACCGCTGGCCGCATTCGTGTCCGGCGCGTCGTTGACCGAGGTGACGGTGATGGTGCCGGTGGCCGGGGAACCGTCTTCCAGGCCATCGTTATCCACCGAGGCGTACTCGAAGGTGGTGGTGCCATTCCAGTTGGCGTTCGGCACGAAGGTGACACTGGCACCGTTGCCGCTGGCCGGCACCACGGAGCCGATGGCCAGGGCGACGCCATTCAGCAACAGGGTGCCATCGGCCGGCAGCGACTTGATCACGAAGCTGGCGACGGTGCCGTCGAGGTCCGAGCCGCTGAGGCTGACCGGGATACCCGCCGAATCTTCGCTGCCGGAACCGCTGGCCGCATTCGTGTCCGGCGCATCGTTGACCGAGGCGACGGTGATGGTGCCAGTGGCGGGGCTAGCGTCTTCCAGCCCCTGGTTATCCACTGCGGCGTAGTCGAAGCTGGTGCTGCCATTCCAGTTGGCGTTCGGCACGAAGGTGAGGCTGGCGCCGTTGCTGTTCGCTGGCACGACCGAGCCGATTGCAAGCGGCACGCCGTCGAACATCAGGGTGCCATCGGTGGGCAGAGTCTTGATCACGAAGCTGGCGACGGTGCCGTCGAGGTCCGAGCCGCTGAGCTCAACCGGAATGCCTTCTGCGTCTTCATCACCCGAACCACTGGCCGCATTCGTGTCCGGCGCATCGTTTTCCGGAGTGACGGTGATATCCAGCGTGGAGCTGCTGCCAGTGTTGGTGACATAGGTCACCTGCGGCACTGAGCCGTTCCAGTTGGCATCCGGAGTAAAGGTGTAGTTGCCGTTGGCAACGATGCTCAGGGTGCCAACGCCGGCAATCACAGCGCTTGAACCGGCGGTGAAGGTGCCGGGCACACCACTGATGCTGAAGCTGGAAACGGTCAGGACGTTGTCCACATCGCTGTCGTTGCCCAGCACGTTGCCGGTGGCCGGGTTGTCCTCGGCCACGGTCTTGGTATCGGCGACCAGGACCGAAGCGTCGTTCACCGGGGCGACGTTGCCGAAGCTCAGCTCGGCGGTGTCGGTGGTGGTGCCGTCGCTGACGGTGTAGGTCGCGGTCGGTACCGGGCCGTTGTAGTTCAGCGCCGGGGTGAAGGTGAAGCTGCCGTTGCTGTTGATCACCAGGGTGCCGACGCCGGCGAGGGTCGCGGTCTGGCCGGCGGTGTAGGTGCTCCCGCCTACTTCGAATTGAGTGACGGTCAGGGTGTCGTTGTCGACATCGCTGTCATTGGTCAGCACGTTGCCGACCGCCGCGATGTCTTCGATCACCGGTACCGGGCCGTCGTTGGACGCGATCGGCGCATCGTTCTCAGGCGTGACGGTGATGTCCAGCGTGGCGCTGCTGCCGGTATTGGTGGTGTAGGTGACCTGGGGCACCGAGCCGTTCCAGTTGGCGGCCGGGGTGAAGGTGTAATCACCGTTGCTGCCAAGGGAGAAGGTACCCACGTTGGCGAGGGTGGCGGTCTGGCCGGCGGTGAAGCTTCCGGGTACGCCGTTGATGCTGAAGCTGGCAACGGTGAGGGTGTTATCCACATCGCTGTCGTTGCCCAGCACGTTACCGGTGGCCGGAGTGTCCTCGGCCACGGTCTTGGTATCGGGCGCCAGGACCGAGGCATCGTCCACCGGGGTGACGTTAATGGTGCCGGTGGCCGGACTGGCGTCTTCCAGGCCATCGTTATCCACCGTGGCGTACTGGAAGGTGGTGCTGCCATTCCAGTTGGCGTTGGGTACGAAGGTGAGGCTTGCGCCATTGCTGTTCGCTGGCACGACCGAGCCGATTGCAAGCGGCACGCCGTCGAACATCAGGGTGCCATCGGTGGGCAGAGTCTTGATCACGAAGTGATCAACGTTGCCGTCGATGTCCGAGCCGCTGAGCTCAACCGGAATGCCTTCCGCGTCTTCGTTACCTGAACCACTGGCCGCATTGCTCTCCGGCGCATCGTTCGCCGGGGTGACGGTGATATCCAGCGTGGCGCTGCTGCCGGTGTTGGTGACGTAAGTCACCTGGGGCACCGAGCCGTTCCAGTTTGCCTCCGGGGTGAAGGTGTAATCACCGTTGCTGCCAAGGGTAAGGGTGCCGACACCGGCGATGGTGGCGGTCTGGCCGGCGGAGAAGCTGCCAGTGACGCCAGCCACGCTGAAGCTGGCGACGCTCAGGGAGGTGTCCACATCGCTATCGTTGCCCAGCACGTTGCCGGTGGCCGGGTTGTCCTCGGTGACGGTCTTGGTATCGGCGACCAGGACCGAAGCGTCGTCCACCGGGGTGACGTTGCCGAAGCTCAGCTCGGCGGTGTCGGTGGTGGTGCCGTCGCTGACGGTGTAGGTCGCGGTCGGCACCGGGCCGTTGTAGTTCGGCGCCGGCGTGAAGGTGAAGCTGCCGTTGCTGTTGATCACCAAGGTGCCGATGCCGGCGAGGGTCGCGGTCTGGCCAGCCAGGTAATTGCTCCCGTCGACGCTGAAGCCGGTAACGGTCAGGGCATCGCCGTCGGCATCGCTGTCGTTGGTCAGGACGTTACCGGTGGCCGGGGTGTCTTCGGTCACCGGTAACGGGCCGTCATTGATGGCGACTGGCGCATCGTTGACCGGGTTGATGGCGCCGAAGCTCAGCTCGCCCGTATCGGTGGCGGTGCCGTCGGTGACGGTATAGGTGGCGGTGGGCACCGGACCGGTGTAGTTCGGCGCCGGGGTAAAGATGTATGAGCCGTCGCTGTTGATCACCAGGGTGCCGACGCCTTCGAGAATGGCAGCCTTGCCGGCGATGTAGGTGGTCTCGCCCACGGTGAACTGGGTGACGGTCAGGGAATCGCCGTCGGTGTCGCTGTCGTTGGTCAGGACGTTGCCGGTGGCCGGACTGTCTTCGGTTACCTGGACCGGGCCATCGTTGGCGGCAACCGGGGCGTCATTCACCGGGGTGACGCTGATGTTCAGCGCGGAGTTGCTGCCGGTGTTGGTGGTGTAGCTGACCTGGGGGACCGTACCGTTCCAGTTGGCATCCGGGATGAAGCTGTAGTCGCCATTAGTGGCAATGGTCAGGGTGCCGACGCCGGCAATGGTGGCGGTCTGGCCGGCGGTAAAGCTGCCCGTGACACCGGCAATGGTGAAGCTGGACACGCTGAGGCTGTTGTCGACGTCGGAGTCGTTGCTCAGCACGTTGCCGGTGGCCGGAGTGTCCTCGGCCACGGTGTTGCTGTCGGCGGTGAGGACGGACGCGTCATCCGCCGGCGTTACATCCGCAAAGGTCAACGCACCGGTGTCGGTGGCCGTGCCATCGGTCACGGTGTAGGTGGCGGTGGGCACTGGACCGGTGTAGTTCGGTGCCGGGGTAAAGGTGTAGGAGCCGTCGCTGTTGATCACCAGGGTGCCGACGCCGCCGAGGGTGGCGGTCTGGCCAGCGGTGTAGGTGCTGCCGCCCACGGTGAACTGGGTGACGGTCAGGGCATCGCCGTCGGTGTCGCTGTCGTTGGTCAGGACGTTGCCGGTGGCCGGGCTGTCTTCGGTTACCTGGACCGGGCCATCGTTGGCGGCAACCGGGGCGTCGTTCACCGGATTCACACCAATGGTGACGGTGATGGTGTCGCTGCCGCCCTTACCGTCACCGACGATGACCGTGAAGCTGTCATTGCCGTTGTAGTTCGGATTGGGCGTGTAGGTATAGGAGCCGTCCGGGTTGATCACCACGGTGCCGTTTCGCGGAGCGTCGCCCGGGGTGTAGGAGAGCGGGTCGCCATCGGGGTCGGTAGCGCCCAGCTGTCCCTGGACCGGGATGTCTTCGTCGGTGGTGATGCTGGTGTCCTGGCCCTGCGGGGAACTGTTGGGGATATCCGGTACCGGTACGGTGTCATCCGGCAGGCCGGTGTCGGCGGGCAGGGTGGCCTCCGTATCCGGCGTCGCGTCTTCCTCCACCAGCGCTTCAGTGGCCAGGGGAGCATTGCTGGTGGCGAAACCGATGGTCGGATCGACCCGGCCCGCCGTGGCATCGAGCATCACGAAACTGTGGCCGCCACCGGCGGCACCACCGCCTGCGCCACCGGCGCTCGGGCCGGCCGCGGTGGCTTCGAGTTCCCGGGTCGGGTCGACGCCGGCCTCGATCGCTTGCTGCAGTTGCGCGATGTCGTCGGCGGGGGTCAGGGCGGCCGGCTGGGCAGCCTGGGTTCCTGCGCTGGTGACGGCCTGCGATTCGCTCCACTGGCTGTCACGGCCGAGGTCGACCGTCCTGCCATCGGCGAGTTCGAGAGTCACCATCCCTTCAAGACCGGTCTGCAACTGTTCGCCCTTGAAGAGTCTGTCGCCTTCGACGAGCAGGCGCTGGAACCCTTCCGGAGACATCGCGAATACCTGGCCAACAATGCTTTTGACAACGGCAATAACACTGCTCATGGGGTGAATCTCCTGAAGATGGCTCTCAGCTGGCTTGTCGTCGCTGGGGTCGAATTTCGATGACCAAGCGCAGGACTGACATTCCTTTTCTATAGTTAATGTGTGGCGAAATAGTGGCGCCAAATAATTGGCTTATTACAATTGGCTATTGAGAATATGCCAAAGTATTGACCAATTGACTCCCATCCTAAACAATCGATTTCATGCTGTCACTTTGATATTTGCGTCGCTGTTCAGTGCGCGGCAATGTGGCGTGGTTCACACGCTGCAGTACTGACGTAAAGCAAGATCCGGTGCGGTTTCCGGACCTCCAATTCATCGAAAAGGATGCCAAGAATATGCGTCTGAGATTCTCCGCCATTCTCCCGTTCGCCCTGGCTGCAAGCCTTCCTGCGCAGGCCCAGAGCCTGTCCGAAGCCATGCAGCACGCCATGGATGTCCACCCGGAAATCCAGGCGGGGGTTAACAGCCGTCTGTCGGCCGACAAACAGTTGCGGGCGGCCAAGGGCGGCTACCTGCCTTCCGTCGACCTGCTGGGCGGTTATGGCCGTGAGGGCAGCGACAACACCACCACTCGCGGTGATGGCGACCACTGGAGGACCATGACCCGTGGTGAGTCCAGCCTGCGTCTGCAGCAGATGGTGTTCGACGGCTTCGCCACCCAGAACGAGGTGGGCCGCCAGCAGGCCACCGTGAACTCCCGCGCCTATTCCCTGCTCGGCACGTCCGAGCGCACCGCGCTGGATGTCGCCCAGGTCTATATCGATGTGCTGCGTCGCCAGGAGATGGTGCGCCTGGCCGAGGAAAACCTGCGCAGCCACGAACGCATCTTCGACCAGATCAGCCTGCGCAGTGAGCGCGGGGTTGGGCGCCTGGCCGACCAGGACCAGGCCGAAGCGCGCCTGGCCCAGGCCCGCAACAACCTGATCACCGAACAGACCAACCTGCGCGATGCCCGTACCAACTTCTACAGCGTGGTGGGCATGGACCCGGTGGACCTGAGCGAGCCGGCCGGTCTGCCCGGACAGCTGCCCGGGTCCCTCGAAGATGCCCGCAGCACCCTGCTGGCCAACAGCCCGATCCTGCGTTCGGCCGAGTCCGACGTGGCCGCGGCCGAGAAGCAGTACGACGCCGCGAAATCCTTCTTCTACCCGCGCTTCGACGCCGAATTGTCCCGTGGAGCGGACAATGACCTGGATGGCGAAAACGGCCACGTGAACGATTGGCAGGCAATGTTGCGCATGCGTTACAACCTGTTCGCCGGCGGCAGCCACAAGGCCGACCTGGAGTCCAAGGCCTACCAGATCAACGAGGCGCTGGACATTCGCAACAACGCCCTGCGCGTGCTGAACGAAGAGCTCGGCCTGTCCTGGAACGCCCTGGAGAACGCCCGTGAGCAGCTCCCGATCGCCCAGCAATACGTCGACTACAGCACCCGCGTGCGCGAGTCCTACCAGCAGCAGTTCAGCATCGGCGAACGTACGCTGCTCGACCTGCTGGACAGCGAGAACGAACTCTTCACCGCCTCGCGTCGCCTGGTGGACCTGCGCTACACCGAGCTGTTTACTCAGTACCGCATCAAGGCGACCATGGGCGAGTTGCTGAAGAGCCAGGGCGTGGTGGCGCCGATGGCTACGGTCGTACAGACCGAGCTCAAGCCCGAGGCAAACCTTCCCGGCCTGAACTAGGCACCCGATTCGGATCCACGCGGCGCAAGAGGGCGTCCCCTCCTTCTTGCGTCGTCGGGTCCGGCCTAGCTCCTGCCTCCCGTAAGAACCCAGAGCAGAGATTCCCGGCGTGGATCAAGAAGTCAGCCGTTTACATGTCAATGCCGATCCACGTGGGCAGCACGACGACCCCTTGCTCGATTCATTGCTGTCGTTGTGCGTCCTGCACCACAAACCCGCCAACCGGGCCATGCTCACCAGCGGCCTGCCGCTGCCGAAACAACGCCTGACCGCCGATCTGCTGCCCCGCGCCGCCGCCCGTGCGGGTCTGCAGGGCCGCCTGATGCAGCGGCGCCTGGAGCAGATTCCGAAGATCGCCATGCCGGCGCTGCTGCTGCTCAAGGAAGGCCGCTGCGCGGTGATGCTCGGCTGGGACGACGACGGCAAGGCGCGCCTGCTTCTCAGCGAGAGCGATGGCGGCGAAGTGAAGGTCACCCGCGAGCTGCTGCAGGAGGACTACAGCGGCCAGGTGTTCTTCGCCCAGCCGCAGCACAAGTACGACCTGAACACCGACAGCCTGATCCCTCGCACCAAATCCTGGTTCCGCGACACGCTGAAGCGCTCCCGCTGGCTCTACATCGATGCGGTGGCCGCCAGCCTGCTGATCAACCTGATCGGGCTTGCCGCCCCCCTGTTCGTGATGAACGTGTACGACCGCGTGGTGCCCAACCAGGCGGAAGCCACCCTCTGGGTGCTGGCCGTCGGCATTTGCGGGGCCTACGTCTTCGATCTGCTGCTCAAGACCATGCGCGGCCTGTGCCTGGACCTCGCGGGCAAGAAGACCGACCTGATAATCTCCGCCACCCTGTTCGAGCGCATCGTTGGCATGGCGATGAAGTACCGCCCGATGCGGGTCGGCAGCTTTGCCCAGAACATCCACGAGTTCCAGACGCTGCGGGACTTCCTCGCCTCGCTGACCCTCACCAGCGTCATCGACCTGCCGTTCACTCTGCTGATCCTGCTGGTGATCGGCTTGCTCGGCGGGCCGCTGGTCCTGGTGCCGGTCCTGGCGTTCCCGCTGGCCATGGGGATCAGCTGGCTGTTGCAGAAACCGCTGGCGGCGACCATGGACCGCACCATGGCGCTGGCGGCCGAACGCCAGTCGAGCCTGATCGAGACCCTCGCCGGCCTCGACGCGGTGAAGGTCAACAACGCCGAAAGCGACCGCCAGTACCTCTGGGAGCAGACCATCGGCACCCTGGGCCGCCTTGAGCTGCGGGTGAAGATGCTCTCCAGCCTGGCGATGAACCTGACCGTGATGATCCAGCAGCTGGCGGGCGTGGTGATGATCGTCGCCGGCGTCTACCTGATCATGGCCGGTGATCTCAGCATGGGCGGCCTGATTGCCTGCTACATGCTCAATGGCCGGGCCCTCGGACCGCTGACCCAGCTTTCCGGCCTGCTCACCCGCTACCAGCAGGCGCGCCTGACCATGACGTCCGTCGACCAGATGATGGACCTGCCGCAGGAACGCCAGGAGGGTGAGCAGCCCTTGGTCCGCGCCAAGCTGCAGGGCCGCCTCGAACTGCGCCAGATCAACTTCACCTACCCGCACCAGCGAACCCCGGCCCTGAACGATGTGAACCTGATCGTCCGTCCGGGCGAGAAGATCGGCATCATCGGCCGCAGTGGCTCCGGCAAGAGTTCGCTGGCCAAGCTGATCGTCGGGCTCTACCAGGCCGATTCCGGCAGCCTGCTGGTGGACGGCACCGATATCCGCCAGCTGGACGTCAGCGAGCTGCGCCACAACGTCGGCTACGTGCCCCAGGACATCCAGCTGTTCAGTGGCACCCTGCGCGACAACCTCATCGCCGGTGCCCGCTACGTGGAGGATGAACTGGTGCTGCAGGCGGCCGAGCTGGCCGGCGTGCACGAGTTCGCCCGGCTGCACCCGCAGGGCTATGAACTGCAGGTGGGCGAGCGTGGCCAGAACCTCTCCGGCGGCCAGCGGCAGAATGTCGCCCTGGCGCGCGCGCTGTTGCTCGATCCGCCGATCCTGCTGCTCGACGAACCCACCAGTTCCATGGACAACCCCGGCGAGGAGCGCCTCAAGGAGCGTCTGGCCGGGATGATCGCCAACAAGACCCTGCTGCTGGTCACCCACCGTGCCTCGATGCTTTCGCTGGTGGACCGATTGCTGATTGTCGACCGTGGCCGGGTCATCGCCGACGGTCCGAAGGACGCGGTCATGGAAGCGCTGAAGAAGGGGCAGATCAGTGTCGCATAAGGGCTTGGGCGCGCTGCGCCAGTACTTCAAGGGCGGCGATTCGCTGACCGACCAGCCGCTGCCGGAGGTCAACAAGGCCCTGGTGGAGGACGCGCCCCGCGTGGTGCGCCTGACCATCTGGACCCTCATCGGCTTCACCCTGTTCCTGCTGGTCTGGGCCAACTTCGCCGAGGTGGACGAGGTCACTCGCGGCGACGGCAAGGCGATTCCCTCATCCAAGCTACAGAAGGTACAGAACCTGGAAGGCGGCATCGTCTCCGAGCTGTTCGTCCGCGAGGGCCAGGTGGTGGAAGTCGGTGATCCGCTGCTGCGCCTGGACCCGACCCGCTTCGAGTCCAACGTCGGTGAAACCGAGGCGGACCGCACCGCCATGCAACTGCGGGTGGAACGCCTGAGTGCCGAGGTGGATGACCAGCCGCTGCAGATCTCCGACGAGCTGCGCAAGCTCGCACCAGAGCAGGCCAATAGCGAAGAAGCGCTTTATCGCAGCCGCCAGCAGCAATTGCAGGAAGAGGTGGCCGGTCTGGAAGAACAACTGGTGCAGCGCCGCCAGGAACTGCAGGAGTTCATCTCCAAGCAGAGCCAGTACCGCAACAGCCTGCAGCTGCTGCGTCAGGAAATCTCCATCTCCGAACCGCTGGTGGCCCAGGGGGCGATTTCCAAGGTGGAAGTCCTGCGCCTGCGCCGCGCCGAAGTGGAGAACCGTGGCGAGCTGGAGGCCACCAGCCTGGCCATTCCCCGCGCCGAATCGGCGATCAAGGAAGCCGAACGCAAGATCGCCGAAACCCGTTCACGCTTCCGCAGCGAGGCCCTGGCCCAGCTCAACGAGGCGCGCACCGAACTGAAAAAGGCCAGTGCCACCGGCAAGGCCCTGGAAGACCGCGTCAAGCGCACCCTGGTCACCTCGCCGGTGCGGGGCATCGTCAAACAGCTGCTGGTCAACACCATCGGCGGCGTGATCCAGCCGGGCAGCGACCTGGTGGAGATCGTGCCGCTGGACGACACCCTGCTGGTGGAAGCGCGCATCCGCCCGCAGGACATCGCCTTCCTGCACCCCGGGCAGAGCGCCATGGTCAAGTTCACCGCCTACGACTACACCATCTACGGCGGACTGAGCGCCGATCTGGAGCAGATCGGCGCGGACACCATCACGGACGAAGATGGCAACAGCTTCTACCTGATCAAGCTGCGCACCAAGAAGAGCCACCTGGGGACGGAAGAGAATCCGCTGCTGATCATCCCCGGCATGGTCGCCTCGGTGGACATCATGACCGGCAAGAAGAGCATCCTGAGCTATCTGCTCAAGCCCATCATCAAGGCCCGCGCCGAGGCGCTGCGCGAGCGCTGAGCACCGCCGAACTTGTAGGAGCGAGCTTGCTCGCGAACAGCCCGAGCACGATCCTTCGCGAGCAAGCTCGTTCCCACAGGAAAGCGGGCCCTCACTCGGTAAACAGCTTCTGCACCACCGAGAAGTCCTTCTTGCCCTTGCCCTGCTTGAGCAGCAGCCGATAGATCTGCAGCGCCAGCGCGCCCATGGGTGTGCTGGAGAGGCTGGCCTGCGCGGTTTCCTGGGCGAGCCCCAGGTCCTTGGCCATCAGCTCGGCCATGAAGCCGCCATCGTAATCCTTGCTCGCCGGTGCATTGGGCATCACGCCCGGCCAGGGGTTGTAGCGTTCCAGCACCCAGTTGCCGCCCGAACTCTGGCGCATGATCTCAGCGAGCACGGCCGGGTCCAGGCCATTGGCCACACCCAGTGCCATGGACTCGGCGGTGCCGATCATCTGCACGGCCAGCAGCTGGTTGTTGCACACCTTGGCCACCTGGCCGGCGCCGTCGGGACCGGCATGGAAGATGTTCTTGCCCATGGCCTGGAAGATCGGCCGCGCCTTTTCCAGCGCCGCGGCTTCGCCCCCGACCATGAAGGTCAGGGTGCCGGCCGCCGCTCCGGCGGTGCCGCCGGAAACCGGGGCGTCCAGCAGCTCGATGCCACGGGCCTTCGCCGCCGCGTGAACCTTGCGCGCGGACTCCGGGGCGATGGTGGAGCATTCCAGCAGCAGGCTGCCGGCGGCGATGGACTCCAGCAGACCGCCGTCGCCCAGCAACAGGCCTTCCACATGCCGGCTCGCCGGCAGCATGGTGATCACCACCTGGACGCCGTTGACCGCGTCCCGTGCATCCCTCGCGGGCTTGGCGCCCTCGGCCGCGAGCTCGTCGACGGCGGCCTGCACCAGGTCGTAGACCTTGAGATCGTGGCCGGCCTTGAGCAGGTTGCGGGCCATGGGCAGGCCCATGTGACCGAGTCCGATAAAGGCAATCTTGCTCATCGTGCTACTCCTTGGCCCGGCCGGGGCGGCGGGCGGATTGTCAGAGATCGTCCAGCGGGTGCCGGCCGTCCCACACCGGCTCGAAATGGGCCTCGATCACCGCGCGGGGAATGGCCGCCACATCCGGCCAGTGCCAGCGAGGGGCGTTGTCCTTGTCGATCAGGCGGGCGCGCACGCCTTCGGGGAATTCCGGATGACGGCAGCAATTCAGGCTCATGGCGTATTCCATGCGGAACACCTCGGCCAGGGACAGGTGCTTCGCCCTGCGGATCTGCTCCCACACCAGGTGCGCGGTGAGCGGGCAGCCGGCGGCCAGGGTCTTGGCGGCACGCGCCAGCGGCACATCGCTGTCGTGCTGCAGGGCGGTCATGGCCTTCCAGGCGGCGGGCAGGTCGGCGACGTCGAGCAGTTCGTCGATGCGCTTGCGCCGTGGCAGCCACTGGGCTTCCGGCAGTTGGCCGCGGGCCTCGTGCTCCAGGGCCTTGAGCAGGCTGTTGAGCTGGGCCTGGGGCTTGTCCTGCCAGTTGAGCTGGACCAGCCCGGCGAGCAGGGCGTCTTGCTGGTCTTCCAGCAGGAAGCGGTCGGCCAGGTCGAGGTCGAGGGCATCGTGGGCGTTGATAGTGCCGGCACCCAGGCCGAGGAACAGGCCGAGCTTGCCGGGCAGGCGGGCGAGGAACCAGCTGCCGCCGACATCCGGGTAGAGGCCGATGTTGATTTCCGGCATCCCCAGGCGGCTGGAGGGGGTGACGATGCGGATCGCCGCACCCTGCATCAGGCCCATGCCGCCCCCCAGCACGTGGCCGTGGGCCCAGCAGATCAGCGGCTTGGGAAAGGTGTGGATGCGGTGGTCGAGGCGGTATTCGTCGGCGAAGAAACGGCCTGCCAGCGGCGGCACCACGCCGGGGTGCTCGCGGCAGGCGTCCACCAGCTTGCGCACGTCGCCGCCGGCACAGAAGGCCTTGGGGCCGTTGCCGCGCAGCAACACGCAGACGATCTCCGGGTCTTCGGCCCAGGCACGCAGGCGCGCGTCCAGCGCCTCGATCATCGGCAAGGACAGGGCGTTGAGGCTGGCCTCGGCATTCAGGCTGGCGATGCCGATGCGGGCGCCGTGCAGGCCGTTACGTTCTTCGAAACTCACATTCATGATTGTGTTCGTCCGGCTTCCGCTCATTTGTTGCGCCAGTTCGGATTGCGCTTTTCCAGGAATGCGTTGACGCCTTCGCGGGTGTCGTCGGCGTCGAACAGGTCGACGAAACGCTCACGTTCTTCCGGCAGCCAGCTGTTGGGGCCGCGGTCCCGCGCGCCCTGGATCAGCGGCTTAATGGTGCGCACCGCCACCGGGCTCTGTTGCGCCACCTTGGCCGCCAGCAGCAGGGCGGTGCCACGGGCTTCGCCGCTGTCCACCACCTGCTCGACCAGGCCGATGCGCAGCGCGGTTTCGGCATCCACGCGCTCACCGCAGAGGATCATCCGCTTGGCCCAGCCTTCGCCCACCAGCCAGGGCAGTGCCTGGGTGCCACCGGCGCAGGGCAACAGGCCCACGGCGGCTTCCGGCAGGGCCATCTGCGCCTGGCGTTCGGCGATGCGGATGTCGCAGGCCAGGGCGCATTCCAGGCCGCCGCCCATGGCGTAGCCGTTGATCGCGGCGATGGACACGCCACGGAAATCCCGCAGCGCCTCGAAGGCCTCGCCGAAGCGCCGGGCCATTTCACGGGCGCGGGCCTTGTCGCCGTCGGCGAAGAGGTTGAGGTCGGCGCCGGCGCTGAAGAACTTCGGGCCCTGGCCGGTTACCACCAGGGCGTAGATGTTGTCGTCGTGGTTGAGGTGCTCGATGAGCTGCTTGAGCCCGATCAGTGACTCGCGGTCCCAGGTGTTCGCCGGCGGGTGGTTGATGGTGATCAGCGCGGTGTGGCCGTGCTTTTCCACCGTCAGCTTGTGGGTGAGGTCGAAGATGCCGGGCTGATAGGGTTCCAAGGCTGTGGTCATGTACAGTTCCTTACAGAAGTCGGTCGAGGGCGCCGCCCTGTTCCAGTAAACGACGCGCCACGATGACGCGCATGATTTCGTTGGTGCCTTCGAGAATCTGGTGTACCCGGGTGTCGCGTACCCAGCGCTCAAGAGGATAGTCGTTCAGGTAGCCGTAGCCGCCGTGCAATTGCAGCGCTTCATTGCACAGGTCGAAGCACTGGTCGGTGGCGAAGCGCTTGGCCATGGCGCAAAAGAGGCTGGCCTCGGCATGGCCCTGGTCCAGGCGGTGGGCGGCCAGGCGCACCATCTGCCGGCTGGCGGTGAGGGCGGTGAGCATGTCGGCGAGTTTGAATTGCAGGGCCTGGAAATCGGCCAGCGCCTTACCGAACTGTTTGCGTTCCTCCACATAGCGCAGGCTCTGTTCCAGGGCTGCCTGGGCGGCGCCGAGGGAGCAACTGGCGATGTTCAGGCGGCCGCCGTCCAGCCCCTTCATGGCGTAGACGAAGCCCTGGCCTTCCGGGCCGATGCGATTGCCGGCGGGAATGCGCACGCCTTCGAAGGTGATGGTGCGGGTGGGCTGGGCACGCCAGCCCATCTTGTCTTCATTGCGGCCATAGCGGATGCCTTCGGCGTCGGCTGGTACCAGGAAGCAGGAAATGCCCTTGGCACCGTCCTCGCCCGTACGGGCCATGACGATCAGCACCTGGGTGCAGCCGGCGCCGGAAATGAAGCATTTGCTGCCGTCCAGCACATAGTGGTCGCCATCACGGCGGGCACGGGTGCGCAGGTGGGCGGCATCGGAACCGGCGTCGGGTTCGGTCAGGCAGTAGGAGGCGAGCAGTTCGCCGCCGATCAGCCCGGGTAGCCAGCGCGATTTGAGTTCGGCGTCACCGAAGGAGGCCAGCATCCAGGTGGCCATGTTGTGGATGGTCAGGTAGGCGGTGGTGGCCACGCAGCCGGCGGCCAGTTGCTCGAAGATCAGCGAGGCGGACAGCCGGGACAGGCCCAGGCCGCCATCTTCTTCGCCGATGTACAGGCCCAGGTAGCCCTGTTCGGCGGCGCGGCGGATCACCTCCAGCGGGAAGTGGTGGTCGCGGTCCCAGTCCGCGGCGCCGGGGGCCAGTTCGTGGCTGGCGAAGGCGCGGGCGCTGTCCACCAGCAGGCGTTGTTCCTCGTCGAGGTCGAAATCCATCGTCTGACTGCCTTTCTCGTTTGGAGGAGCGAGCTCCGGACTCTTTCGCGAGCAGAGCTCGCTCCTACGATCTGCATCGTGACCCTATTTCAACTGGATCGTCATGTTCGGCCCGGTGACCGGTGTGTCATCGAACCAGCGGCTGGTGACCGTCTTGGTCTCGGTGTAGAAGCGCACCGCCTGCTTGCCGTAGGCGTGCAGGTCTCCATAGAAGGAGCCTTTCCAGCCCGTGAAGGAGAAGAAGGGCAGGGGCACCGGGATGGGCACGTTGATCCCGACCTGGCCCACTTCCACTGCATGCTGGAAGTGCCGCGCGGCAGCACCGGAGCGAGTGAACAGGCTGGTGCCGTTGCCGTAGGGGTTGGCGTTGACCAGGGCGATGGCTTCTTCGAGGCTTTCCACTTCCATGCAGACCAGGACAGGGCCGAAGATTTCCTCGCGGTACAGCCCCATCTTCGGCGTCACGCCGCGGAACAGGGTCGGGCCCAGCCAGTTGCCGTTCGGGTAGCCCGGCACCGTGCACTGGGAGCCATCGAGCAGACATTCGGCGCCTTCCGCCTTGCCCTCGGCGATCAGCCGCAGTACGCGCTGGCGGGCCTGCTGGCTGATCAGCGGGCCGAATGCCGAATGGGCGTCCTTCCAGTGGCCGGGGCGCAACTCGGCCATCTGTGCAGCCAGCTCGGGAATCCACTGGCGTGCCTCGCCGACGAAGATCGCCACGCTGATGGCCATGCAGCGCTGGCCGGCAGCACCGCAACTGGCGCCCACCAGGTTGCTCAGGACCTGATCCTTGTGGGCGTCGGGCAGCACCACCATGTGATTCTTGGCGCCGGCGAATGCCTGTACCCGCTTCAGGTGGGCAGTGCCGGTGCGATAGATGTGCTGGCCCACCGGCACCGAGCCGACGAAGGAGATGGCGCGCACGTCCGGGTGGGTCAGCAGCGCATCCACCTGTTCGCGACCGCCGTGGATCACCTGCAGCACGCCCTTGGGCGCGCCGGCTTCGATGAAGAGTTCGGCGAGGCGGTTGGGGGTCAGCGGATCCTGCTCCGAGGGCTTGAGGACGAAGGTGTTGCCGCAGGCGATCGCCAGCGGAAACATCCACAGCGGGATCATCGCCGGGAAGTTGAACGGGGTGATGCCGACGCAGACGCCCAGGGGCTGGACCCAGCTGGCGGTGTCGATCTCGCGGGCAACGTTTTCCACCGTCTCGCCCATCATCAGGCTCGCCACGTTGGCGGCGTGTTCAGCCACCTCGATGCCGCGCCAGATATCGCCCTTGGCGTCGGCATAGGTCTTGCCGGTCTCGCTGGCCAGCAGTTCCGCCAGTTCGTCGTGATGTTCCTTTAGCAGCTGCTG
Source organism: Metapseudomonas phytobenefica (assembly GCF_043392685.1). Lineage (NCBI taxonomy): Bacteria > Pseudomonadati > Pseudomonadota > Gammaproteobacteria > Pseudomonadales > Pseudomonadaceae > Metapseudomonas > Metapseudomonas phytobenefica. The sequence continues at coordinate 57,697 of NZ_JBHZGM010000014.1, read as the reverse complement.
GTAGCGCAGCATGAGGCGGGCGCGTTCCGGGACGGGCACTTCCCGCCAGGTCTGGAAGGCGGCCTTGGCGCTGGCGACGGCGGCCTCGATTTCTTCGGCGGTGGCCTTGGGTGCGAGCGCCAGGACTTCCTGGGTCGCCGGATCGGTGATTTCGATCAGTTCGCGGGCGCGGCTTTCGCGCCATTCACCGTCGATCAGTTGCGGAATTGTCCGAGCCATCTGGTCCTCCACCCGTAAGACGGGACCCTGTTGTTTCTTGCCCTTATAGCGGCCGCTGATCCAGATGTGGATTGACGATCTTGGTAGCAGGATGGACGATCTTGGGATTGCGAGCCACTCCAATGATGACCATGAGCCGCTCCGTCGAAACCTCCAGCTGGCCGCTGCCGGCCGATAGCGTGCGCTTCACCACGCCGCCCCGCCTGCGCCGCCTGCTGGCTCGTCACCCCTTGACCTCCGCCTGTTATCCACTGGCACTGGGCTACTACCCGGAGGCCCGCGGGCACCTCATGGATCGCCATGAACCGGAAGACAACCTGCTGATCTACTGCCGCTCCGGGCAGGGCTGGCTGGAAACCGAGGATGGACGATTCGATGTGGGCGGTGGCGACCTGCTGCTGTTGCCCAAGGGCCGCGCCCATGCATACGGCGCCCATGCACAACGGCCCTGGAGCATCTACTGGGTGCACTTCGAAGGGGAACTGGTGGCGGACTACCTGCGGCCCCTGGGGCTGTCGGTCCTGCACCGGATCGGCGTGCAGCCGCGCCTGCTGGCCGACTTCGATGCGCTACTGGGGTTGCGCAAGCAGGGCCTGAACCTGCCGCATTTCGTCCATGCCGCCCACCAGTTGCAGACCTTGTTGACCTCCCTGGCGGTGTTGCCAGTGCGGGGGTATCTCAAGTCGGGGCGGGTACTGGACGTGGATGCGGTGCAGGCGGTGATGCGTGCCCACCTGCACGACAGCCTCAACCTCGACCAGCTGGCGGCGCAGTTCAAGCTGTCGCGCTTCCACTTCGCCAAGACCTACCGGGCCCTGACGGGGCACGCGCCGATCCAGGACTTCATCCAGCTGAAGATGGCTCACGCCTGCCGCCTGCTCGACGAGGGCAATCAGGGGGTGAAGCAGATCGCCGAGCAACTCGGCTACGAAGACGTCTATTACTTCTCGCGGCTGTTCCGCAAGGTGGTGGGGATGGCGCCCAGTCATTACCGGGCCTTGCACCAGGGGTGAACCGCACGGACTCCTGCGGGGGCGATTTCAATCGCCAGGGGCTGCGCAGCAGCCCCGTATCTCGACTACCGCTCAGTCTGCCTCCAGAGGCCTGCCACCCAGCAGCTTCAGCCACAGCGCCACCACTTCCGCGAGTTCCGCGCGCAGGAGGCGCGGCGTCGGCAGTTCCATGCGCTGGTAGGCGGGCAGCCGAGCGAGGCGGTCGTCCTGCCGGGGTTCTTCGAGCAGCTGGCTGGCAACCTGGACCACGTCCGCCAGGTCCACCGCGCCCTTGTGCTGGCGGCACCAGTCACGACGCAGGCGCGCGCAGTCCTGCAGGTTGCCGGGCAATTTCCAGGCGCTCAGCAGCAGAACGCCCAGTTCGGCGGAGAGCTGTTCGCAAAGCCGTTGCAGATCGACCTCCAGGCGCGACACCTGTGGCCAGTGGTGCAGTTCCTGGAGCAATGGCAGGCTGCCGACGTCCTGCAGCAGGCCGGCCAGCAGGGCGTCCACCTCCTGCAGGTGGGGCAGCTGCTGGGCCAGGCCGGCGCTCAGGGCAGCCCGTTGCAGGCTGAGGTTCCAGCGCTTGCTGAAGACCTTGCACAGGCTGGGTTCGTCACCGTCGAACAACTGCTGCAGCTCGAAGGCCAGCACCAGGTTGGCCAGGCGCCTGCCGTCCAGCTGCCTGACCAGGTCCAGCAGCCGGGGGCAGGGGCGGACGTGGCCGAGCAGCGGCAGGCTGGCGAACTCCATCAGGCGTTCAGCCAGGGTCGGGCTGCTTTCCAGCAGGGCGCTGACCTGCTCGGGGGAAGTCGTTTCACACGCATGCAACTGGCGCAGGCGCAGGGAGGTATCCGGCATCGGCGGCAGCGCACTGGCGTCATTCAGAAAGCGTTCGTAGAGCGCGAGTTTCACGGTGTCGTGGCGATTGTCCATGTGGGCTGGCTCCGGGCGTCCTTGATTGACAAGGGTAGTGGGCATTTCATAGGGTGCCCGACCACCGGGCGGGAAGCGCCCCGGCAAGCGCCACGGAACAGACTGAGCGATGACTGATAGCGACGACCGGATCAAGCTCGAAGAGAGCTGGAAAGAAGCCCTGCGGGACGAGTTCGAGAAGCCCTACATGAAGGCCCTGGGCGATTTCCTGCGTCAGGAGAAGGCCGCCGGCAAGGTGATCTTCCCGCCGGGACCGCTGATCTTCAATGCGCTGAACTCCACGCCGCTGGAGAAGGTGAAAGTGGTCATCATCGGCCAGGATCCCTACCACGGTCCGGGCCAGGCCCACGGCCTGTGCTTCTCGGTGCAACCGGGCGTGCCGGCGCCGCCGTCACTGCAGAACATCTACAAGGAACTCAAGCGCGACCTGAACATCGACATTCCGTCCCATGGTTACCTGCAGTCCTGGGCGGAGCAGGGCGTGCTGCTGCTCAACACCTCCCTCACCGTCGAACAGGCGCGCGCCGGGTCCCATGCCGGCGCCGGCTGGCAGCCGTTCACCGACAAGGTGATCGAAGTCGTCAGCCAGAAACGCCCGCACCTCGTCTTCCTGCTCTGGGGTTCCCATGCGCAGAGCAAGGAGCGGCTGATCGACCCCACCAAGCACCTGATCCTGAAGTCGGCGCATCCGTCGCCGCTGTCGGCCTACCGGGGCTTTCTCGGCAATGGCCACTTCAGCCGCTGCAACAAGTTCCTCATCCAGCACGATCTGGAACCTATCGACTGGAGTCTGCCCGCGCTCTGAGGCCGGGCACTCAGCGCGGGTAGCAGTCGAGTCCCCTGAGGTCCGCGACCAGCTCGCCGATGTGCTGGCGTAAGGCATTGCGCTGGCGCTCGTCGGCGCTATTGAACAGGTCGCTGAGCAGGCGTGCCAGGGAGGCTTCCACTGCGGGATAGGCCTTGCGGTAATTCGCCGTCCAGAAGCTTTCCGGGTTCTGCAGCAGGGTGGTGAGGCGCCCCGGGAAGTCCGCGTTATGACGGCCATAAAGCGCATTGCGCAGTTCCTTCAGCCAGTTTTCACGGTTCTCGGCCCAGATCCGGTTGTAGTCGCCCTGATCCCTGGCCCAGGTTTCGATGCGCGCCTGCTGGCTCGGTCGCAGCGGTCCCATCCATTGTTCGACGCGCTCGCGCATGCGCTTTGATCGCGCGGCCACCTGAGCCTTGAGCGGTGGCGCGACGTGCTCCTTGCGCTGTTCAGCATTGCGCTCGTCCAGGGCGACGTAGAACTCGCCCATCTGCTGCGGGGAGAGACTTTGTGCCAGACCCAGCGCGGTGGGGGTGATCTCCACGGCGATGTCGTGCGCGGCATCGCGCACCAGCGCGAACTGGCCCTGTACGTCCCTGGCCGTCAGCTTGGGCTGCCGGCTGAGCTGGGTCAGTTGTTCCAGCCAGGCGACGTACTCCGGCAACTGGGTGCTGCAATGCCAGGCGAGGTGCTTCTGCAGGCGTGGCTCCAGCCAGGCTTCCTGGGAGTCGTCGAGGCTGACGTAGGTGCCGATCCACCAGGGAATGATCAGGTCGAGGTTGCGATAGGCCAGGTCCAGGCGGCTACAGGCCGCCGCCAGCAGGAAGGTTATGGCAAGCAGCACGCAACGAAGCGGGGTGACGCATGCGGACATGGAAGTCGGCCTTGGCAGCAGGTGCATAGGGGAGAGCATAGGCCTGTCGCATGGCGGTTGAAGGCGGGCACGCAACCGGATGTTGCGATCGGTGTGCGATTTGCCTGTGGAAGATTTCATGCCAATCAGTCCCGTAGGCTGGTCCGAGGAACGAGGCCCAACACCGCAGGGCAAGTCCGCTGCGTCGGATTTCGCTTCGTTCGCGGAGTGCCAGTTCCGTAGCCTGGATGAAATCCGGGGGAAGTTCCTCCGCCGCTCCCGGATTTCACCCGGGCTACGATTCGTTGCGAATCACCAGACCTTTCACGCACGCAAAAAAAGCCCGCGCGAGGCGGGCTAAGCGTGGGTCTTGTGCCTCTGCCAGCGTCGGAACACCGGCTCGGCGAGGAACAGCACCAGGAGCAGTCGCAACACCTGCAAGGCGGTGACCAGCGGCACCGAGAGCTGCAGGGCTTCGGCGGTGAGGCTGAGTTCGGCGATGCCGCCCGGCATCATGCCCAGCATCAGCGAGCGATGGTCGAGCCCGTCCAGCCAGCCCAGCAGTTCGGCGGCGAGCGCCGCGAAGGCCATGCCCAGGGAGGTGGCCAGCAGGGTGCGGGCGATAAAAGAAGGCGCACGCTTGAAGAAGGCGCGGTCGAAGTGGCAGCCCAGGGCGCTGCCGATAAGCCATTGGCCAAGCTGGCTGGCACCCTGTGGCAGGCCCAGTTGCAGATCGAAGCCGATGCTCATCCCGGCGCTGACCAGCAACGGGCCGATCAGCCAGGGATTGGGCTGGCGGAAGCGCTGCATCAGCAGGGCCAGCAGCGCACCGCCGGCCAGCAGCAGCGCCAGCCAGCCCCAGTCCACCGATGCGGCCGGATGCTGCACGGCGGGAACGCCGACGAACAGCTGGAACAAGGCAGGCACGCTCAGGACCACCAGCAGCAGGCGCAGGCTCTGGCCGGCGGCGACGCGGCTGAGCACCGCGCCATTGCGCTGGCCGAGGTTGACCATTTCGCTGGCGCCCCCCGGCATGCTGGCGAAGAACGCAGTGGCGCGGTCCTCGCCGCTGCGCAGCATCAGGCTGATGCCGATGACGCTGGACAGCGTGGTGGCCACGGCACCGGCCAGGATGAGTGCGCCGTTGGCCAGCACCTGCTCGATCACCGCCGGGGAGAAGTGCAGGCCAATGCCCACACCCACCACCCATTGGCCACACTTGCGTGCGCCCGGCACTTCCGCCAGCGGCAGGTTGCCGACGCAGCGCACAGCGATCACCGCCAGCAGCGAACCCACCATCCACGGCAGCGGCCAGCCGATCAGGCTGGCCAACCAGCCGCCGGCGGCGCCAGCCAGCGGCGTGAGCAGCCACTTAGGCATGGGCCAGCTTCGCCCTGGCGCGGCGTGCGCGCATCCAGCGCAGGCCCGGCAGGGCCAGCATCACGGCGGTGAGTACCCAGAGGGCGATGGTGATCGGGCTGCTCCAGAGGATGCCGAGGTCGCCGTTGGTGATGGACAGGGCGCGGCGCAGGTTGGATTCCATCAGCTCGCCGAGGACGAAGCCGAGGATCAGCGACGACAGCGGGAAGTCCATCTTGCGCAGCAGGTAGCCGAACACCCCGAGGGCCGCCATCAGCACCAGGTCGAAGGTGGTGCTGTGCACGGCGTACACCCCCACCACGCTGACCACGGTGATCGCCGGCACCAGGATCCAGGTCGGCACGCTGAGCATGCGGGCGAACAGGCCCACCAGCGGGATGTTCATCACCAGCAGGATGACGTTGCCGATGAACAGCGAGGCGATCAGGCCCCAGACCACATCGGGCTGCTGCTCGAACAGCAGTGGGCCGGGGGTGATGTTGTACAGGGTCAGGGCACCGATCATCACCGCGGTGGTGCCCGAGCCCGGCACGCCGAGGGTCAGCATGGGGATCAGCGAACCGCAGGCCGAAGCGTTGTTGGCCGCTTCCGGGGCCGCCACGCCACGCAGGTCACCCTCGCCGAAGCGGCCGCTGCTGCCGGCCATGCGCTTCTCGCTCATGTAGGTGATGGCGCTGGCGATGGTGGCGCCGGCGCCCGGCAGCACGCCGATGACGAAGCCGGCCAGGGAGCTGCGCACGCTGCTCCACCAGGTGAAGGTGAACTCCTTCAGGTTGAACAGCATGCGTCCGCTGGTCTTCACCGCCTGTTGGCCGGTGCTGGTGTGTTCGAGCATCAGCAGCATTTCGCTGACGCTGAACAGGCCGATGACGACGATCACGAACTGGATACCGTCGGACAGGCCGACGCTGTCGAAGGTGAAGCGGTAGACGCCGGTGGTGGCGTCCACGCCCACTGTGGCCAGGCCGAGGCCGATCAGCGCCGAGAGCAGGGTCTTGACCGGCTTGTCGCCGACCATGCCGCCCAGGCAGGCGATGGCGAAGACCATCAGCATGAAGTACTCCGCCGGCCCGAAGGCCACCGCCCAGTTGGCCAGGATCGGTGCGAAGAGCACTACGCCCATGGTGGCGATGGTGCTGCCGATGAAGGAACTCACCGCCGACAGCGAGAGGGCGATGCCGGCCTTGCCCTGGCGGGCCAGCGGATAGCCGTCGAGGGTGGTCATGATGGCCGCGGCGTCGCCCGGCACGTTGAGCAGGATGGCCGAGATGCGCCCGCCGTACTCGCAGCCCAGGTACACGGCGGCCAGCAGGATCAGCGCGGTTTCCGGCGGCAGGCCGAGGGCGAAGGCCAGAGGCAGCAGGATCGCCACGCCGTTGATCGGTCCCAGGCCCGGCAACAGGCCGACCACGGTGCCGATGAAGGCGCCGAACAGGGCCACCAGGAGGTTGATCGGACGCAGGGCGACGTCGAAGCCCTGGGCCAGGAAGTTCAGGGTTTCCATTTCAGTTCTCCAGGAACACCAGCAGCCCCAGGGGCAGCGGAACGTCCAGCAGGTAGTCGAACAGACCGTAGAGCAGGGCACCCATCAGCAGGCCGCTGGCCAGGCTCGGCAGCAGGCGGCCGTTGAACAGCATGCCGAGGCCGAAGCCCATCAGGGTGGTGCTGACGACGAAGCCCAGGGACTCGAAGAGCAGCCCGTAGGCGAACAGGGCGATGACGAAAATCGCCACCTTGCGCGCCAGGGACCAGGAAATCGGCCGGTCCTCGGCCTCGCCTGGCTTGTAGATCAGCCAGATGGCGGCGCTGGCCATCAGGAACAGCAACAGCAGAGGGTAGGCGCGCGGGCCGACCGGGTCGTAGCTGAAGGGGGCCTGGAAGCCCCAGGCGACCATGGCGAGCAAGGCACAGACGAGCAGCCAGACCGCAGCGAAGATTCGTACGTACATGGCGGTTTACCTAGGATTCATTGATCTCCCCTCTCCCATTGGGAGAGGGGCCGGGGGTGAGGGTGTCGACCGCTTCACCCGATCTTGAGGGGCGAATTACTGCGCCAGGCCGAACTCGCCGGCGAGCTGCTTGTACTGCTTGACCTGGTCGAAGACGTAGGTCTTCAACTGGTCGCCGGTGAGGCTCAGGGGGAACAGGTCGCGCTGTTCACGCAGCTTGGCGAAGTCCTCGCTGGCCAGCAGGGTGTCGAACTGCTGCTTCCACCAGTTGAAATCCTCGTCGCTGACTTCCGGGCCCATGTAGAAGCCGCGGATCACCGGCCAGACGATGTCAAAGCCCTGCTCCCTGGCGGTGGGGATTTCCGCCAGCTTGCCCGGCAGGCGCTGGTCGGAGAGGACGGCGAGGATGCGGATCTTGCCGGCGGCCAGTTGCGGGGTGATTTCACCCAGGCCGCTGCTGGTTACCTGCACGTGGCCGCCGAGCATGGCGGTGAGGGTCTCGCCGCCGCCCTCGAAGGCCACGTAGCGCAGCTTCTGCGGGTCGATGCCGGCGGCGCGAGCGATCAGCGCGGTCTGCATCCAGTCCTGGCCGCCGATGGTGGCGCCGGCACCGAAGACGATGGCGGCGGGGTCCTTTTTCACGGCTTCCACCAGGTCGCCCAGAGTCTGGTAGGGGGAGTCAGCGCGTACGGAAATGGCGCCGTAATCGGTGCCGATGCCCGCCAGCCAGCGCACGGCGTTCTCGTCGTAGCGACCGAACTTGCCCTGGGCCAGGTTCAGCAAGGATCCGGAGGAGAAGGCCGTGATGGTGCCGGCATCCTTAGGCCGCTGGGCGACCACGGCGTTGTAGGCCACGGCGCCGACGCCGCCGGGCATGTAGGTGACACGCATCGGCGCCTTGAGCAGGCCGCCATCCTTCAGGCCGCTCTGGGCCAGCTTGCAGGTGAGGTCGAAGCCGCCGCCGGGCTTGGCCGGGGCGATGCACTCGGGGCGCTTGGGCTCGGCCAGCAGCTGGGTCGACAGCAGCAGGCCCGAGGTGATCAGGGCGATGCGGGAGAGGGCAGTCTTCATCGGAGTCTCCTGTGGAGTTTTATTGTGGTTCACCAGATGGGCAGTGCGTAACTGACGATCAGGCGGAGTTCATCCGCATCGCGGGCGAAATTGGAGCGGAAGCCGGCGTGGCGGGCGCGGAAGGTCAGGTTCTTCAGGCTGCCGCTGGGGACCACGTACTTGAACTCGATATCGCGTTCCCATTCCCGGCCCTCCTCGCTGCTGCCGGTGATCTGGGCGTTGTCGCTGGTGACGTAGCGGGTCATGAAGCTCAGGCCGGGCACGCCCAGGGCGGCGAAGTCCAGGTCGTAGCGGGCCTGCCAGGAGCGCTGGTCGGCGTTGGCGAAGTCGTTGATCTGCACGAAGTTGACCAGAAAGGGGTCGCTGCCATCGATGTAGGCGTAACCGGTGTCGCCGCTCATGCGCTGGAAGCCCAGGCCGAGCTTGTGGCTGCCCAGGCCGTAGCTGAGCATGCCGTTGAGGGCGCGGTTGTCCACCTTGCCGGCCTCGGCGCGGCCGCTGTCGTCGCTGATGGCGTAGCGCAGGTCGGCGCTCAGGGTACCGGCGCCCAGCGGCTGGCTGGCCAGCAGGCCGAAGAAGTTCTGGCGGTAGACATCTTCCAGCTCGGCGAAGAAGTAGCGACCGGTGAAGCGCTCGGTGAAGGCGTAGTCCAGGCCGCCGAGGTCGAAGTGATCGCCGGTGGCGGCTGCGGCGAAGCGCTTGTTCTTGTTGTTGATGGCCAGGTCTTCGGAGTTGGTCGAGGCGCGGTCCTTGACCTCGTTGAGGCGGCCACCGGTGAAGGTCAGGTTGCTGATTTCCTTCGAGGTGAGTAGGCCACCTTCGAATACCTGGGGCAGGATACGGCTGTTGCTGGCCTTCACCACCGGCAGTTCGGGAATGTGGGTGCCCAGGCGCAGCTCGCTCTTCGAGGCGCGGACCTTGGCGGTCAGGCCGAGCTTGCTGTACTCGTCCGGGGTGCCGCCGTCGTCCTGCACCGGCAGCAGGTCGGTACCGCTGCGGCCGGGGCCGGAATCGAGCTTGATGCCGAGCATGCCGAGGGCGTCGAGGCCCACGCCGACGGTGCCTTCGGTGTAGCCGGATTCGACATTGAGGATGAAGCCCTGCGCCCATTCCTCGCGCTTGGACTGGCCGGCGCCGTCGCGGAAGTCGCGGTTCAGGTAGATGTTGCGGGCTTCGAGGGTCGCCGAGCTGTCCTTGAAGAATTCGGCATGGGCCTGGCTGGCCAGGGTGCAGCTTGCGATGGCGAGGCTGAGGGTGCAAACAGGCGCAAGCGCCTGCCGTGCGGCAGTGAGCATCGGGTGGTCTCCATTGTTGTTCTTTTCATCCGGCGCAACCACGGGCCGGCTTTTTACGGGTGGTCCCTGCCACCCTGCCGCGATGCTATGCAGCGAAACTTTCACCAGCCTTTCAATGTGAAAGAAACCTTGCGTGGCATTCACAGTGCCTGGCGGCCCGTTAAACTGCTGGGCGATCGCTGCCATTTCGGAGACTTTGTCGTGCGAATCCTGCTGGTCGAAGACCATCCCCAGTTGGCTGCAAGCGTTGCCCAGGCGCTCAAGGGTGCGGGCTGGACGGTGGACGTGCTGCACGATGGCATTGCCGCCGACCTGGCCCTGGCCAGCGAGGACTACGCCTTGGCGGTACTGGACGTGGGATTGCCGCGCATGGATGGCTTCGAGGTGCTGGCGCGCCTGCGCGGACGCGGCAAGACGCTGCCGGTGCTGATGCTCACCGCGCGTGGCGAGGTGAAGGACCGGGTCCATGGCCTCAACCTCGGTGCCGACGACTATCTGGCCAAACCTTTCGAGCTGACCGAGCTGGAGGCGCGGGTCAAGGCACTGCTGCGCCGCAGCGTGCTCGGCGGCGAGCAGCAACAGCGTTGCGGTGCGCTGGTGTATGACCTGGGCACCCGGCGCTTCAGCCTCGCCGATGAAGTCCTCAGCCTGACCTCGCGCGAGCAATCGGTGCTGGAGGCACTGATCGCGCGGCCGGGGCGGGTGATGAGCAAGGAGCAGCTGGCTTCCCAGGTGTTCGGGCTGGATGAGGAAGCCAGCCCCGATGCCATCGAGATCTACATCCATCGCCTGCGCAAGAAGCTGGAAGGCAGCGCCGTGCGAATCGTCACCTTCCGGGGCCTGGGCTACCTGCTGGAGAGCCAGGATGCGTGAGGCCGGCAGCCTGCGCGGGCGGCTGCTGCGCCGCCTGGCGCTGATGCTGGGTGGCCTGCTGCTGATTGCCAGCCTGAGTTCCTACTGGAATGCCCGCGAGGCCGCCGATACCGCCTACGACCGCACCTTGCTGGCGTCGGCCCGGGCCATAGCCGATGGCCTCTATGAGAACGACGGCCGTTTGAAGGCGGACGTCCCCTACGTGGCCCTGGACGTCTTCGCCTATGACAGCGCCGGGCGCATCTTCTACCAGGTGATCGACCCGGACGGAAAGCTGGTTTCGGGTTACGAACACCTGCCGCCGCCACCGCCAGGTACCCAGCGCACAGACGATTACCCCGCGCTGGCGCGCTTCTATGACGCCGAGTACGAAGGGGTCGGGGTGCGGGTGGTGAGCCTGTTGCAGCCGGTGAGCGAGCCGCGCTTGAACGGGATCGCCGAGATACGCGTCGCCGAAACCGAAAGCGCCCGCGAGCGCCTGGCCAGGGGGCTGCTGGTGGACAGCCTGTGGCGCCTGGCGCTGCTGGTGGCGGCGGCGTTGGGGCTGGTGTGGCTGGCGGTCAGCGCCTCGCTGCAACCGCTGAACAAGCTGCGCCTGGCGGTGGAGGAGCGCGAGGTCGACGACCTGCGGCCGCTGCCGGAGGTCGCGGTGCAGCGTGAATTGCGCCCCTTGGTGGATGCCCTCAACCAGTTCACCGAACGTCTGCGCGGCCTGTTCCAGCGCCAGGCGGATTTCATCGCGGATGCCTCCCACGAACTGCGTACGCCGCTGGCCGCCCTCAAGGCGCGGGTAGAACTGGGCCTGCGCGAGCAGGACCCGGCGATCTGGCGAGCGACCCTGGAAGAGGCGGCGCAGAACACCGATCGCCTGACCCACCTGGCCAACCAGTTGCTGTCCCTGGCGCGCATTGAAAGCGGTGCGCGGGCCATCGCCGAAGGCGGCGCCGAGCGCATCGAGCTGGGCCAGCTGGCGCGTGAGCTGGGAATGGCGCTGGCCCCGCTGGCCCACGCGCGCGGCATCGCGCTGGCGCTGGAAGCGGAGGATCAGGCCTGGGTGATGGGCGAGCCGACGCTGCTCAACGAACTGCTCTGCAACCTGGTGGACAACGCCCTGGCCCATACGCCCAAGGGCGGCAACGTGATCCTGCGGGTGCGCGCGCCCGCGGTGCTGGAGGTGGAGGACGACGGCAGCGGCATTCCGCCGGAAGATCGCGACAAGGTGTTCCAGCGCTTCTATCGGCGCAATGTGCAGAGCCGCGGCGCGGGACTGGGGCTGGCGATCGTCGGCGAGATCTGCCGTGCCCATCGGGCCGAGATCAGCCTTCACGATGGCGACATTGGCGGGCTCAAGGTGCGGGTGAGTTTCCCGCCGGCCTGATCAGGAAGCGCTGTGAGGGAATGATTGTGGGTGCGAATTCATTCGCGAAAATGGCTGCAAGCCGCTCGGGGTCGGCCGGGTAGGGTGCGCCGTGCGCACCGGCGGTTGGGCCGGGTGCCGAGATGGGGCCTGAAGGCGGTGCGCACAGCGCACCCTACGGCTCCAGACCGAGATGAAGAGATCGACCTTTTGCGATGGACGGATTCGCCCCCATCCAGCAACAAGGGGGAACCTGCGTCCAGCGCTGAATGGAGGTATGCGCGCAAGGCGTTATTGGAGCATGCCCATGGCCGCTTCCATGGCGGCGGAAAGGTCTTCGTCGGCCTGCATGTCGACATTCGGGTCGAGGCCGAGTTTGGCGAAGGCGGACACCTGGCTCCAGTCCAGCTGGGTGTAGGGATGCTCGCTGCCGAGGTAGCTCTGCAGGGTGGCAACCTGGACGATGTCGACGTAGTCGACGCGCGCCGAGCTGCGGCTGAAATCCAGGTACTGGCTGGGCACGGCGGCGATCGGCTCCGGGAATTCCCAGGCGCGCAGGATGCGGTCGCCGATCAGCGGATGGATGCGTTCGATCACGTGGTTGAGGCTGATGGAGTCGGCCAGCAGCTCGTTGTGCTCTTCAGCATAGGTGAGGATGGGCAGCACGCCGATCTGGTGCACCAGGCCGGCCAGGGTGGCCTGGTCGGGCATCAGGCGGGTGTAGTGACGGCAGAGCACATGGCAGATGCCGGCGATTTCACTGCTCTTGTTCCACACTTCGCGCATCTTGCGGTCGATCACATCGGACGTGGCCTGGAACATCTGCTCCATCGCCAGGCCTGTGGCCAGGTTGCTGGTGTAGTTCATGCCCAGGCGGCTGATGGCCATCTGCAGATCGGTGATTTCCTTGTTAGTGCGCAGCAGCGGGCTGTTCACCACCTTGATGATGCGGGCGGTCAGCGCGGTGTCGTTGCCGATCACCCTGGCCAGGTCATGGATGCTCGCGTTCGGGTCTTCGGCAGTTTCGCGCACTTTCAGTGCAACTTCCGGCAGGGTCGGCAGTACCAGCTCATCGCTTTCGATGGCCTGGATGAGTTCCTGTTGGACTTTGTCGGCAAGCTTGCTCATTGAGTTTCTCGTCAGTGGCCGGCTGGGGGCGGGCTAGCGTTGGATGTCGCGGTCGGCGTCCAGGGTGTAGGGCAGGCTCAGCAGGCTCAGCGTGGGGCCGTCGGCGGCGCCCAGGTGGATGCGGCCATCGTTCACGGCATCTTCCTGAAGCACGGCAAGCAGTTCGCTGCCGCTCGCGGCCGGGGCCGCCAGCACCACTTCACCGACCGAACTCTGGTGAACCGGGGAGAACAGCTCGGCGCCGGGCTGCGGCAGCTCGCCTTCGGCCTGCGCCAGGCGGTAGAGGCGGCGCTTGAGTTTGCCCAGGTACTGCATGCGGGCGACAATTTCCTGGCCGGTGTAGCAGCCTTTCTTGAAGCTGACGCCGCCAAGGGCCTGGAGGTTGATCATCTGCGGAATGAACAGCTCGCGGGTGCTGCCGAAGACCTGGCCGATGCCGGCGCGCACCTGGGCCAGCAGCCAGGCATCCAGCGGCGCCTGCGGCAGCTGGGCGGCCAGGCGGCTTTCCAGGGCGGCGGCTTCTGCGCGCGGCGCCCAGAGTTCCACGCGGCCATCGGCAAGGCGAATGGCGATCAGGTTGCCTTCACGGGCGACGCTGTCGGCGGTCTGCGGCAGGTCCAGGCCGAGGGCGAGCAGCGCGCCGTCGCCCTGGCTGAGGCCGAAGCGCACCCAGTCGGCGCTTTCGTCGCCCAGGGTGGATTTGGAGAAGACGGCATATTTCTTCAGGTCGGCCAGTTGCGCTTCGAGCAGGTCGCTGGCCATGGCCAGGAGGAAACCATCGCCTTCCTGGATGATGCGGAAGCTGGAGATCATCCGGCCCTTGGGGGTGCAGCGGGCACCCAGGCTGCTGGTGGCCTGGTCCAGGTAATTGAGGTTGCAGGTGACCTGGCCCTGGAGGAATTTTGCGGCGTCCACGCCGCGGACGGCGAGCAGGCCTTCATGGGGGAGCGGACAGAAGAATGCTGAGTCGGCCATTGCGGATCGCAGGAAAAAAGTCTGGGGCGCCATCATAGAGTTCCGCCGGGGGCTTGTCAGCGGGTTCCCGGGGCGGCGGCTGAGGTTATAATGCGCGCCTCATTCCCGGAGGCGCTGTGATGGCCGACTCAATTGAACTGAACCGACTCTTCTGGCACAGCCGTCGCGGCATGCTGGAGCTGGACGTGCTGCTGGTCCCCTTCGTGCAGGAGGTCTATCCGAGTCTCGACGCCGAAGACCAGGCCCGCTACCGCAAGCTGCTGGAGTGCGAGGACCAGGACATGTTCGGCTGGTTCATGCAGCGTGGCGAGCCGGAAGACGCGGACCTGCGCCGCATGGTTCGCATGATCCTGGACCGTGTCCAGCCCAAGTGACGTCTTCGAATGCCACTGGCGCCCGTCGCGGCGCCTGCTGGCCTTCTACCTGATCCTGTCGTTCCTGGCTGTCCTGGCCCTGTCGGTCGCCGACATTCCTTCATGGGCGCGGCTCTCCGGCTATCTCGCCTGCGTGGCCCATGCCGCGTGCTGCCTGCCCAGGCAGATTCTCCTGACTTCCCCCAAGGCCTTCACCGGTTTGCGCCTGGATGGTGACGGCTGGCAGCTCAGGTGCGCGGCCGACGGCTGGCGCCCGGTGCAGTTGCGCCCGGACAGCATGGCGCTGCCGCTGGCGGTGATCCTGCGTTTCCGCCTGTCGGGAAGCTGGTGGGGGAGGGGAGTGTGCATTCCGGCGGATGCCCTCGATGAGGAGCAGCACCGCCGGTTGCGCGTGAGGCTGGGGTTCAGTCGCCGAAGATGGACGGAACCAGGATAGTGTCCCGGGCTTCCGGGAGCAGGTCCGGATAGTCCAGGGTGTAATGCAGGCCGCGGCTCTCGTGGCGCTGCATGGCCGACCGGATAATCAGCTCCGCCACCAGTGCCAGGTTGCGCAGTTCGATCAGGTCGCGGCTGACCTTGTAGTTGCTGTAGAACTCGTCGATCTCGCTGAGCAGCAGGCGTACGCGGTGCTGGGCGCGCTGCAGGCGCTTGTTGGTGCGCACGATGCCGACGTAGTCCCACATGAAGCGGCGCAGCTCGTCCCAGTTGTGGGCGATGATCACGTCCTCGTCCGAGTCGGTCACCTGGCTGGCGTCCCAGGTCGGCAGGTTGGTGGGCATCGGCACCTTGTCCAGTTGCCCGACCATGTCTTCCGCCGCCGAGCGGCCATAGACGAAACATTCGAGCAGGGAGTTGCTG
Organism: Metapseudomonas phytobenefica; assembly: GCF_043392685.1. Classification (NCBI taxonomy): domain Bacteria; kingdom Pseudomonadati; phylum Pseudomonadota; class Gammaproteobacteria; order Pseudomonadales; family Pseudomonadaceae; genus Metapseudomonas; species Metapseudomonas phytobenefica. The sequence goes on along the minus strand of NZ_JBHZGM010000014.1, from coordinate 42,632 downwards.
GCCATGCGGTTGGCGCCGTGCAGGCCGGTGAAGCTGGTCTCGCCGATGGCGTAGAGGCCGGGAATGTCGGTGCGCCCGTGCTGGTCCACCACCACGCCGCCGCAGGTGTAATGCGCCGCCGGCACAACCGGGATGGGCTGGCGGGTGATGTCGATACCGAAATCCAGGCAGCGCTCGTAGACGGTGGGGAAATGGCTCTTCACGAACTCGGCGGGCTTGTGGCTGATGTCCAGGTAGACGCAGTCCACGCCCAGGCGCTTCATCTCATGGTCGATGGCGCGGGCCACCACATCCCGCGGGGCCAGTTCGGCGCGCGGGTGGAAGCGCTGCATGAAGCGCTCGCCGTTCGGCAGCCTGAGCAGGCCGCCTTCTCCACGCACGGCTTCGGTAATCAGGAAGCTCTTCGCCTGCGGGTGATAGAGGCAGGTGGGGTGGAACTGGTTGAACTCGAGGTTGCCCACCCGGCAACCGGCGCGCCAGGCCATGGCGATACCGTCGCCACAGGCGCCGTCGGGGTTGCTGGTATAGAGGTAGACCTTGGCCGCGCCACCGGAGGCGAGCACGGTGAAGCGGGCGTGGAAGGTGTCCACTTCGCCATTGGTGCGATTCAGAACGTAGGCGCCCAGGCAACGCTGGCCCTTGCGGCCAAGCTTGCGCTCGGTGATCAGGTCGACGGCGACACGCTGCTCCAGCAACTGGATGTTCGGGCGCTTCTTGGCCTGTTCCAGCAGGGTGTTGAAGATGGCGGCGCCGGTGGCGTCGGCGGCATGGATGATGCGCCGGTGGCTATGGCCGCCTTCACGGGTCAGGTGGAATTCGAAGCCGCCGTCCTCGCGAGCGCTTTCATCGTCGCGGGTGAAGGGCACGCCCTGGTCGATCAGCCATTGGATGGCTGCGCGGCTGTGTTCTACCGTGAAGCGCACGGCGTCTTCGCGGCACAGGCCGGCGCCCGCGACCAGGGTGTCTTCGACGTGGGAGTCGACCGTGTCGGTATCGTCCAGCACTGCAGCGACACCGCCCTGGGCCCAGTAGGTCGAGCCATTGCTGAGGTCGGCCTTGCTCAGTACGACGATGTTCAGGTGCGAGGGCAGGGTGAGGGCCAGGGTCAGGCCAGCGGCGCCGCTGCCGATGACCAGTACGTCATGCTGGAAATGTTGGCTCATGTCGGTTCCCGCGAAAAAAGCGGCAGCTAGTATATAGCCGGGTGGGGCGGCACAATAGCGCGCTTATGACCATGCCTGGTGCCAGGGAACTTTTTTAGTCGTTCAGGTTCCATTCAGGGTCACCATTTTGAAGAGACGGTGCTTGCTTACATTTACGCAACGAATGCACATGAAATGTGCAGCCCGGATGCCTGTAGATCAAGCGACTTATATTCGGCGCAGCATGGCCGCGAGCCCTGCTGCGTCACTCCGTGCAGGCGAAAAAACAATCTGCAGGAAGCTTGCTTGGAGGGGAGAACTTTTGCGCAACGCCCGAGTCTATTTTGGCAAGCCGATCCACTGGCTGGCGCAACACCCCTTCGCGATCGACGAGGAGTGTTCATGCTAACCCAGGAACAGGATCAGCAACTGGTCGAACGGGTGCAGCGAGGCGACAAGCGGGCTTTCGATCTGTTGGTGCTGAAGTACCAGCACAAGATTCTCGGGTTGATCGTGCGATTCGTGCACGACGCCCAGGAAGCCCAGGACGTAGCTCAGGAAGCCTTCATCAAGGCTTACCGCGCGCTCGGAAATTTTCGCGGCGACAGTGCGTTTTATACGTGGCTGTACCGTATCGCCATCAATACGGCGAAGAACCACCTGGTGGCACGTGGCAGACGTCCGCCAGATAGCGATGTAAGTGCAGAGGACGCCGAGTTTTATGACGGTGACCACGCCCTCAAGGATATCGAGTCGCCGGAGCGAGCCCTGCTTCGGGATGAGATCGAGGCCACAGTGCACCGGAGCATCCAGCAGTTGCCGGAAGATCTGCGCACGGCGTTGACCCTGCGCGAGTTCGACGGCCTTAGTTACGAAGACATTGCCAGCGTCATGCAGTGTCCGGTCGGTACTGTGCGATCCCGCATCTTCAGGGCGCGGGAAGCCATCGATAAAGCCCTGCAACCTTTGTTGCACGGGTCCTGAGACAGCGGCGACAGCCAAGAGGGGAACCGCCATGAGTCGTGAAGCTTTGCAGGAATCGCTGTCCGCGGTAATGGATAACGAGGCGGATGAACTGGAGCTGCGTCGAGTTCTCGCCGCCAGCGAAGATCAAGAACTACGGGCTACCTGGTCGCGTTACCAGATCGCCCGGGCCGTGATGCACAAGGAGCTGCTGGAGCCGCGCCTGGACATCGCCGCCGCGGTCTCGGCCGCGTTGGCCGAGGAGGCCGCACCGCCTGCCAAGGTGGTTCGTGCCCCGTGGCGCAGCCTGGGGCGTCTGGCCGTGGCCGCTTCGGTGACCCTCGCGGTACTGGCCGGTGTGCGCCTGTACAACCAGGACGAGGTCGTGGGTACCCAGCAGCTTGCCCAGCAGCAGGCCGGCCAGCCCGCCATGGCCATGCCGCAGGCCCAGCAAGGTGCCGTGCTGGCTGGCTATAGTGAGGATGGCCAACAGGCGCAACAGCCCATCGGGGCGACCCAGCCGTCTTCCGGCTGGCACGAGAAGCGTCTGCCGGCGTACCTGCGGCAACATGCGCAGCAGGCCGCGATGAGCGGTAGCGACAGTGCTCTGCCATATGCCCGCGCAGCCAGTCTGGAGAGCCGCTGAGGAGGAACATGCGCGCACTTCCGGTTTTCATCTTGCTTGGCGGTTGGCTGACCCATACAGCCCATGCCGCCGACGCTCAGGACTGGCTGCAGCGGCTCGCTGATGCGGAGCAGCGCCAGAGTTTCCAGGGAACCTTCGTCTACGAGCGAAATGGGAGTTTCTCCACTCACGAAGTCTGGCATCAGGTCCAGCAGGGTGGGGAGGTGCGCGAGCGTCTGTTGCAGCTCGATGGGCCGGCTCAGGAAGTGGTGCGCGTCAACGGGCGCACCCAGTGCATGAGTGGCTCCCTTTCCGATCAGATGGCCGATGGCCAGGTCTGGCCTGCCCGGGCGCTCGACGCCAAGCAGCTGTCCGAATGGTATGACCTGCGCCTTGCCGGCGAATCCCGGGTCGCCGGGCACGCTGCAGTGGTCCTGACCCTGACCCCGCGTGACCAGCACCGTTATGGCTTCGAGCTGCATCTGGACCGGGACACCGGCCTGCCGCTCAAGTCCCTGTTGCTGAGCGACAAGGGGCAACTGCTGGAGCGCTTCCAGTTCACCCGTATCGATACGGCAACCGTTCCGGCGGATGCCGACCTTCAGCCTGGTTCGGCGTGCAAGGCGGTGCGTACCGCCGAGGCGCAGTCCGAGAAAGCCTCCCAATGGCGCTCCGACTGGCTGCCGCCGGGCTTCAGCCTGACCAGCGCCCAGGAACGCCGCAGCCCGGTATCGTCCGACCCGGTATCCAGCCTGCTTTATAGCGACGGACTGGCGCGCTTTTCTGTATTCCTCGAGCCACTGCATGGCGCCGTAGTCGAAGACGCGCGCAGCCAGCTGGGGCCGACGGTGATGGTGTCCAAGCGAGTCAGCACGGCGGATGGCGACGTGATGGTGACCGTGGTCGGCGAGATCCCGCTGGGGACCGCCGAGAGGGTCGCACTGTCCATGCGGGCAGCGGCAGCGGAGGCCACCGCGACACAATGATCCTTGCGACAGGGCATGTCTTTTTCACGATGTTCCACCGAGCCTTGGGTTGATACCCCGGGCTCTTTTTGCTTTTGTGTTGTGTTTTGCTCGCAGGGCCGGGCGGTCCGGCGAGTTCATACCACTCGTTATGCGACGGGAGCTGTATGTCGATGCTTAACCTCAAATCCTGCATGACCGCCGTGGCAGCCCTGCTGCTGCTCGGTCAAACCCTTGTGGCTCGTGCCGAGCTGCCGGACTTCACGCCTCTGGTCGAAGAGGCGTCCCCGGCGGTGGTGAACATCAGTACCCGGCAGAAGCTGCCCCAGCGCAGCGCTGCCCAGGTAATGCCCGACCTCGAAGGCCTGCCACCCATGCTGCGTGAGTTCTTCGAACGCAACATGCCGCCGGTACCGCGCAATCCGCAGGGCGGTCGCCAGCGCGAAGCGCAGTCCCTTGGTTCCGGCTTCATCATTTCCCGGGACGGTTACGTCCTGACCAACAACCATGTGGTGGCCGACGCCGACGAGATCATCGTGCGCCTGTCCGACCGTAGCGAACTGGAAGCCAAGCTCATCGGCGCCGATCCGCGTACCGACGTGGCGTTGCTGAAGGTCCAGGGCAAGGACCTGCCGATCGTGAAGATCGGCAAGTCCGACGAACTCAAGGTGGGCAGCTGGGTGCTGGCCATCGGTTCGCCTTTCGGTTTCGACCATTCGGTGACCGCCGGTATCGTCAGCGCCAAGGGGCGCAGCCTGCCCAACGAAAACTACGTACCGTTCATCCAGACCGACGTGGCCATCAACCCGGGTAACTCCGGCGGTCCGTTGTTCAACCTGGACGGCGAAGTAGTGGGTATCAACTCGCAGATATTCACCCGCTCCGGCGGCTTCATGGGCCTTTCCTTCGCCATCCCGATCGACGTCGCCATGAGCGTGGCCGACCAGCTCAAGTCCGAAGGCAAGGTCAGCCGCGGCTGGCTGGGCGTGGTCATCCAGGAAGTGAACAAGGACCTCGCTGAATCCTTCGGTCTGGACAAGCCGGCCGGTGCGCTGGTGGCCCAGGTCCAGGAAGGTGGTCCCGCTGCCAAGGGCGGTCTGCAGGTGGGCGACGTCATCCTCAGCATGAACGGCCAGCCGATCGTGGTGTCCGCCGACCTGCCGCACCTGGTGGGCAATCTCAAGCCGGGTAGCAAGATCAAGCTGGAAGTCGTGCGTGGCGGCAGCCGCAAGACCCTCGACATGGCTATCGGTGCATTGCCGGAAGACGGCGACGAAATGGCCGCAGCGGCCGGCGATGGCGTCGAGCGCAGCAGCAATCGCCTGGGCGTGAGCGTGGTCGAGCTGACCGACGAGCAGAAAAAGGCCCTGGACATCCAGGGTGGCGTAGTGATCAAGGACGTCCAGGACGGTCCGGCTGCCATGATGGGGTTGCGTCCGGGCGACGTGATCACCCACCTGAACAACCAGCCCATTTCGTCTGCCAAGGCCTTCACGCAGATTGCCAAGGAATTGCCGAAGAATCGTTCGGTATCCATGCGCGTGCTGCGTCAGGGTCGCGCCAGCTTCATTACCTTCAAGTTGTCCGAGTAAGGCGCTTGCGGTGCGAAAGGGCGGCCAATGGCCGCCCTTTTTCGTTTCTGTGGAGCGAATTCATTCGCGATTGAAATCGCTTGTATGGCCTGGGGGGAAACCTGTTTCAGGACCAGGCATTGCCTTCCGCCGCATGGGCGTGACGGGCTGGCAGCCGATCAGGTAAACTCCCCCGCTATTTTTCGGCGAGCAGCCTGCTCGCGGCTTTTTCGAGTGTTCATCCGTGAGTGACCTGAGTCATATCCGCAATTTCTCCATCATCGCCCACATCGACCATGGCAAGTCGACCCTGGCAGACCGCTTCATCCAGATGTGCGGCGGCCTGTCCGACCGCGAGATGGAGGCCCAGGTGCTGGACTCCATGGATCTGGAACGCGAGCGCGGCATCACCATCAAGGCCCACAGCGTTACCCTGCACTACAAGGCGCAGAACGGTAAGACCTACCAGCTGAACTTCATCGATACCCCCGGCCACGTGGACTTCACCTACGAGGTCAGCCGTTCCCTGGCGGCCTGTGAAGGCGCACTGCTGGTGGTGGACGCCGGCCAGGGCGTGGAAGCCCAGTCCGTGGCCAACTGCTACACCGCCATCGAGCAGGGCCTCGAGGTCATGCCGGTGCTGAACAAGATGGACCTGCCCCAGGCCGAACCGGAGCGGGTGAAGGAAGAGATCGAACACATCATCGGCATCGACGCCACCGACGCTGTTCCCTGCAGTGCCAAGAGCGGCATGGGCGTGATCGACGTGCTGGAGCGCCTGGTGGAAGTCATCCCGGCTCCGGAAGGCGAGATCGACGCACCGCTGCAGGCCCTGATCATCGACTCCTGGTTCGACAACTACCTGGGCGTGGTCTCGCTGGTGCGGGTCAAGCACGGCCGGGTGAAGAAGGGCGACAAGATCCTGGTGAAATCCACCGGCAAGGTCCACCAGGTGGACAGCGTCGGTGTATTCACCCCGAAACACACCGAAATGCCCGACCTCAAGGCTGGCGAGGTGGGTTTCATCATCGCCGGCATCAAGGACATTCACGGCGCTCCGGTGGGCGATACCCTGACCCTGTCCAGCACCCCCGACGTGGACGTGCTGCCGGGCTTCCAGCGCATCAAGCCGCAGGTCTACGCCGGCCTGTTCCCGGTCAGCTCCGATGACTTCGAGGATTTCCGCGAAGCCCTGCAGAAACTGACCCTGAACGACGCGGCACTGCAATACGAGCCGGAAAGCTCCGAGGCCCTGGGCTTCGGTTTCCGTATCGGCTTCCTCGGCATGCTGCACATGGAGATCATCCAGGAGCGCCTGGAGCGCGAATACGACCTGGACCTGATCACCACCGCACCGACCGTAGTCTTCGAAATCGTGCTGAAGAACGGCGATATCATCTACGTCGACAACCCGTCCAAGCTGCCCGACCTCTCGTCCATCGACGAAATGCGCGAACCCATCGTGCGCGCCAACATCCTGGTTCCCCAGGAGCACCTGGGCAACGTCATTACCCTGTGCATCGAGAAGCGTGGCGTCCAGCGCGACATGCAATTCCTCAGCTCCCAGGTTCAGGTTTGCTACGACCTGCCGATGAACGAGGTGGTGCTGGACTTCTTCGACCGCCTGAAGTCGGTAAGCCGCGGCTATGCGTCGCTGGACTACAGCTTCGATCGCTTCGAACCGGCTAATCTGGTGAAGCTGGACGTACTGATCAACGGTGAGAAGGTCGATGCCCTGGCACTCATCGTGCACCGCGACCAGGCCCACTACAAAGGCCGCGCGTTGACCGAGAAGATGAAGGAACTGATCCCGCGGCAGATGTTCGACGTGGCGATCCAGGCGGCGATCGGTGGGCAGATCGTTGCACGTACTACTGTAAAGGCGCTCAGGAAGAACGTTCTGGCCAAGTGTTACGGCGGCGACGTCAGCCGTAAGAAGAAGCTGCTGGAGAAGCAGAAGGCCGGTAAGAAACGGATGAAGCAGGTCGGCAGCGTGGAAATCCCGCAGGAAGCCTTCCTCGCTGTGCTCAAAGTGGATAGCTAGGGTCTATGTCGATCAATTTCCCGCTGTTGTTGGTTATTGCCGTGGCAGTCTGCGGCGTACTCGCGCTTATCGACCTGGTGCTGCTGGCGCCGCGCCGGCGCTCCGCGATCGCCGCCTACGAGGGGCAAGTCAGCGAGCCCGACCCGGAGGTGCTCGACCGGCTGAACAAGGAACCGCTGCTGGTCGAGTACGGGAAGTCCTTCTTCCCCGTGCTGGCCATCGTGCTGGTGCTGCGTTCGTTCCTGGTCGAGCCCTTCCAGATTCCGTCCGGCTCCATGAAGCCGACCCTGGAAGTGGGCGATTTCATCCTGGTCAACAAGTTCGCCTATGGCATCCGCCTGCCGGTGCTGGACAACAAGGTGATCGAAGTAGGTGACCCGCAGCGTGGTGATGTCATGGTGTTCCGCTACCCCAGCGACCCGAACATCAACTACATCAAGCGCGTGATCGGCGTGCCGGGCGATCGCATCGCCTACAGCAGCGACAAGCACCTGACGATCAATGGCCAGCCGGTGGCCGAAAAGCTGCTGGGCGAGGAGCCGGGCACCCTGGGCAGCGCCATGCTGTACAAGGAAAAGCTGGGCGAAGCCGAGCACCTGATCCGCAAGGAAATGAAGCGTTACCGCATGGAGCCGGGCCGCGAGTGGGTGGTGCCCCAGGGGCACTACTTCATGATGGGCGACAACCGCGACAACTCCAACGACAGCCGCTACTGGAACGATCCCCGTATCCCGAAGGATCTGCTCGGCATGGTTCCGGACCGCAACATCGTCGGCAAGGCGTTCGCCGTGTGGATGAGCTGGCCCGATCCGAAGTTGCGCAACATGCCGAACTTCTCCCGAGTGGGCCTGATTCACTGACCGCCCCCTCGCCATCGCGGTTTTGCGGCGTTGTTCATGACAGCGCCGCAGTCGCTATATAGTCTTGCTTGCGGGCCAACCGGCCTCCATAAAAACACAGACATTGAGGTCGATCATGACGTTCGCGCGTAAGCAGAAGGGTATGTCGGTTCTGGGCTGGCTTTTGATCCTGGCCGTAGTGGCTTTCCTGGCCAGCACCGCTTTCAAGATCATTCCGCATTACCTCGATTTCTTCTCCCTGGAGAAAATCATCAGTTCGGTGGAAACCGAAAAGGCCCTGGAAATCAGGACCATTCCCGACTTCTACAGCCATGTATCCAAGGGCATGCAGGTCAACGGCATCCGTGGCCTTGACCTGGACAAGGCGCTGAAGGTGACCCTGGAAAACAACGAGTTCCAGGCCCACCTCAAGTATGAAAAACGCGAGCCGCTGGTCGAAAACCTCGATCTGGTGGTGCGCTTCGACAAAGAATTCCGTGTGCGAGTCCAGTGAGCGTATCTCTCAGCCGTCTCGAGCGTAAGCTCGGCTATACCTTCAAGGACCAGAGTCTGATGACTCTGGCCCTGACCCACCGCAGCTATGCGGGGCGCAACAACGAGCGCCTCGAATTTCTCGGCGATGCCATCCTGAACTTCGTCGCCGGCGAAGCCCTGTTCGCACGCTTCCCGCAGGCGCGCGAGGGGCAGTTGTCGCGGCTGCGTGCGCGGCTGGTGAAGGGCGAGACCCTGGCCTTGCTGGCCCGTGGCTTCGAACTGGGCGAATACCTGCGCCTGGGATCGGGCGAGCTGAAGAGTGGCGGTTTCCGCCGCGAGTCGATCCTCGCCGACGCACTGGAAGCGCTGATCGGCGCGATCTACCTGGATTCCGGCATGGAGTCCGCGCGCGAGCGCGTTCTTGCCTGGCTGGCCAACGAGCTCGAAGGCCTGACCCTGGTGGATACCAACAAGGATCCCAAGACCCGCCTGCAGGAATTCCTGCAATCCCGGGCCTGTGAATTGCCACGCTATGAAGTGGTGGATATCCAGGGTGAACCGCACTGCCGGACGTTCTTCGTCGAGTGCCAGGTCAACCTGCTGAATGACAAGACCCAGGGCCAGGGCGCCAGCCGCCGGATCGCCGAACAGGTGGCCGCCGCCGCCGCCCTGGTCGCCCTGGGCGTGGAGAATGGCAATGACTGATATCGATACCCCCCGCTGCGGCTACGTTGCCATCGTCGGACGCCCCAACGTGGGCAAGTCCACGCTGCTCAACCACATCCTCGGGCAAAAGCTGGCGATCACCTCGCGCAAGCCGCAGACCACTCGCCACAACATGCTCGGCATCAAGACCGAGGGCAATGTCCAGGCGATCTACGTGGATACCCCCGGCCTGCACAAGAAGAGCGACAAGGCACTCAACCGCTACATGAACCGTAGCGCCTCGGCGGCGCTTAAGGACGTCGACGTCGTCGTCTTCGTGGTCGACCGTGACCGCTGGACCGAGGAAGACCAGCTGGTTCTGGAGCGCGTGCAGTACGTGCAGGGGCCGGTGCTGCTCGCGGTGAACAAGACCGATCGCATGGACGAGAAGGGCGACCTGATCCCGCACCTGTCCTGGCTTCAGGAGCAGCTGCCGAACGCCGAGCTGGTGCCGATTTCCGCCCTCCAGGGGCACAATCTCGAGACCCTGGAGCGCCTGGTGGCCGAACGCCTGCCCGAAGGCGATCACTTCTTCCCGGAAGACCAGATCACCGACCGCAGCAGCCGCTTCCTCGCCGCCGAACTGGTGCGCGAGAAGATCATGCGTCAGCTCGGCGCCGAGCTGCCCTACCAGATCACCGTGGAGATCGAAGAGTTCAAGCAGGAAGGCCATGTCCTGCACATCCACGCCCTGATCCTGGTGGAGCGCGACGGCCAGAAGAAAATCATCATCGGTGACGGTGGTGAGCGCATCAAACGCATCGGCCAGGACGCCCGCAAGGACATGGAAACCATGTTCGACTCCAAGGTCATGCTCAACCTCTGGGTGAAAGTGAAGGGCGGCTGGTCCGACGACGAGCGTGCCCTGCGTTCCCTGGGCTACAACGACCTCTGAGCCTCCCCATGACCGGCGCGCTACCGGCGTTCGTCCTGCACAGCAGGGCCTATCGGGAAAGCAGCGCGCTGGTCGACTTCTTCACCCCCGAAGGGCGCCTGCGTGCGGTGCTGCGTGGTGCCCGTGGCAAGGCCGGGACCCTGGCGCGGCCGTTCCTGCCGCTGGAAGCGGAATTTCGCGGCCGTGGCGAGCTGAAGAACGTCAGTCGCCTGGACAGTGCCGGCATCCCCAATCTGCTTGCCGGCGAGGCGCTGTTCAGCGGCCTCTATCTCAATGAACTGCTGATTCGCCTGCTCCCGGCCGAAGACCCGCAGCCCGCGCTTTTCGAGCATTACGCCGCAACCCTCCAGGCGCTTGCCGCCAATCGTCCGCTGGAGCCGCTGCTGCGCGCGTTCGAATGGCGCCTGCTGGACGAGCTGGGCTATGGTTTCGCCCTGGATACGGACCTGGCCGGGCAACCCATCGCCCCTGACGGCATCTACCGCCTGCAGCCCGATGCCGGGCTGGAGCCGGTGGCGCAGCTGCAACCCGGCCTGTTCCAGGGCCGCGAACTTCTCGCCCTGGCCGAAGCCGACTGGAGCGCCCCGGGCGCACTCGGCGCGGCCAAGCGCCTGATGCGCCAGGCTCTGGCACCTCACCTGGGCGGCCGGCCACTGGTCAGCCGCGAGCTATTCATGACGATCAAGGAACCTACCCGTGACTGAAGCCAACCGCGTACTTCTCGGCGTCAACATCGACCACGTCGCCACCCTCCGTCAGGCCCGTGGCACCCGCTACCCGGACCCGGTCAAGGCGGCCCTGGACGCCGAGGAAGCCGGCGCCGACGGCATCACCGTGCATCTGCGCGAAGACCGCCGGCACATCCAGGAGCGTGACGTGCGCGTGCTCAAGGAAGTGCTGCAGACCCGCATGAACTTCGAGATGGGCGTGACCGAGGAAATGATGGCCTTCGCCGAGGAAATCCGCCCCGAGCATGTCTGCCTGGTACCCGAGACCCGTCAGGAACTGACCACCGAAGGCGGCCTCGACGTTGCCGGCCAGGAAGCGCGCATCAAGGCCGCGGTGGAGCGCCTGGCGAAGGTGGGCAGCGAGGTTTCCCTGTTCATCGACGCCGATCCGCAACAGATTGAGGCCGCGCATCGTGTCGGGGCTCCGGCTATCGAGCTGCATACCGGCCGCTATGCCGACGCCCACACCCCGGAAGAAGCCGCCCGCGAACTGCAGCGCATCCAGGAAGGCGTCGCCCTGGGCCTCAAGCTCGGCCTGATCGTCAACGCCGGCCATGGCCTGCATTACCACAACGTCGAGCCGGTGGCGGCGATCGCCGGCATCAACGAACTGAACATCGGCCACGCCCTGGTGGCCCACGCGCTGTTCGTTGGCTTCAAGCAGGCGGTAGTGGAGATGAAGCAGCTGATCGTCTCGGCCGCCGCCAAGGGCTGATCAGCGCAGGCCTCTGGCCTGGCCTCGCGAATGAATTCGCCCCCACAGGATTCGGTTCCTGTGGGGGCGATTTGTTTCAGGCGGAGACCCGCGTGTGAGCGATTTCAATCGCGAAGGGCTGCACAGTGGCCCCGTAGGTGGGGGGGGCGAGGAGATGCGTGGGTTGAGTCCGCTGCGTTGGGTTTCGCTTCGCTCGCGGAGGCCGCCCGACCCAACCTGCGGAAAGCGGTGCATGCCCCCACAAGCAGTGATTGTCAGGGCTTGCGCGCGATCAGCACGGCGCGGGCAGGCGCCGGCAGGCCTTCGATGGTGCGGCTGTGGTCGGCGGGGTCGAGGAATTCAGGCAGGGACTGGAAGCGCATCCAGTCGGTGCTGCGTTGTTCTTCCACGCTGGTGTAGCTGACATCCACGCAACGGACATCCACGTAGCCTGCACGGCGCAGCCAGAGCTCCAGCGCCGGCACCGAAGGCAGGAACCAGACGTTGCGCATCTGCGCGTAGCGGTCCTCGGGGACCAGCACCTGCTGGGCGTCGCCTTCCACCACCAGGGTTTCCAGCACCAGCTCGCCACCACGACGCAGGCAGTCCTTGAGGTCGAACAGATGGTCGATGGGCGACCGGCGATGGTAGAGCACGCCCATGGAGAACACCGTGTCGAAGCCTTCCAGCTTCGGCGGCAGTTCTTCCAGCGCCAGTGGCAGGTGCCAGGCGGGGAGGTCGGGCAGGAAGCGCTTCATGGCCAGGAACTGGCAGAAGAACAGCCAGTTGGGATCGACGCCCACCACGCAGTCGGCGCCTGCACCCAGCATGCGCCACTGGTAGTAGCCATTGCCGCAGCCGACATCCAGTACGCGGCGTCCGCGCAGGTCCAGATGCGGGGCGACTCGCGACCACTTCCAGTCCGAACGCCATTCGGTATCGATGTGCACACCGAATACTTCGAAGGGACCTTTGCGCCAGGGAATCAGTCCCTGCAGTGCGGTTTTCAGTGCGGCCCGCGTGGCTTCGTCGCAGGGGCCGTCGAGCAGGAAGCGCTGCGTCAGTTCCACCTGCTGCGGTTGCAGGGGCGGCAGGGCATCGAGCGCCGCGCCCCAGCGTTCGAGGTCGCCGTGGCCGACCGCCAACTTGGCGTCGAGTTGCGCGGGCAGGTCGGCTGCCCAGTCCTGCAGCTTGGTGCCCGCCAGTCGTTGTTGCAGGGCGTCGAGGTCCAGCGTGCGAATCATGGCAGGGCGATCAGCGAAGCGAAGTTGAGGCACTGGAACCAGGGCACGACCTTGGAGAATCCCGCCGCCAGCAGGCGTTCGCGGTGTTCTTCCAGGCTGTCCGGGTGCATGACGTTTTCCAGCGCGCTGCGTTTCTGGGCGATTTCCAGCTCGCTGTAGCCGTTGGCGCGTTTGAAGGCGATATGCAGGTCGGTGAGCAGCTGGTGCTCGTCGGCATCTTCGAAGCGCAGCTTCTCCGAGAGGATCAGTGCGCCGCCTGGCAGCAGCGCCTGGCGGATGCGCTCAAGGAGCTGGGCGCGGTGCTCGCGGGGGACGAACTGCAGGGTGAAGTTCATCGCCACCAGGGAACAGGCCTGGAACTCGAGGGCGAGGATGTCGGCCTCGACCACTTCCACCGGCAGCAACTCCTGGAACATGGCGTCCTGGGCATGCAGGTACTCGCGGCAGCGTTCCACCATGGCGCTGGAGTTATCCACAGCGATGACCTTGCAGCCATCGGTCTTCACATGGCGGCGCAAGGCCTGGGTCACGGCGCCGAGGGAACTGCCCAGGTCATACAGCGGGGTGTTGGGCTGGGCGAACTGCGCGGCCAGCACGCCGATGTTCTCGACGATGGTGGGATATCCCGGAACCGAGCGCTTGATCATGTCCGGAAAGACCCGGACCACGTCTTCATTGAAGGCGAAATCGGCGACTTGGGCCTGGGGATTGGCGTAGATGCGATCGGGACTTTCGGTCACGGGCCGGTACCAGCAAGGGAAAAGGCCGGCATTCTAACGGACTGCGCGACGCGGCCAAACCTCCCTCACTTCAGCTGATCGGAAAAGAACTCTCCCGCGCCCTGCAACGGCCCTAGCGGGTTGCGCTTGACCTCCTGGCGACGGATGTTCGGCTCGCCATTGCTCACCTTGTGCACCAGTACGTCATCCACCAGCACGAAGACGGCGCGGAACGTCCAGCCATGCAGCTCGCGGTTCTTGCGGAAGTTGAAGACGTCCGCCCAGAAGCTGCCCACCCGTTGGGTGTCGGTCTTGGTGAACTCGAAGGCGTAGCCGATGCAGCGATCCTTGGCTTCCAGGCACTTAATCAGGCCTTCGGGCAGGTAGTCGATAGGCACGTTGGGCTGGACGAACATCAGGCGCACGTCGATGAACGAGAGCATCTTGCCATTCCCCTCGATCAGCGGATCGAAGCCCAGGGAGAACAGCTCGGGACGCGATGTGCGCCCCGGAACCGCCTGTGAATAACGGGCCTCCGCATCGGAGTAACTGCGAAAGGGCGACAGGACTTCGGCTCGTTCGCTGGGCAGAAGACTACCGCAACCGGCGATTGCAACTGCACAGCACAGCAAGCTCCACAGTCGAACCAGGCTACCCATCACACCCTCCCTATTCGAGTACCCGCCTATTTGCTATAGCCGATTTCCCGGGATGGCGCTGATGGTTTTCCGCGGCGGGGAAGGGGGGGCGGATGGCCGCTACGGAGGCGGCGATTGCCCATTGACCCAGCCAGTAACTGAGGATGATCAGGTAGCTCGCGGCGTTGAAGGGAGAGACGAAACGGTTGATGCCGATCAGGCTGTCCGACAGTACGAACAGAGCCGCGCCACCCGCTGCCAGCAGTGCCGATTGGCGGTCGAGATCATGGCTCAGGCGGGCCAGGGCGCGCCAGAGCATGGCGCTGATGGCCAGGGCGTAGCAGGCGACCGGCACCAGCAGGGCGCCAAGTCCGCCCGAGGCGAGCAGAGTGAAGATGGCCGCGCCGCAGCCGGCAGCCATCAGCAATGCGAGCGGGGCCAGCCGGCGGGTGCCCAACAGATAGGCGCGCAGGTAGGCCAGGTGGGCGAGGAGGAAGGCGCCGAGACCGAACACGAACAGGTCGGCTGGCCATGCCAGCAGCATGTCGCCGAGCAGCGAGAGCGCAAGGCCGATGGCGATCCAGCGGCGATAGGCTCCGGCAGGCGCACGGCGCAACCAGATCAGCATTGCGATGACAGGGACGGGTTTGCTGATGAAGCACAACCAGTCGAGGTCCAGCGCGAGTCCGCCGAGAAAGGCCAGTGCGCCGGCAAGTCCGAAGATCAGGGTTCCCATGAATGCTCCTGCGAGTCCGTCAGGGCATCACTATGGAAAGGTGCCGCTGCGCCCGCCAGGCGGCGGACGCCAACGGCGCAGTCATCTGACGCTGATCTGGCAGTCGAAGCTTTCCGCTGGGGCCACGCCGGTCTCCCAGGGGCGCTGATATTCCAGGTGCAAGCGACCTTCGCCGGGCAGGCTGGCCTTGAAACGCCAGGTGGATTGCCCGGCGCTGCCTACCAGACCGGCGTCCTCCGGTGTCGAGTAGACCTCCGGACCGAGGCTTTGCAGCACATTGCTGGCGGCATCACGCATCACCCAGCGGAAG
The DNA here is from genome assembly GCF_043392685.1 of Metapseudomonas phytobenefica. NCBI lineage: Bacteria > Pseudomonadati > Pseudomonadota > Gammaproteobacteria > Pseudomonadales > Pseudomonadaceae > Metapseudomonas > Metapseudomonas phytobenefica. Next base: position 27,319 of record NZ_JBHZGM010000014.1, on the reverse strand, counting down.
CCGGTGGTGGGGTTGCTCGGCAGGGTCAGCACCAGGGGTTGGCCCTGGCTGAGGGACAGCGGGCAATCATCCTGCTGGTCTTGGACCACCACCGGACCGGTCTTCTGCTGGGCGCAGGCGGCGAGCAGGGCGAGGCCCAGGGGCAACAGGAGGCGAGGGGAGGGAACGAGGGACATCGGAGGCTCCATCGGTCAAGGGCGGGCTCAGCATAACGGCTGACCCCGCCCTTGCGTAGGTTCCGAGGTGAAATCTCGGGGAGCGATTTCAATGGCTATGTCTGCGTTAGCTGTTGCAGTGTTGAAGGGTACGCTCTAGTCAGGGAGTTTCAGGTCTCCGCGTCCGCCTGACGCTTTCCTCTCCCCCGGCCCCTCTCCCTGAAGCGAGAGGGGCAAGTTTTTGGGTTCCTTTTTAATGGGCGGCATTCCGTCGATTGGAAAAGGGACTCGCCCGGGAGGGCGAAACCAGAAACCTCAGCAGAACTCGGTAATCAGCCGGGCTCAGCGGTTCCAGCAACACTTAACGCAGACATAGAGATTTCAATCGCCAATGAATTCCCCCACAGTGGAGCCTCAGTCGAACAGGACCTTTGCCACGTCGCTGAAGCGCCGCGCGAAGTGCACGGTCAGGCCTTCCTTGAGGTAGTCCGGCAGTTCCTCGAAGGCGCCACGGTTGGCTTCCGGCAGGATCAGCTCGTGGATCTTCTGCCGGCGCGCGGCGATGACCTTCTCGCGTACTCCCCCGATCGGCAGGACCTGGCCGGTCAGGGTCAGTTCGCCGGTCATGGCTACGCCCTTCTTCGGCGCCTGGTTGCGCGCCAGGGAGAGCAGCGCGCTGGCCATGGTGATGCCGGCGCTGGGGCCATCCTTGGGTGTCGCGCCTTCCGGTACGTGGAGGTGGACGAAGGCCTGGTCGAAGAAGCCCTCGTCGCCGCCGTATTGCTTGAGATGCGAGCTGATATAGCTATAGGCGATCTCGGCCGACTCCTTCATCACATCGCCCAGCTGGCCGGTGAGCTTGAAGCCGCGATTGAGCGTGTGGATGCGCGTCGCCTCGATGGGCAGGGTCGCTCCGCCGAGGCTGGTCCAGGCCAGCCCGGTGATCACGCCGACGCCTGACAACAGCTGTTCCTTGCGGAAAGGCGCCAGCCCCAGGTAGTGCTCCAGGTCCTTCTGGCCGACCTTGATCTTCGCCTCGGGATCTTCCAGAAGGCGCACGACGGACTTGCGGATGATCTTGCCCAGCTGCTTCTCGAGCTGGCGCACCCCGGCTTCGCGCGCGTAGCCCTCGATCACCGCGGTTATCGCGCCGTCGGTGATGGACAGGCGCTCCTTCGGCACCCCGGTACGCTCCAGCAGGCGCGGCCAGAGGTGGCGCTTGGCGATGGCGCGTTTCTCTTCGGTGATGTAGCCGGACAGGCGAATGGTTTCCATGCGGTCCAGCAGCGGGCCGGGAATGGAGTCCAGGGTGTTGGCGGTGCAGATGAACAGCACCTTGGACAGGTCCAGGCGCAGGTCCAGGTAGTGGTCGAGGAATTCGACGTTCTGCTCCGGGTCCAGGGTCTCCAGAAGCGCGGAGGCCGGGTCGCCCTGGTAGCTGGCGCCGAGTTTGTCGATCTCGTCGAGCATGATCACCGGGTTCATCACCTCCACTTCCTTCAGGGCCTGCACCAGCTTGCCGGGCAGGGCGCCGATGTAGGTGCGGCGGTGGCCTTTGATTTCGGCTTCGTCGCGCATGCCGCCGACGCTGAAGCGATAGAAGGGGCGCCCCAGGGATTCGGCGATGGATTTGCCGATACTGGTCTTGCCCACGCCGGGCGGGCCCACCAGCAGCACGATGGAACCGGTGATTTCACCCTTGAAGGCGCCGACCGCGAGGAACTCGAGAATGCGGTTCTTCACGTCGTCCAGTCCGGCGTGGTGCTTGTCCAGCACCTTGCGCGCGTGCCTGAGGTCGAGCTTGTCTGCGCCGTAGACGCCCCAGGGGACCGAGGTGGCCCAGTCCAGGTAATTGCGGGTGACCGCGTACTCCGGCGACCCGGTTTCGAGGATCGCCAGCTTGTTCATCTCTTCGTCGATGCGCTTCTTCGCCTGCTCGGGCAGCACCTTGCCTTCCAGGCGCTGGGCGAACTGTTCGCTGTCGGCGCTGCGGTCGTCCTTGGTGATGCCCAGTTCCTGCTGGATCACCTTGAGCTGTTCCTTGAGGAAGAACTCGCGCTGGTGCTGGCCGATCTTGCGGTTCACCTCGGCGGACAGCTCGCTCTGCAGTCGCGCCATTTCCACTTCCTTGCGCAGCAGCGGCAGTACCTTCTCCATGCGCTTGAGGACCGGCACCGTGTCCAGCACCTCCTGCAGCTCCCGGGCAGGCGCGGTGGTCAGGGCGGCGGCGAAGTCGGTCAGCGGCGACGGATCGTTGGGACTGAAGCGGTTGAGGTAGTTCTTCAGTTCCTCGCTGTACAACGGGTTGAGCGGCAGCAGTTCCTTGATCGCGTTGATCAGCGCCATGCCATAGGCCCTGACCTCGTCGCGCGGGTCGAGGGGGCTCTGTGGATAATCCACCTCCACCAGGTAGGGCGGGCGGTGGCGCTTGAGCCAGCCGCGGATGCGCACGCGCGACAGACCCTGGGCCACGAACTGCAACTTGCCGCCTTCGCGGCTGGCATGGTGTACCCGCACCAGCGTGCCGTGTTCGGGGAGGGCGTTGGGGTCGAAGTGGCGCGGGTCTTCCGGCGGCTGTTCCATGAAGAACAGCGCCAGGCAGTGATGCCCGGTCTTGGCCACCAGCTCCAGGGTCTCCGCCCAGGGTTCTTCGTTGACGATCACCGGCAGCACCTGGGCCGGGAAGAACGGACGGTTGTGGATGGGAATGATGTAGACCTTGTCCGGCAGGTTCTGGCCGGGCAATACCAGGCCTGTCCGCTGGCTGGAAGTGGCTTCTTCGACGATGTCGGCGTTGATGTCCTGATCGCTCATGGGGGCACCTGGCAGTTGGCTTACCCTGGCTAGATGGGGCGGGGCAGGGGGCTTTTCAACCGTGCACGGCGCTGCGTCTCTGCCCGATGGCGCTGTGCAACCCGGGTTGCGACGGCTAGAATGCGCAAATTTTGATCAGGTTGCCCATGTTCGAAGCCCGCCTCCTGCGCCTGGACGATCAGGCCCAGCACCACACCCATGACCATCATCAACTGGTGATGTCCCTTGCCGGCCGTGCCGAGTTCGAGGTGGACGGCAGGGGCGGCGAGGTCTGCCGGATGCGTGCGTGCCTGGTGCCGGGAGATGCCGGGCATGAATTTGCCGGGGTGGGTGAGAATCGCATGCTGATCCTCGACCTGGACGAGCAGGGTACTTCCGCCGAAGATCTGGAGCTGCTCGGCCGCCTGTTCGAGACGCCGCGCTATCCGGAGCTGGACGCCGACTTCCAGAACCTCCTGAGCTACGCCGGCGCCGAACTCGCCCGCTATGGCAGCGACCCGATGCTGGCCCGTTCCCTCGGTGGCACCCTGCTGCGCGCCCTGTACCTGCGCCTGTTTGGCGAGGTGACGCGACGGCCGGTGGGCAGCCTCGATATCGAACGCCTGGACGGCTACATCCGGGACAACCTGTCGCGCCGGATCAGCGTGGCGGAACTGGCCCAGGTGGCCTGCCTGAGCCCGAGCCACTTTCATGCCCAGTTCAAGGACTGCCTGGGCCTGACGCCCCACCAGTACCTGCTCAAGACCCGCCTCGATCGTGCCGCGCGCCTCTTGCGAGAGAGTGACCAGACGCTGGTGCGCATTGCCGAAGAATGCGGCTTTTCCAGCCAGAGTGCGCTGACCACCGCGATGCGCCGCTACCTGGGGCTTACCCCCAGGCGACTGCGCGGCAGCGAATAACCACCCCCTCCTCGCCAGCCATTACCACAGGGGCGACGACAACCGGTTATCCATCGGCTGAGGTCGTGATTTGGGTGCAACCATTTTGCTTGTGTCTGGGAAAAGTTGTACCTGTCTGGCGCAACCTGCCTTTATCGAATCACCGGAGGATTTCGATAAATACGCCATTTCATGCGGTTGTCGTCGGGTTGCACCTTTTAGCGGAAAGTTCCCTGAATCAGAGTTTTTCGCAAATAAATCAGAGAATCCGACAAGAAAGGCGGAGTGCCATATCTCTAAATTCCGCACTCGCCTTCCGGGGGGCAAATGGGAACAGTTCTTGCGAACCCGGACGGATGTACTAGACCGAGCATAAGTGCGGTTCGCAGGTGCACCGGGAGCGTCACGGATTCGTTCGGTGGGCCTGGTCCTTCGGGGCTGGTCTATCGCCGCATCGGCAGGGCCGGATGCCCTGCGTCGATCGCCCGATCGGGATTGCATCGGCCCCATGGCCGAGGTGGTCGGGAAGAAAACCGGTGGTCGCCACGAGTGCCGCCAAATAGCAACCAAGGGAGCGGACTACCCGCCGCCCCCGAATAAAAACAAACAAGCAGGGGAGACCCCCATGAGTATTAGCAATCCGATGCTGATCACTTTCGTGATCTATATCGCGGCCATGGTGCTGATCGGCTTCGCCGCCTATCGCTCCACCAACAACCTTTCCGACTACATCCTGGGTGGCCGCAGTCTCGGCAGCTTCGTTACCGCGCTGTCCGCCGGCGCCTCCGACATGAGCGGCTGGCTGCTGATGGGCTTGCCGGGTGCCGTCTACCTCTCCGGTCTCTCCGAAAGCTGGATCGCCATTGGCCTGATCGTCGGTGCCTACCTCAACTGGCTGCTGGTCGCTGGCCGTCTGCGCGTGCAGACCGAGCACAACGGCAACGCGCTGACCCTGCCCGACTACTTCACCAACCGCTTCGAAGACAACAGCCGCATCCTGCGCATCTTCTCCGCTGTGGTGATCCTGGTGTTCTTCACCATCTACTGCGCTTCCGGCGTCGTGGCCGGTGCCCGCCTGTTCGAGAGCACCTTCGGCATTTCCTACGAAACCGCCCTGTGGGCCGGTGCCGCCGCCACCATCTGCTACACCTTCGTCGGTGGCTTCCTGGCGGTGAGCTGGACCGATACCGTCCAGGCCAGCCTGATGATCTTCGCCCTGATCCTCACCCCGATCATCGTGATGATCGCCACCGGCGGCGTCGACCCGACCTTCATGGCCATTGAAATGCAGGACGCGACCAACTTCGACATGCTCAAGGGTGCGACCTTCATCGGCGTGATTTCCCTGCTGGCCTGGGGTCTGGGCTACTTCGGCCAGCCGCACATCCTGGCGCGCTTCATGGCTGCCGACTCGGTCAAGTCCATCCCCAATGCCCGTCGCATTTCCATGGCCTGGATGATCTTCTGCCTGGCCGGTGCCGTGGCCGTCGGTTTCTTCGGTATCGCCTACTTCTCCGCTCATCCGGACCAGGCGGGTGCCGTCGGCGAGAACCATGAGCGCGTGTTCATCGAGCTGGCCAAGATCCTCTTCAACCCGTGGATCGCCGGTGTCCTGCTGTCCGCCATCCTGGCTGCCGTGATGTCCACCCTGAGCTGCCAGCTGCTGGTGTGCTCCAGCGCCCTGACCGAAGACTTCTACAAGGCCTTCTTCCGCAAGAACGCCAGCCAGGTCGAACTGGTCTGGGTCGGCCGCGCCATGGTGCTGCTGGTGGCCGTCATCGCCATTGCCATCGCTTCCAACCCGGAAAGCAAGGTGCTGGGCCTGGTGTCCTACGCCTGGGCCGGCTTCGGTGCCGCCTTCGGTCCGGTGGTGATCCTGTCCCTTATCTGGAAGGGCATGACCCGCAACGGCGCGCTGGCCGGCATGATCCTCGGTGCCGTCACCGTGGTGCTGTGGAAGAACTTCTTCGGCTGGACCGGCCTGTATGAAATCGTTCCGGGCTTCATCCTCTGCACCCTCGGCATCCTGATCTTCAGCCGCATCGGCAATGGCCCGTCGGCCGCGATGATCAAGCGCTTCGACGAAGCCGAGAAGGAATACCAGGACGCCCACCTCTGACACTGTGCGGCACGCGGCCGGTCGTCCGCGTGCCATCCCCGGGTTGATCCCGGGCTCTCACCAACGACCCGATAGTGCTTCGCCGGCCCATGTCCCTGGATATGGGCCGGTTTTTTTTGCGCTGTGGATAAGTGGCTGCGTACTTGCCCGGCAATACGCGATTTCCGTTCCTTCGACCATCGTCCGGGTTTGGTAAGACCATGGTCGAATGGCCCTACGAAAGGGCGGGGGATACAAAAGGCGCCATACAACAACAACTACCCACCGAGGTAAGACCCATGAGTGCTGCTTCTCTGTATCCGGTCCGCCCTGAAGTGGCCGCCCAGTCCCTCACCGACGAAGCGACCTACAAAGCCATGTACCAGCAATCTGTCATCAACCCCGATGGATTCTGGCGTGAACAGGCCAAGCGCCTGGACTGGATCAAACCCTTCACCAAGGTGAAGCAGACCTCCTTCGACGATCACCACGTCGACATCAAGTGGTTCGCCGACGGCACTCTCAACGTCTCCGCAAACTGCCTGGATCGCCATCTCGCCGAGCGCGGCGACCAGCCGGCGATCATCTGGGAAGGCGATGACCCGTCCGAGCACGAAGTCATCACCTACCGCCAACTCCACGAGCGCGTCTGCAAGTTCGCCAACGCCTTGCGCGGCCAGGACGTGCACCGCGGCGACGTGGTAACCATCTACATGCCGATGATCCCGGAAGCCGTGGTCGCCATGCTGGCCTGTACCCGCATCGGCGCCATCCATTCCGTGGTGTTCGGCGGCTTCTCCCCCGAAGCCCTGGCTGGCCGCATCATCGACTGCAAATCCAAACTGGTGATCACTGCCGACGAAGGCGTGCGCGGTGGCAGGAAGGTGCCGCTCAAGGCCAACGTCGATGACGCCCTGACCAACCCCGAAACCAGCAGCGTGCAGAAGATCGTGGTGGTCAAGCGCACCGGCTCCGAGATCAAGTGGAACCAGCATCGCGACGTCTGGTACGAGGACCTGATGAAGGTCGCTTCCAGCCACTGCATCCCGAAGGAAATGGGCGCCGAGGACCCGCTGTTCATCCTCTACACCTCCGGCTCCACCGGTAAGCCCAAGGGCGTGCTGCACACCACCGGCGGCTACCTGGTCTATGCCTCTTTGACCCACGAGCGCGTGTTCGACTACCGCCCGGGCGAAGTCTTCTGGTGCACCGCCGACATCGGCTGGGTGACCGGCCACACCTACCTGGTCTACGGCCCCCTGGCCAATGGCGCCACCACTCTGATGTTCGAAGGCGTGCCGAACTACCCGGATGTCACCCGTGTGGCGAAGATCGTCGACAAGCACAAGGTGAACATCCTCTACACTGCGCCGACTGCCATTCGCGCCATGATGGCCGAGGGCCGGGCCGCGGTCGAAGGCGCCGATGGCTCCAGCCTGCGCCTGCTGGGTTCGGTGGGTGAGCCGATCAACCCGGAAGCCTGGCACTGGTACTACGAGAACGTCGGCCAAGGCCGCTGTCCGATCGTCGACACCTGGTGGCAGACCGAAACCGGCGCCTGCCTGATGACCCCGCTGCCGGGCGCCCATGCGTTGAAGCCGGGCTCCGCCGCGCGGCCCTTCTTCGGCGTGCAGCCGGCGCTGGTGGACAACCTGGGCAACCTGATCGACGGTCCTGCCGAAGGCAACCTGGTAATCATCGATTCCTGGCCGGGTCAGGCCCGTACCCTGTACGGCGACCACGACCGCTTCGTCGACACCTACTTCAAGACCTTCAAGGGCATGTACTTCACCGGTGACGGCGCCCGTCGTGATGAAGACGGCTACTACTGGATCACCGGTCGTGTGGATGACGTGCTGAACGTCTCCGGCCACCGCATGGGCACTGCCGAGGTGGAAAGCGCCATGGTCGCCCACCCGAAAGTGGCCGAGGCCGCGGTAGTTGGTGTGCCGCATGACATCAAAGGGCAGGGCATCTATGTCTACGTCACCCTGAACGCCGGTGAGGAAGCTTCCGAGCAGCTGCGTCAGGAGCTGAGGAACTGGGTGCGCAAGGAGATCGGTCCGATCGCCACCCCGGATGTGATCCAGTGGGCTCCGGGCCTTCCGAAGACCCGCTCGGGCAAGATCATGCGCCGTATCCTGCGCAAGATCGCCGTCGCCGAATACGACTCCCTCGGCGACATCTCCACCCTGGCTGATCCCGGAGTGGTGCAGCACCTCATCGACACTCATCGCACCATGCAGGTCGCCTGATCGGAGCCTGCCGCAAGACCCCGCCCCGGCCACAAGCCGCGGCGGGGTTTCGCATTTCTGCTGGTTTGAAATTCGCGAGGCGATTCATCCGCCTGCAAGGGTAAATACCGAATTCCTATCGGATTCCGGATAGGGGAGGCGGGGCAGGTAACAGTCGTGGTTACGGGGCGCACCGAACTGGTTCCATCGGAAACGAGTCGCGCTCTTTCGAGGCCTTTTTTCTGCGCCGAAGAACAGGATGAAGTTCGCCAGGCCGCGAAATAAAAGGCTTCAGGAATTTATGGTCCGATAATTGCCTTGTTCAGGGGTTCTGTGCTCTTTCTTTTCTGCACTTTTCTTCGTGCCTGTCAATCCTGTTTCTCCCCCTCTCCAGTCCTTCTGTAATTTGTTGTCGCATTGAAGAAATATCGACTTCAGGGGTGTGGCTAGAATGCCGCACACTCAGTCGGAGCCTTTTGCCTACGGCCTTCAGCCAGCAAAGACGACGACTCTTTCTACAATTTCGTGGATCGTCTGGGCGAACTGTCACGCTGCCAACAGAAGCCATATCCCTTTGAAGGAGTCATAACATGAAGAAGATTGCACTTCTCGGCGCCATGGCGCTGTCCCTGTTGTCGCCGCTGGCTGCTATCGCTGACGACGCCAAGCCCCTGCGCATCGGTATCGAAGCTGCTTACCCACCCTTCGCCTTCAAGACTCCGGACGGCAAGATCACCGGCTTCGACTACGACATCGGCAACGCCCTGTGCGAAGAGATGAAGGTCAAGTGCCAGTGGATCGAGCAGGAGTTCGACGGCCTGATCCCGGCCCTGAAAGTACGCAAGTTCGACGCCGTGCTCTCCTCCATGACCATTACCGAAGAGCGCAAGAAGTCCGTGGACTTCACCGGCAAGTACTACCAGACCCCGGTCAAGCTGGCGATGAAGGCCGGCTCCGTGATCAATGACCCGCTGGTGGACCTGAAGGGCAAGAAGGTCGGCGTGCAGCGCGCTTCCGTCTATGACCGCTACGCAACCGACGTCTTCGCACCCGCCGGTATCGAAGTGGTGCGCTACAGCTCGCAGAACGAGATCTTCCTGGACATGACCGCCGGCCGCCTGGACGCCACCCTGGCCGATGCCGTGAACATCGACGATGGTTTCCTCAAGACCGATGCCGGCAAGGGCTTCGCCCTGGTTGGCCCGGACTACACCGAGCAGAAGTACTTCGGTGAAGGTGCCGGTATCGCCGTGCGCAAGGGCGACAAGGCCCTGGCCGACAAGATCACTGCCGCCATTGCCGCCATCCGTGCCAATGGCAAGTACAAGGAAGTACAGGACAAGTACTTCACCTTCGACGTCTACGGCGAGTAATCGCTTTTCCCTGAAAGTGGCACAAACTTCAGATTGCGGTTTGTGCCACTTTTTCGTTGTGGCGGTGCGGCCCGGTGCAACCCGGCGCGCTGCATGAGGATCTGACCATGCTCAACGGCTACGGCTCGACCATTCTCGAGGGTGCCTGGCTCACCCTGCTGCTGGCCTTGTCTTCCATATCCCTGGCGGTGGTGCTCGGCCTGATTGGTGCGGCCTTCCGGCTTTCCCCGGTCAAGTGGCTGGCCCTGATGGGCGAAACTTATGCCACGGTGATTCGCGGCATCCCCGACCTGGTGCTGATCCTGCTGATCTTCTACGGCGGCCAGCAACTGGTGAACGTCGTCGCGCCCATGGTCGGCTACGAGGACTACATCGACCTCGACCCGTTCTGGTCCGGTGTCTTCACCCTCGGCTTCATCTTCGGCGCCTACCTGTCGGAAACCTTCCGTGGCGCTTTCATGGCGATCCCGAAAGGGCAGGGCGAGGCGGGCCTGGCCTATGGCATGAGCGGGACCAAGGTATTTTTCCGCATCCTGGTGCCGCAGATGATCCGCCTGGCTATTCCCGGTTTCACCAACAACTGGCTGGTGATGACCAAGGCCACTGCGCTGATCTCGGTGGTCGGCCTGCAGGACATGATGTTCAAGGCCAAGAGTGCAGCGGACGCCACCCGTGAACCCTTCACCTTCTATCTCGCGGTTGCCGCGCTCTACCTGGTGCTGACCAGCATTTCCCTGCTGGCCCTGCGCTTCATGGAGCGGCGCTACTCCGTGGGCATCAAGGCGGCTGAACTATGATCTTCGACTACAACGTGATCTGGGAGAGCCTGCCGCTCTACTTCGGCGGCGTGCTGGTAACCCTCAAGCTCCTGGTCATTTCCCTCGCCCTCGGCTTGGCTGCGGCCATGCCGCTGGCACTGATGCGGGTGTCCAAGCAGCCCTGGGTGAACTTCCCCGCGTGGCTCTACACCTATGTGATCCGCGGCACCCCGATGCTGGTGCAGCTGTTCCTTATCTATTACGGCCTGGCCCAGTTCGAGTGGGTGCGCGAGAGCGCGCTCTGGCCCTACCTGTCCAATGCGACCTTCTGCGCCTGCCTGGCGTTTGCCATCAACACCAGCGCCTATACCGCGGAAATCCTCGCCGGCAGCATCAAGGCCACTCCCCACGGCGAAATCGAGGCGGCCAAGGCCATGGGCATGTCCCGCGCCAAGCTCTATCGCCGCATCCTGCTGCCGTCGGCCCTGCGTCGCGCCCTGCCGCAGTACAGCAACGAAGTCATCATGATGCTGCACACCACCAGCCTGGCGTCGATCGTCACCCTGATCGACATCACCGGCGCCGCGCGTACCGTGAACTCGCAGTACTACCTGCCGTTCGAGGCCTTCATCACCGCCGGCCTGTTCTACCTCTGCCTGACCTTCATCCTGGTGCGCCTGTTCAAGGCCGCCGAGCGCCGCTACTTGGCCTACCTGGCCCCGCGCAAGGCCTGACTGCCCACGAATCGCACAGAGAGTTCCCACCATGTACAAACTGGAAGTCCAAGACCTGCACAAGCGCTACGGCAGCCACGAAGTGCTCAAGGGTGTGTCCCTGGCGGCCAAGGCCGGTGACGTCATCAGCATCATCGGCTCGAGCGGCTCGGGCAAAAGTACCTTCCTGCGCTGCATCAACATGCTGGAGCAGCCCCACGGCGGCAAGATCCTCCTCAATGGCGAAGAGCTGAAGCTCGTGGCCAACCGCGACGGCGGCCTGAAGGCGGCCGATCCCAAGCAGCTGCAGCGCATGCGCTCGCGCCTGGCGATGGTGTTCCAGCACTTCAACCTGTGGTCGCACATGAGCGCCCTGGAGAATGTGATCGAAGCGCCCGTGCATGTGCTCAGCGTGCCGAAGAAGGAAGCCATCGAGAAGGCCGAACACTACCTGGCCAAGGTGGGCGTGGCCCATCGCAAGGATGCCTACCCGGCGCACATGTCCGGCGGCGAGCAGCAGCGCGTGGCCATCGCCCGTGCCCTGGCCATGGAGCCGGAAGTGATGCTGTTCGACGAACCCACCTCGGCACTGGACCCGGAGCTGGTAGGGGAGGTGCTGAAGGTGATGAAGGACCTGGCCGTGGAAGGCCGCACCATGGTGGTGGTCACCCACGAGATGGGTTTCGCCCGTGAGGTGTCCAACCAGCTGGTGTTCCTGCACAAGGGCCTGGTGGAAGAGCGCGGTTGCCCGAAGGAAGTGCTGGCCAACCCGCAATCCGAGCGCCTCAAGCAGTTCCTCTCCGGCAGCTTGAAGTGATCCACGACGCGGCGGCCCCAGGGCCGCCGTAGCGCATTCGAAACCCTGTTTCGCCTAGTCTCTTTCCTATTGCCGGGGTCTGCTAAGCTGCCTGCCATGACTGCCCATCGAATCGCCTTTCTCCTCTGGCCCGGTACCAAGGCGCTGACCCTGGCGCTGGCCGAGGAAGCTCTGCGTGTCGCCCAGCGACTGCATCCGGAAGTGGTTTACGAGATCTCCTTCCTCCAGGCCGAACCCGCTGCCGAAGGTTCCTGGCGCCTGCCGGGCGAGGCCTGGACCGGCAAGCTGGATGGCCTGCAGCGCCTGTTCCTGGTGGCCGACGAGCCGCCGGCGCAGCTGTCTCCGGCACTTTCCGCGGCGATCAAGCATTCGGTGCGTACCGGTTGCGTGGTCGGCGGCCTTTCCGCCGGCGTGTATCCCCTGGCGCACCTGGGCCTGCTGGATGGCTATCGCGCCGCGGTGCACTGGCGCTGGCAGGACGATTTTGCTGAGCGCTTCCCCAGGGTGATTGCCACCAGCCATCTGTTCGACTGGGACCGCGACCGTCTCACCGCTTGCGGCGGCCTGGCTGTGCTCGACCTGCTGCTGGCCGTGCTGGCCCGCGACCATGGCGCCGAACTGGCGGGCGCGGTGTCCGAAGAGCTGGTGGTGGAGCGCATCCGCGAAGGCGGCGAGCGCCAGCGCATCCCGTTGCAGAACCGCCTGGGCTCCAGCCACCCGAAGCTGACCCAGGCCGTGTTGCTGATGGAAGCCAATATCGAAGAGCCGCTGACCACCGACGAGATCGCCCAGCACGTCTGCGTCTCCCGTCGCCAGCTGGAACGCATCTTCAAGCAGTACCTCAATCGCGTGCCCAGCCAGTACTACCTGGAACTGCGTCTTAACAAGGCGCGGCAGATGCTGATGCAGACCAGCAAGTCGATCATCCAGATCGGCCTGTCCTGCGGCTTCTCGTCCGGTCCGCACTTCTCCAGCGCCTACCGCAACTTCTTCGGCGTCACCCCGCGTGAAGACCGCAACCAGCGCCGCGGCGCCAACCCCTTCGAAGCCCAGCAGCCGGCACTGGTGGCGGAGCGCGGCTGACCTTCACCTCCACTGCCCGTCCCAAGGGGTGGTTGTTCTTGTGGGGGCGAATTCATTCGCGAAGGGCCAACGGCCCGTGGGTCCTTTCGCGAATGAATCCCCACGACTTCCTTCTTTCTCGTCTTCCGATACCCATCAGTCACCCCGTGGAGAAATTTTCCCTGCGGGTGCGTGACGGTGGCGATCAGCGTTTAAACTGCGCCTTCCCGACGCTTTCTGTCGCATTTCCATAAGCGCCGGTTTTCGCGGGGTTGGCGCTGTAAGAAGTTGTCGCATGGCGGCAATGCCAACCCCGAATCAGTCCCTACAATCCTTTCATCACTAGCCGTTCATGGCAGGAGAAACTGATGTCCGTTGAGCATGCGCAGGTCGAGCGCGCCGATTTCGACAAGGTGATGGTTCCCAACTACGCCCCCGCCGCTTTCATTCCGGTGCGTGGCCAGGGTTCCCGGGTCTGGGACCAGTCCGGTCGCGAGCTGATCGATTTTGCCGGCGGTATCGCAGTGAACTCCCTGGGCCATGCGCACCCCGCGCTGGTCAGTGCGCTGACCGAACAGGCCAACAAGATCTGGCACGTGTCCAATGTCTTCACCAACGAGCCGGCCCTGCGCCTGGCCAGGAAGCTGGTGGACGCCACCTTTGCCGAGCGCGTGTTCCTCGCCAACTCCGGTGCCGAGGCCAACGAAGCGGCTTTCAAGCTGGCCCGTCGTTATGCCCATGACGTCTATGGCCCGCAGAAGCACGAAATCATCTCCGCCACCAACAGCTTCCACGGTCGCACCCTGTTCACCGTGACCGTTGGCGGCCAGCCGAAGTACTCCGACGGCTTCGGTCCGAAGATGGAAGGCATCAGTCATGTGCCTTACAACGACCTGGAAGCCCTGAAGGCGGCGATTTCCGACAAGACCTGCGCCGTGGTCCTGGAACCTGTGCAGGGCGAGGGCGGCGTGCTACCGGCGGATAAGGCCTATCTGGAAGGCGCCCGCAAGCTGTGCGACGAGCACAACGCACTGCTGATCTTCGACGAAGTGCAGAGCGGCATGGGCCGTACCGGCCACCTGTTCGCCTACCAGCACTACGGCGTGACCCCGGACATCCTCTCCAGCGCCAAGAGCCTGGGCGGCGGTTTCCCCATCGGCGCCATGCTCACCACCAGCGAAATCGCCAAGCACCTGTCGGTTGGCACCCACGGCACCACCTACGGCGGCAACCCGCTGGCGTGCGCCGTAGCCGAGGCGGTGCTGGATGTGATCAACACCCCGGAAGTGCTGAGTGGCATCAATGCCAAGCATGACCGCTTCAAGACGCGTCTCGAAGCCATTGGCACCAGGTACGGCATCTTCAGCGAGGTTCGCGGTCTGGGCCTGCTGATCGGCGCGGTCCTCTCCGATGCCTGGAAGGGCAAGGCGAAGGACGTGCTGAACGCTGCCGAGAAGGAAGCCGTGATGGTTCTGCAGGCAAGCCCCGACGTGGTGCGCTTCGCGCCCAGCCTGGTGATCCCGGATGCGGACATCGACGAAGGCCTCGACCGCTTCGAGCGCGCCGTCGCCAAGCTGACCCAGGCGTAAGCCTCTGCTGGACGCAGCGCAGGGAAGCGCTGCGCTGCGATCCCAGGGACGGAACCAATAGATGCATGAGTACGGGCTATCGGGGCCCGGCTTTTCTCCGGATGGAATCACGGGTTCGTTCGGAGTTTTCAACAAGAAAAAAGGAGTGACCCCCCATGTTGGTGATGCGCCCCGCGCAAATGGCCGATCTCGCTGAAGTCCAGCGTCTGGCCGCGGATAGCCCCGTGGGTGTCACTTCCCTGCCGGATGATGCCCAGGTGCTGGGCGAGAAGATCGCCGCGTCCGAGGCGTCCTTCTCTGCCGAGGTGAGCTTCAATGGCGAAGAGAGCTACTTCTTCGTCCTCGAGGACAGCGCCACCGGCCGCCTGGCGGGCTGCTCGGCGATCGTCGCCTCCGCCGGCTTCTCCGAACCCTTCTACAGCTTCCGTAACGAGACCTTCGTGCATGCCTCGCGGGAGCTGAAGATCCACAACAAGATCCACGTCCTCTCGCTGTGCCATGACCTCACCGGCAACAGCCTGCTGACCAGCTTCTATGTCGAGCGCGACCTGGTGAACACCCCCGTCGCCGAGCTCAACTCCCGTGGTCGCCTGCTGTTCATGGCCAGCCACCCGGAGCGCTTCGCCGATGCGGTGGTGGTGGAGATCGTCGGCTACAGCGACGAACACGGCGAGTCGCCGTTCTGGGATGCCGTGGGGCGCAACTTCTTCGACCTCAATTACAGCGAGGCCGAGCGCCTGTCCGGCCTGAAGAGCCGCACCTTCCTCGCCGAACTGATGCCGCATTACCCGATCTACGTGCCGCTGTTGCCGGACGAAGCCCAGGAAGCCATGGGCCAGGTGCACCCGCGTGCGCAGATCACCTTCGACATCCTTATGCGCGAAGGTTTCGAGACCGACAACTACATCGACATTTTCGACGGTGGCCCGACCCTCCACGCCCGCACTTCGAGCATCCGCTCCATCGCCCAGAGCCGCATGGTGCCGGTGAAGCTGGGCGAGCAGGGCAATGGCGGCCGCCAGTACCTGGTGTGCAACGGCCAGCTGCAGGATTTCCGCGCCATCGTCGCCGAACTCGACTGGGTGCCCGGCAAGCCGGTGGTGCTCGGTGAAGAAGCCGCCGAGGCCCTGGGTGTCGGTGAAGGCGCCAGCGTCCGCCTGATCGCGGTTTGAGTCTTTGACCCTCCTCCCGCCGGGAGGAGGTGGCCCCTGCCGGGGCCGGTGAGGGCACGACCCTCTCCCCGGCTGCCTTCCCGGACGGAAGGGAGCGAATTTTCTGGAGGCACTATGATCGTTCGTCCCGTACGCAGCGCCGACTTACCGGCCCTGATCGACCTGGCGCGCAGCACTGGCGCGGGCCTGACCACGCTGCCGGCCAATGAGGAGCGCCTGTCGCATC
Organism: Metapseudomonas phytobenefica; assembly: GCF_043392685.1. Classification (NCBI taxonomy): domain Bacteria; kingdom Pseudomonadati; phylum Pseudomonadota; class Gammaproteobacteria; order Pseudomonadales; family Pseudomonadaceae; genus Metapseudomonas; species Metapseudomonas phytobenefica. The sequence continues at coordinate 11,430 of NZ_JBHZGM010000014.1, read as the reverse complement.
GCGTCGGCTGGGCGGAAAAGGCATTCCGCGGCGAGGCCGAGCGGGCCGATGCGGATTACCTCTTCGTGCTCGAGGACGACGATGGCACCGTCATCGGCATCTCCGCCGTGGCTGGCGCCGTGGGCCTGCGCGAGCCCTGGTACAACTACCGGGTCGGCCTGACCGTCAGCGCCTCCCAGGAGCTGCACATCCACCGGCAGATCCCCACCCTGTTCCTGGCCAATGACCTGACTGGCAATTCCGAGCTCTGCTCGCTGTTCCTGCATGCCAGCCACCGCACGGGTCTGAAGGGGCGCCTGCTGTCGAAGGCGCGTTTCTTGTTCATCGCGGAATTCCCGGAGCTGTTCGGTGACAAGGTGATCGCCGAGATGCGCGGCATGTCCGATGCCAATGGCGTTTCCCCGTTCTGGGAGAGTCTTGGCCGGCATTTCTTCAAGATGGAGTTCTCCCGCGCCGACTATCTCACCGGCGTTGGCAACAAGGCTTTCATCGCCGAACTGATGCCCAAATTCCCGCTTTACACTTGCTTCCTCTCCGAAGCCGCGCGCAACGTCATCGGTCGCGTACACAGCGACACCGAGCCGGCGCTGGCGATGCTCAAAGGGGAAGGATTCAGCTACCAGGGTTACGTCGACATCTTCGACGCCGGCCCGGCCATCGAATGCGAAACGTCGAAGATCCGCGCCGTGCGCGACAGCCAGACCCTGGTCCTGGCCATCGGCACCCCCGGCGACGACGCCACGCCTTTCCTGATCCACAACCGCAAGCGCGAAGATTGCCGCATTACCGCCGCTGCGGCCCGCCTGGCGGCCGGGACCCTGGTGGTGGATGCGCTGACCGCCAAGCGTCTGAAACTCTCTGCCGGCGCCTCGGTTCGCGCCGTGCCGCTGTCGGCCAAGGAGTCCGTATAAATGAGCACCCATTTCATCGCTGGTAACTGGCAGGCAGGGCAGGGCGACGCCTTCGATTCGCTGAACCCGGTCACCCAGGCGGTCGTCTGGTCGGGCCGTGGCGCCAATGCCGCCCAGGTGGACGAAGCCGTGAAGGCCGCCCGCGCCGCTTTCCCGGCCTGGGCTCGGCGCCCGCTGGAAGAGCGCATCACCATTCTCGAGCAGTTCGCCGTGACCCTGCGCGAGCATGCCGACGAGCTGGCCCGCTGCATCGGCGAAGAAACCGGCAAGCCCCTGTGGGAGTCGGCCACCGAAGTGACCAGCATGGTCAACAAGGTCGCCATCTCCATCCAGAGCTACCGTGAGCGCACCGGCGAGAAGAGCGGCCCCCTGGCCGATGCCACTGCGGTGCTGCGCCACAAGCCCCATGGCGTCGTGGCTGTATTCGGTCCCTACAACTTCCCGGGCCACCTGCCCAACGGGCACATCGTGCCGGCGCTGCTGGCCGGCAACGCGGTGGTCTTCAAGCCGAGCGAGCTGACGCCGAAAGTCGCCGAACTGACGGTGAAATGCTGGGTCGAGGCCGGTCTGCCCGCTGGCGTGCTGAACCTGGTGCAGGGCGCCCGTGAAACCGGCGTGGCCCTGGCCGGCAACCCGGGTATCGACGGCCTGTTCTTCACCGGCTCCAGCCGCACCGGCAACCTGCTGCACCAGCAGTTCGCCGGCCGTCCGGACAAGATCCTCGCCCTGGAAATGGGGGGTAACAACCCGCTGGTGGTAGACCAGGTCCAGGACGTGGACGCCGCTGTCTACACCATCATCCAGTCGGCCTTCATTTCCGCCGGCCAGCGCTGCACCTGCGCCCGCCGCCTGCTGGTGCCCGAAGGCGCCTGGGGCGACGCCCTGCTGGCGCGCCTGGTGAGTGTCGCCAGCACCATCAGGGTCGGTGCCTTCGACGACCAGCCCGCACCCTTCATGGGTTCGGTGATTTCCCTGGACGCCGCGCGCCACCTGCTCAAGGCCCAGGAACATCTGATCGCCGGTGGTGCAGTGGCGCTGCTGGCCATGTCCCAGCCGCTGGAAAATGCCGCGCTGCTGACGCCCGGCATCCTCGACGTGACCGCCGTGGCCGATCGTCCGGACGAAGAGTTCTTCGGCCCGCTGCTGCAGGTGATCCGTTACCGCGACTTCGATGCCGCCATCGCCGAAGCCAATGCCACCCAGTACGGCCTGGCCGCCGGCCTGCTGTCGGACTCCGCCGAGCGCTACCAGCAGTTCCTCATTGAGAGCCGCGCCGGCATCGTCAACTGGAACAAGCAGCTGACCGGTGCCGCCAGCAGCGCGCCCTTCGGTGGTGTCGGCGCCTCCGGCAACCATCGCGCCAGCGCCTACTACGCCGCTGATTACTGCGCCTACCCGGTGGCCTCGCTGGAAAGCGAAACCCTTGCCCTGCCTGCAACCCTTACTCCAGGAGTCAGCCTGTGAACGCTTATGAAGTGAACTTCGACGGACTGGTCGGCCCGACCCACAACTATGGTGGCCTGTCCTACGGTAACGTAGCCTCGCAGAGCAACAGCCAGGCGGTCTCCAACCCGAAGGAAGCGGCACTGCAGGGCCTGGGTAAGATGAAGGCGCTGATGGAAATGGGCTTCAAGCAGGGCGTGTTCGCCCCGCAGGAGCGCCAGGACGTCGCCACCCTGCGCAGCCTGGGCTTCTCCGGCACCGATGCACAAGTCATCGCCAGGGCTGCCAGGGAAGCCATGCCGCTGCTGGCCGCCTGCAGCTCTGCCTCCAGCATGTGGACTGCCAACTCCTGCACCGTCAGCTCCAGCGCCGACACCGCGGACGGCCGTGTGCATTTCACCGCCGCCAACCTGAACTGCAAGTTCCATCGTTCCATCGAGCACCCGACCACCAGTCGTGTGCTGGGCGCCATGTTCGCCAACGACACATTCTTCGCTCACCACGCAGCCTTGCCTGCGGTCAGCCAGTTCGGCGACGAAGGTGCCGCCAACCACACCCGTTTCTGCAAGGGTTACGGTGAGGCCGGTGTCGAATTCTTCGTCTTCGGCCGCAGCGCCTTCGACCCCCGCTTCCCCTCCCCGCAACGCTATCCGGCGCGGCAGACCCTGGAAGCCAGCCAGGCGATCGCCCGTCTCCATGGGCTGGACGCCGAGGGCGTGGTCTACGCTCAGCAGAACCCTGCGGTGATCGACCAGGGCGTGTTCCACAACGACGTGATCTCGGTGGGTAATGGCGAAGTGCTGTTCTACCACGAGGATGCCTTCCTCGAGACCGACAAGGTCCTGGCCGAGCTGGATGGCAAGCTGGGCAAGCGCGGCGGCCGTTTCCAGGCGGTGCGTGTGCCGCGCAGCGCGGTGAGCGTGGAGGACGCGGTGCGCTCCTACCTGTTCAACAGCCAGCTGCTCAGCCGCGCCGACGGCAGCATGCTGCTGATCGTGCCGGAAGAGTGCCGTGCCAACGCCAACGTCTGGAACTACCTGAACGAGCTGACTTCGAGCCAGGGTCCGATCCGCGAAGTGAAGGTCTTCGACCTCAAGCAGAGCATGCAGAATGGCGGTGGTCCGGCCTGCCTGCGCCTGCGCGTGGCGCTCAAGGAAAATGAGCTGGCGGCGGTGAACCAGGGGGTAATGATGACCCCGGAACTCCACGCCACCCTGACCAGCTGGGTCGAAAAGCACTACCGTGACCGCCTCAGCGAATCCGACCTGGCCGACCCGCAATTGCTGGTGGAGTGCCGGACGGCATTGGATGAACTGACGCAGATCCTTAAACTGGGCGCTGTTTATCCCTTCCAGCTCAACTGAGAACCCTGAAATGTCCGACGCCCTGCAACTCATCCTCGAAGATACCGACGGCACCCAGCTCGAAACCTCCTGCACCCGGTTTGCCGTCGTCTGGCAGGGCAAGGAAGTCTGGATCCAGCAGGCCGGCAACGGCCAGCTGCTGATCGGCGTGGACGTCGAGGAAGGCGACACCGAGTACGCCAACCTGCTGCTGCGCCCGCTGGCCACCAACCTGGTCAGCCTGCAGCTGGAAATGGAACCGGCCGACGCTGACGACGACCATGTCCATGGTCCCGACTGCGATCACGATCATTGAGGTAACAGGATGCTAGCCCTCGGAAAACTGCTTGAACTGACCCTCGCCGGCCGCGAGCCGACCGAGAAGATCCAGCTGACCTCCGGGGGCGTGCGCCTGCACTGGCTGGGCGAGGGGGCGCTGGATGTCACCCCGCCGGCCACCGAAGACAGCGGGCTCGACCTGCTGCTTTCAGCCGGTGTGCACGGCAATGAAACCGCGCCCATCGAACTCCTGGACCGCCTGGTCCAGGCCATCGCCCGCGGCCAACTCAAGCCACGCGCCCGCATTCTCTTCCTGCTGGGCAACCCCGAAGCCATTCGTCGCGGCGAGCGTTACGTCGAGCAGGACCTCAACCGCCTGTTCAATGGCCGTCATGCCGAATCCAGCGGCTTCGAAGCCATGCGCGCCGGCGAGCTGGAGCGCTATGCCGCTGCCTTCTTCAGCAAGCCCGATCGCGCTCGCCTGCACTACGACCTGCACACCGCCATCCGCGGCTCGAAGATCGAACAGTTCGCCCTCTATCCCTACGTGGAAGGCCGCGAGCACTCGCGCCAGGAACTGGCTCGCCTGCGGGAAGCCGGCATCGATGCCGTGCTGCTGCAGAACAAGACCGGCATCACCTTCAGCTCCTATACCTACGCCCAACTGGATGCCGAGGCCTTCACCCTGGAACTGGGCAAGGCACGGCCTTTCGGCAGCAACCAGGAGGTCAATCTCGATCGCCTGGAAACGCGTCTGCAGGCGCTGATCGAAGGAAACGAGCCGAAGACCGATGGCGACAGCCTGGACGGGCTGCAACTGTTCTCGGTGTCGCGCGAGATCATCAAGCACAGCGAATCCTTCCAGCTGCACCTGGCGCCTGATATCGAGAATTTCAGCGAATTGCCCGTGGGCTACCTGCTGGCCGAGGATATCGCCGGCACCCGCTGGGTCGTGGAAGAGCAGGGCGCTCGCATCATCTTCCCCAATCCCAGGGTGAAGAACGGTCTGCGTGCCGGGATACTGATAGTTCCGGCCGAGGTCTGAGAACCGGCCCACTTTCTGCTGCGCGCCAGCCTCGCTGCATTAAAGGCAGGCTCCGGCCCGCGAGACCTTGAACAGGTTCTGCGCGTTTCTTTCCATCTGTACCTGTACCCCTTTGGCGGCGAGCTTTAGGATCGGGCTCTTCGCCCATCCAAGGAGCCCGGAATGAGCCTGATCGACCTGCGTAGCGACACCGTCACCCAACCCACCGCCGGCATGCGCGAAGCCATGCAGCGCGCCGAGCTGGGCGACGATGTCTATGGCGAAGATCCCAGCGTCAACCGTCTGGAAGCGAGCCTCGCCGAGCGCCTGGGCTTCGAGGCCGCGCTCTTCGTACCGACCGGCACCATGAGCAACCTGCTGGGGCTGATGGCTCACTGTGAACGCGGTGACGAGTACATCGTCGGCCAGCAGGCCCACACCTACAAATACGAGGGCGGTGGCGCCGCCGTGCTGGGCTCCATCCAGCCCCAGCCGATCGAGGGCGAGGCCGATGGCAGCCTGGATCTTGGCAAGGTGGAGGCCGCCATCAAGCAGGACGACTTCCACTTCGCCCGCACCCGGCTGCTGGCCCTGGAGAACACCATGCAGGGCAAGGTCCTGCCGCTGGAGTACCTGGCAGCGGCGCGCGAGCTCACCCGTCGTCGCGGCCTGGGCCTGCATCTGGACGGTGCCCGCCTGTACAACGCGGCGGTGAAGCAGGGGGTGGATGCCCGCGAGATCACCCGGTATTTCGATTCGGTTTCCGTGTGCCTGTCCAAGGGGCTTGGTGCGCCGGTGGGGGCGGTGCTCTGCGGCCGCGCGGCGCTGATCGCCAAGGCCCGGCGCCTGCGCAAGATGGTCGGCGGCGGCATGCGCCAGGCCGGGGTGCTGGCGGCGGCCGGGCTCTATGCGCTGGATCACCAGGTCGAGCGCCTGGCGGAGGACCACGCCAATGCAGAGCGCCTGGGCACCGGGCTGCGGGAGCTGGGTTATGACATCGAGCCGGTGCAGACCAACATGGTCTACGTGCAAATTGGCGATCAGGCCCGCGCCCTGGCCGAGTTCCTCGCTGCGCAAGGCATCCGCGTCAGCCCGGCCGCGCGCCTGCGTCTGGTGACTCACCTGGACGTGCAGGCCGCCGATATCACCTGCGTGATCGAGGCTTTCGCCGCGTTCCGACGCGTCTGAACCGGCGACGTGCACAAATAGCCGCCCTCTATCGCACAAAGAGACTATCCCGCTGGCGCAGGGCCGATATAATGCGGCCCTTTGCCGGTGATTCGTAAGCCTGTCGCCAGACGGCTGCGAGTTTCGCGTGCAATGTTGGAAACAGGCGGGAACTGCCGGAATTTTCCTGAAACCTGCTGCTTTTTCGCCGATTTCCACTTGCCGCCCTTCGCCGATAACGATTTGCACCGCCGTCGTGGCCGCAGTTTCCGTGGATGAACCTATGAAAAGCGCAGAAATCCGTGAAGCCTTCCTGAGCTTCTTCGAAGAGAAGGGGCATACCCGTGTCGCTTCCAGCTCCCTGATTCCGGGCAATGACCCGACCCTGCTGTTCACCAATGCGGGGATGAACCAGTTCAAGGACTGCTTCCTTGGCCTGGAAAAGCGCGCCTACACCCGTGCCACCACCAGCCAGAAATGCGTGCGCGCCGGCGGCAAGCACAATGACCTGGAAAACGTCGGCTACACTGCGCGCCACCACACCTTCTTCGAAATGCTGGGCAACTTCAGCTTCGGCGACTACTTCAAGCGCGACGCCATCCACTACGCCTGGGAATTCCTCACCGGTGACAAGTGGCTGAAGCTGCCGAAAGAGAAACTCTGGGTCACCGTGTACGCCAGCGACGACGAGGCCTACGACATCTGGACCAAGGAAGTCGGTGTTCCCCACGAGCGCATGGTGCGTATCGGTGACAACAAGGGCGCCCCGTACGCGTCCGACAACTTCTGGGCCATGGGCGACACCGGCCCCTGCGGCCCCTGCACCGAGATCTTCTACGACCACGGCCCGGAAATCTGGGGTGGCCCGCCCGGCTCGCCGGAAGAAGACGGCGACCGCTACATCGAGATCTGGAACAACGTGTTCATGCAGTTCAACCGCACGGCTGACGGCGTGATGCACCCGCTGCCGGCGCCCAGCGTGGATACCGGCATGGGCCTGGAGCGCATCAGCGCCGTGCTGCAGCACGTGCATTCGAACTACGAGATCGACCTGTTCCAGAGCCTGCTCAAGGCGTCCGCCGACGCCATCGGCTGCGCCAATGACGATGCCCCATCGCTGAAAGTGGTGGCCGACCACATCCGTTCCTGCAGCTTCCTCATCGCCGACGGCGTGCTGCCGTCCAACGAGGGCCGCGGCTACGTACTGCGCCGGATCATTCGCCGCGCCTGCCGCCACGGCAACAAGCTGGGCGCCAAGGGCAGTTTCTTCCACCGGATCGTCGGGGCGCTGGTCGCCGAGATGGGTGACGCCTTCCCCGAACTGAAACAGCAGCAGGCGCACATCGAGCGCGTGCTCAAGACCGAGGAAGAACAGTTCGCCAAGACCCTGGAGCAGGGGCTGAGGATCCTCGAGCAGGACCTGGTCGGCCTGAAGGGCAAGATGATTCCCGGCGAGACCCTGTTCAAGCTGTACGACACCTACGGTTTCCCGGTCGACCTGACCGGCGACATCGCGCGTGAGCGCGGCCTGACCATCGACGAAGCCGGCTTCGAGCGCGAAATGGAAGCCCAGCGCGAGCGCGCCCGCGCCTCCAGCGCCTTCGGCATGGACTACAACGCCCTGGTCAAGGTGGACGCCGATACCGATTTCACCGGCTATGTCTGCACTCACGGTGAAGGCAAGGTGATCGCCCTGTTCAAGGACGGCCAGGCCGTCGAGCAGCTCGCCGAGGGCGAGGAGGGCGTGCTGGTCCTGGATCGCACTCCGTTCTACGCCGAATCCGGCGGCCAGGTGGGCGACTGCGGCTTCATCGCCGCCAGCGGCCTGCGTTTCGACGTGCGTGATACCACCAAGGCTGGCGGCGCCTTCCTGCACCACGGCGTGGTCGATCACGGCACCCTGCGCGTAGGCGCCGCGGTTACCGCCCAGGTCGACGCCACCGTCCGCCAGGCCACTGCGCTCAACCACTCTGCCACTCACCTGCTGCACGCCGCCCTGCGCCGCGTGCTGGGCGATCACGTCCAGCAGAAGGGTTCCTTGGTGGACAGCCAGCGCCTGCGCTTCGACTTCAGCCATTTCGAGGCCATCAAGCCCGAACAGCTGAAGGCCCTGGAAGACATCGTCAATACCGAAATCCGCAAGAACAGCGAAGTCGAGACCGAAGAGACCGACATCGACACCGCCAAGGCGAAAGGCGCCATGGCCCTGTTCGGCGAGAAGTACGGCGACCAGGTCCGCGTGCTGACCATGGGCGGCGATTTCTCCGTTGAACTCTGCGGTGGCACCCACGTGTCCCGCACCGGCGACATCGGCCTGTTCAAGATCATCAGCGAAGGCGGCGTGGCCGCTGGCGTACGCCGTATCGAAGCGGTGACCGGCGCGGCTGCGCTGGCCTACCTGAACGGTGCCGAAGAGCAACTGAAGGAAGCCGCGGGCCTGGTCAAAGGCAGCCGCGACAATCTGCTGGACAAGCTGTCCGCGCTGCTGGAGCGCAACCGTCAGCTCGAAAAAGAGCTGGAACAGCTCAAGGCCAAGGCGGCGAGCGCCGCTGGCGACGACCTGGCTGCTTCCGCCATCGATGTGAAAGGCGTGAAGGTGCTGGCTGCGCGTCTGGACGGACTGGACGGCGACGCGCTGCTGGCGCTGGTCGACCAGTTGAAGAACAAGCTCGGCCGTGCGGTGATCCTGCTCGGCAGTGCGCTGGAGGGCAAGGTGACACTGGTCGCCGGCGTCACCCAGGACCTGACCGGCCAACTCAAAGCCGGCGATTTGATGAAGCAGGCCGCGGCAGCGGTTGGCGGCAAGGGCGGTGGTCGTCCTGACATGGCGCGCGGCGGCGGTACCGACGCTGCGGCCCTGGAGCAGGCTCTGGCCCTGGCCGCACCGTTCGTCGAACAGGGCCTCTGAGGCCCGCCGCCAGCGGCCCGCCCCACGCCCGGCGGGCCTTGGCAGTGTTCTGCGTTGATTGTTTAATGGGCGCCCTTCACGGGATTAGGCGGCTTTTGAAATGGCTTTGATCGTACAGAAGTTTGGGGGGACCTCGGTCGGCACTGTCGAGCGCATCGAGCAGGTGGCCGAGAAGGTGAAGAAGTTCCGCGAAGGCGGCGATGACATCGTGGTCGTGGTTTCCGCCATGAGCGGCGAAACCAACCGCCTGATCGATCTGGCCAAACAGATCAGCGAGCAGCCGGTACCGCGCGAACTGGACGTGATGGTCTCCACCGGCGAGCAGGTCACCATCGCCCTGCTGGCCATGGCACTGATCAAGCGCGGCGTGCCGGCGGTTTCCTACACCGGCAACCAGGTGCGCATTCTCACCGACAGCGCCCACAACAAGGCGCGCATCCTGCAGATCGACGACCAGAAGATCCGTGCCGACCTCAAGGCCGGCCGCGTGGTCGTGGTCGCCGGCTTCCAGGGCGTGGATGAGCACGGCAATATCACCACCCTTGGCCGTGGCGGTTCCGATACCACCGGCGTGGCCCTGGCTGCAGCGCTGAAAGCGGACGAGTGCCAGATCTACACCGATGTAGATGGCGTCTACACCACCGACCCGCGTGTGGTGCCCCAGGCCCGGCGCCTGGACAAGATCACCTTTGAAGAGATGCTGGAAATGGCCAGCCTCGGTTCCAAGGTGCTGCAGATCCGCTCGGTGGAATTCGCCGGCAAATACAATGTCCCGCTGCGCGTGCTGCACAGCTTCCAGGAGGGTCCGGGCACCCTCATTACCCTTGATGAAGAGGAATCCATGGAACAGCCGATCATCTCCGGCATCGCCTTCAACCGCGACGAAGCCAAGCTGACCATCCGTGGCGTGCCGGACATTCCCGGCGTGGCATTCAAGATCCTGGGCCCGATCAGTGCCGCCAACATCGAAGTCGACATGATCGTGCAGAACGTCGCGCACGATAACACCACCGACTTCACCTTCACCGTGCACCGCAACGACTACCAGAACGCCCTGCGCGTGCTGGAACAGACCGCCAACGAGCTCGGTGCCCGTGAAGTGATCGGCGACACCAAGATCGCCAAGGTCTCCATCGTCGGTGTCGGCATGCGTTCCCACGCGGGCGTTGCCAGCCGCATGTTCGAGGCCCTGGCCAAGGAAACCATCAACATCCAGATGATCTCCACCTCGGAAATCAAGGTTTCCGTTGTGATCGAAGAGAAGTACCTCGAACTGGCGGTTCGCGCACTGCACACCGCATTCGAGCTGGACGCCCCGTCTCGACAGGGCGAGTAAGGCAATTTCCAAAAGGCGCGGCTCATCCCGCGCCTTTTGTCGTTTTTGGCCGCTACGGCGGAACTTTCCTTTTGCCGGGGCTGGTCAATACTTGGGTGTAAGCTCCAGCGGCAATTCCGTGCCGGGGCCGTAACCATTTCTTTTTTGCAGACTGTTGTCCCGAAACGAATCCGTAAGGAGAAAGGAATGCTGATTCTGACTCGCCGGGTCGGAGAGACCCTGATGGTGGGTGACGATGTCACTGTGACCGTGCTTGGCGTGAAAGGTAATCAGGTGCGCATTGGTGTCAATGCTCCCAAGGAGGTTGCCGTGCATCGCGAAGAAATCTACCAGCGCATACAGAAAGAGAAAGACCAGGAACCAAGCCACTAATTTTTCTGCATTTTTTGCTTTGCAAACGGGGAAAACATGGATATCATGCGCCCCGTGTTGCGGAGAGGTGGCCGAGTGGCCGAAGGCGCTCCCCTGCTAAGGGAGTACACCTCAAAAGGGTGTCGGGGGTTCGAATCCCCCCTTCTCCGCCATATTCTGTGTTGTAGGGCGGTCAGCGGTAAGATCGATAAGTTATTGAAACTTCTCGAAAAAACAGTTGACCAAGGCTGAAAATTCCCTATAATGCGCGCCCACAACGCACTCATAGCTCAGCTGGATAGAGTACCCGGCTACGAACCGGGCGGTCGGAGGTTCGAATCCTCCTGAGTGCGCCATCTTCCGAACCTTCGGCATGCCCCGGATGGTTGGAAAAACCAGAGGTGATCTGGTCAAAAAGCACCACACGCACTCATAGCTCAGCTGGATAGAGTACCCGGCTACGAACCGGGCGGTCGGAGGTTCGAATCCTCCTGAGTGCGCCATACCGAAAGGGCCTGCAGAAATGCAGGCCCTTTTCTTTTGGGTGCGCCAGGCATGGCGCGTAGCGCCGTGACTGGCGCTGTTCGGTTCACTGTGGTGGTGAACTGGACGACTTGGAGGTGGAAGTCCTCTGCACGCCCGGCAAGGGGAAGTGCTAGCGGAAGGCA
>NZ_JBHZGM010000013.1:0-121855 GCF_043392685.1 Metapseudomonas phytobenefica | reverse complement strand
GGATCAGTTCCGCGCCTGACGCCCCTCTTCCGATTGCGGCCCGCCCCGGCCCCTCTCCCGCACGCGGGAGAGGGGCCGCTTTATTTGTGGGGGCGATTTCAATCGCTAGGCAGGACGCAGTCCTGCCTTCCCAACCCCCCTGTCAAATCCGCTCATCCAGGTTGATACCTTTCGACATTGCCGCCACCGTCCCCCGGCGCGACCATCCCGGTATTCCAACAAAAACAACCTGGGAGCCCTCCCGATGCGCGACTACTTCACCGCTGCCCGCGAGTTCGATTACGCCACCGCCGTTTCCACCACCCTGGCCGGCGGGCTCGATGCCCTCAATGCCTGTGTCGAATGCTGTGACCGCCATGCCGAGCCGGGACGGGTCGCGCTGGTCTGGGAGGGCCGCAACGGTGAGCGCGCCACCTGGACCTTCACCCAGCTCAAGGCCGCTTCCGCGCGCTTTGCCAACCTCCTGCAGGCCCGTGGCGTAAAGCCCGGCGATTGTGTCTCGGGCATGCTTTCCCGCACCCCGGAGCTGCTGATCACCATCCTCGGCACCTGGCGAGCCGGTGCCGTCTACCAGCCGCTATTCACCGCCTTCGGGCCCAAGGCCATCGAGCACCGGGTGCACAGCGCCGGCTCGAAGCTGGTGGTGACCGACCTTACCAACCGCAGCAAGCTGGACGAAGTGAAAGACGTGCCGCCGGTGCTGACAGTGGGCGATGACTTCCAGGCCGAACTGGAGCGCCAGCCGGATCACTTCGAGCCGGTGCTGCGCAAGGGCTCCGATCCCTTCCTGCTGATGTTCACCTCCGGCACCACGGGCCTCGCCAAGCCGCTGGCGGTGCCGCTGAAGGCCATTGTCGCCTTCGTCAGCTACATGCGTGATGCGGTGGATCTGCGCCCGGACGACAAGTTCTGGAACCTGGCCGATCCGGGCTGGGCCTACGGCCTGTACTACGCCGTGACCGGTCCGCTCGCCATGGGCCACACCACGACCTTCTACGAAGGCGCGTTCACCGTGGAGAGCACCTGCCGGATCATCCGCGAATACGGCATCACCAACCTGGCCGGCTCGCCCACCGCCTACCGCCTGCTGCTGGCCGCCCGTGACGAGGTGGAAGCCGCCATCAAGGGCAATCTGCGCGCTGTCAGCAGTGCCGGCGAGCCCCTGACTCCGGAGGTCATCCGCTGGTTCGCCGAGGGCCTGGGCTGCACCATCCACGACCACTACGGGCAGACCGAACTGGGCATGGTGCTGTGCAACCACCATGCGTTGGAACACCCGGTGCGCGTGGGCGCCGCCGGCTTCGCCATGCCCGGCCACCGCGTGGTGGTCCTGGACGAACAGCACCGCGAACTGCCCGCCGGCCAGCCCGGCATCCTAGCCCTGGACATGCCGCGCTCTCCGCTGTTCTGGTTCCCCGGCTATCAGGGGATGGCCACCAAGGCTTTCGTCGGTGACTACTATCTGAGTGGTGACACCGTGGAGCTGAACGAGGACGGCAGCATCAGCTTCGTCGGTCGCGCCGACGACGTGATCACCACCTCCGGCTACCGCGTCGGCCCCTTCGACGTGGAGAGCGCGCTGATCGAGCATCCGGCAGTGATCGAGGCCGCGGTGATCGGCAAGCCTGACCCGGAGCGTACCGAACTGGTCAAGGCCTTCGTCGTGCTGCACGCCGGCTACAGCGCCGATGCCGAACTGGCCGAAGCCCTGCAGCAGTACGTGCGCAAGCGCCTTTCCGCCCATTCCTATCCGCGCGAAATCGAGTTCGTCGCGGAATTGCCCAAGACCCCGAGCGGCAAGATCCAGCGTTTCCTCCTGCGCAACCAGGAGATCGCCAAGGCCCAGGCGGCCGCCGCTCACTGATCCGAAGGAGTAGAACCGTGCGTATCGAGAATTCCGTTTTCCTGGTCACCGGCGGCAGTTCCGGCCTCGGCCTGGCCACCGCCCGCGAACTGGTCGGGCAGGGCGGCAAGGTGGTGCTGGTGGACATCAACGCCGAGGCCGGCGCCGCCCGTGCCGAGGAACTGGGCGCCAACGCCCGCTTCGTGAAAGCCGACATCACCCGCGAAGAGGACGCCCGCGCCGCCGTGGCCGTCGCCCGGGAAGCCTTCGGCGGCCTGCACGGGCTGATCAACTGCGCCGGCATCGCGCCGGCGGAAAAGGTGGTGGGCCGCAACGGCGCCCATGGCCTGGACAGCTTCCGCCGGGTGATCGAAGTGAACCTGATCGGCAGCTTCAACATGCTGCGCCTGGCCGCCGAGGCCATGGCCCAGGGCGAGCCGAACGCCGAGGGCGAGCGCGGCGTGATCATCAACACCGCCTCGGTGGCCGCCTTCGACGGTCAGATGGGGCAGGCCGCCTATTCGGCCTCCAAGGGTGGCGTGGCCGCCATGACCCTGCCGGTGGCGCGGGACCTGGCACGCTCCGGCATCCGCGTGATGTGCATCGCTCCCGGCATCTTCGAAACCCCGATGATGGCCGGCATGCCCCAGGAGGTGCAGGACTCCCTGGCCGCCAACGTCCCGTTCCCGCCACGCCTGGGCCGTCCGGCGGAATACGCCGCGCTGGCCCGCCACATCATCGAGAACAGCATGCTCAACGGCGAGACCATCCGTCTGGATGGCGCGCTGCGCATGGCCGCCAAGTAAGGAGGACGCCATGAACAAGGATTCCATCGTCATCGTCAGCGCCGCCCGTACCGCCATGGGCGGCTTCCTCGGCGACTTCAGGGACATGACCGCCGCGCAACTGGGCGCCGCCGCCAACCGTGCCGTGCTGGAGCGCGCCGGCATTGCGGGCGACGCCGTGGACGAAGTCATCATGGGCTGCGTGCTGCAGGCCGGACAGGGCCAGGCCCCGGCGCGCCAGTCCGCACTCGGCGCGGGCCTGCCCCAGGGCGTGGTCTGCTCCACCGTGAACAAGATGTGCGGCTCGGGCATGAAGAGCGTGATGCTCGCCCATGACCTGCTGCGTGCCGGCAGCGCCGACGTGGTGCTGGCCGGGGGCATGGAAAGCATGTCCAACGCGCCCTACCTGCTGGAGCGCGCCCGTTCCGGCTACCGCATGGGCCACGGCAAGGTGCTCGACCACATGTTCCTCGACGGCCTGGAAGACGCCTACGACAAGGGCCGTCTGATGGGCACCTTCGCCGAGGATTGCGCCCAGGCCTACGGCTTCACCCGCGAGCAGCAGGATGCCTTCGCCATCGCCTCCCTGACCCGCGCCCAGAAGGCCATGGCCGATGGCCGCTTCGCCGCCGAGATCGTCCCGGTGGAGGCCAAATCCGGCCGCGAGCTGGTGACCATCAGCCAGGACGAGCAGCCACCGAAGGCACGCCTGGACAAGATCCCCACCCTCAAGCCGGCCTTCCGCGAGGGTGGCACCGTCACCGCGGCCAACTCCAGTTCCATTTCCGATGGCGCTGCGTCCCTGCTGCTGATGCGCCTGGAAGAAGCGGAAAAGCGCGGCCTGACGCCGCTGGCCCAGGTCTCCGGCCATGCGTCCTTCGCCCAGGCGCCGAACCTCTTCACCACCGCGCCCGTGGGTTCCATCCAGCGCCTGCTGGCCCGCACCGGGTGGAGCCTGGATCAGGTGGACCTGTTCGAGATCAACGAAGCCTTCGCCGTGGTGCCCATGGTGGCCATGCGCGACCTGGACATTTCCCACGACAAGCTCAATGTCCACGGCGGCGCCTGTGCCCTGGGCCACCCCATCGGAGCTTCCGGTGCCCGTGTGCTGGTGACCCTGATCAACGCGCTCCGGCAGTACGACCTCAAGCGCGGCGTGGCGTCGGTGTGCATCGGTGGCGGCGAAGCCACTGCCGTCGCCATCGAACTCATCAAGTGAGGGCAGGGCGATGATCCCGAACGAAGACGAAATCCAGATCCGCGACATGGCGCGGCAGTTCGCCCAGGAGCGGCTGAAGCCTTTCGCCGCCGACTGGGACCGCGAGCATCGCTTCCCCGCCGAGGCCATCCGTGAGATGGCGCAGCTGGGCTTCCTCGGCATGCTGGTGCCGGAAGAGTGGGGCGGCGCGGCCACCGGCCACCTGGCCTATGCCATGGCGCTGGAAGAGATCGCCGCCGGCGACGGCGCCTGCTCCACCATCATGAGCGTGCACAACTCGGTGGGCTGCATGCCCATCCTCAAGTACGGCAGCCAGGAGCAGAAGGAGCGCTTCCTGCGTCCCCTGGCCAGCGGCGAGATGATCGGCGCCTTCGCCCTCACCGAGCCCCAGGCCGGGTCGGATGCCAGCGACCTGCGCACCCGCGCCCGCCGCGACGGTGACCACTACGTGCTGAACGGCGCCAAGCAGTTCATCACCTCCGGCAGCCATGCTGGAATGGTGATCGTCTTCGCGGTCACCGACCCGCAGGCCGGCAAGAAGGGCATCAGCGCCTTCATCGTGCCCACCGACACCCCCGGATTCCAGGTGGTGCGGGTGGAGGAAAAGCTCGGCCAGCATGCGTCCGATACCTGCCAGATCCAGTTCGACGACGTGCGCATCCCGGCGTCCCTGCGCCTGGGCGAGGAGGGGGAGGGCTACCGCATCGCCCTGTCCAACCTGGAAGGCGGGCGCATCGGCATCGCCGCGCAGTCCGTGGGCATGGCGCGCGCGGCCTTCGAGGCGGCGCGCGACTACGCCCACGAGCGCAAGACCTTCGGCAAGCCAATCATCGAGCACCAGGCGGTGGCCTTCCGCCTGGCTGATATGGCGACCCAGATCGCCGTGGCGCGGCAGATGGTCCATCACGCCGCCAGCCTGCGGGAAGCCGGCATGCCCTGTCTGACCGAGGCCTCCATGGCCAAGCTGTTCGCCTCGGAAATGGCCGAGAAGGTCTGCTCGGCGGCCATCCAGACTCTGGGCGGCTACGGCTACCTCAAGGACTTCCCGGTGGAACGCATCTACCGCGACGTGCGCGTGTGCCAGATCTACGAAGGCACCTCGGATGTGCAGCGCATGGTGATCGCGCGCAGCCTCTGACCCTCTGGGGCTGCCTGGCAGCCATTTCGCGATTGAATTCGCCCCCACAAGGGCTGTGCCGACCCACTGTGGGGGCGATTTCAATCGCTATGCACCATCCCTCATGAAGGAATTCCCATGACCTACCAGACCCTGCTGGTGGAACAGGCTGGCGCTGTCGGCCTGGTCACCCTCAATCGCCCCGAAGCCCTGAACGCCATCAACACCCAGCTCATCGACGAGCTGAACCAGGTGCTCGACGGCTTCGAGCGCGACCCGGCCATCGGCTGCGTGCTGATCACCGGTTCAGTCCGGGCCTTTGCCGCCGGCGCCGATGTGAAGGAAATGGCCAGCCTGTGCTTCCCCGGCACCTACCTGGAGGATTTCCTCGGCCGCTGGGACCGCGTGGCGCAACGGCGCAAGCCGATCATCGCCGCCGTGGCCGGCCACGCCCTGGGCGGGGGTTTCGAGCTGGCGCTGATGTGCGACTTCATCATCGCCGCCGACACCGCCCGCTTCGGCCTGCCGGAAGTGAAGCTGGGGGTGATTCCCGGGGCGGGCGGCGTGCAGCGCCTGACGCGCCTGGTAGGCCGCGCCAAGGCCATGGAAATGCTCCTCAGCGGACGCAGCATGGATGCCATCGAAGCCGAACGCTGCGGCGTGGTGGCGCGGGTGGTGCCGGCCGCCGAATTGCTGGAGGAAGCCATGGATAGCTCCAGCCGCATCGCCGCGCAATCGCGCACGGCGGTGATGATGCTCAAGGAGTGTGTGAACCGGGTGGATGAAGGCTCGCTGGGCGAGGGGTTGCGCTTCGAGCGGCGCATGTTCCAGGCGGTGTTTGCCACGCCGGACCAGAAGGAAGGCATGGGCGCCTTTATCGAGAAGAGGAAGCCGGTGTTCGGCAAGGGCTGAACGGTTGGCGGTCCTTTTTCTTGTGGGGGCAATTTCAATCGCTAGGCAGGACGCAGTCCCGCCCTGACGAGGGGCAGCTGCGCTGCCCATAGCGAATGAATTCGCCCCCACAGGTTCCCAAATCCCGCGGTGGCGGCGATCACACCCGCTCCTTCTGCTCCTGCGCCGTCACCTGCTGGCAGATTTCGATGATCTGTTCGCGCATCCAGCGGTTGGCCGGGTCCTGGTCGGTGCTTTCGTGCCAGTAGAGGTGGGTTTCCAGGGCGGGCACGTCGTGCACCGGCAGTTCCACGTAGTGCAGGTCATGGCGGCGGGCGAAACGTTCGGGAACGGTGATGGCCAGATCGGTGCCGTGCAATACGGTGGAGGCCATCAGGTAGTGCTGCGAGCGCAGGATCACCTTGCGCTGGATACCCATCTTGCCCAGCGACAGGTCCACGTAGCCGAGGCCGCTGCGGCGGCTGGAAATCTGGATGTGCGACAGCGACAGGTACTCCTCCAGGGTGATCTTGTCCTTGGCCAGCGGGTGGCCTCGGCGCATCGCGCAGACGTAGCGGTCTTCCATCAGCTTGACGTGGCGCACCTGCGGGTCGGTGTTGAGCGGGGCGTCCACGGCGAAGTCCAGGCGGCCGGCGGCCAGTTCCTTGGTGGTTTCGCGGCGCTTGGCCAGGAAGCTCTCGATCTGCACGGTCGGCGCCAGGCGGCGCAGGCGCTGGAACAGCGGCGGCAGGATCACCGTTTCGGTGAGGTCGGTCATGCTGATGCGGTAGGTCTTGTTGGCCTGCGCCGGGTTGAAGGTGCGGCTTTCTTGTACCGAAACCCGCAGCAGCTGCAGGGCGTTGCGCACCGGTCCGATGATGTTCTGCGCCATGGGCGTAGGCACCATGCCCTGGGCAGTACGGACGAAGAGGGGGTCGTTGAAGGTTTCCCGCAGGCGGGCGAGGGCGTTGGAAACGGCGGGTTGGGTGATGCCGACGATCTGGCCGGCACGGGTCAGGTTGGCCTCGGTATAGATAGCGTCGAAGACGATGAAGAGGTTGAGGTCTACCTTGTTCAGATTCATGCCGGGCGTGCTCCTCGGAGTTGTTCTTATCAGCGGATCATATATCGGTGATGAATGTTCATACATGATGAAAATAGGCTGGGGAAATCTTACGCCCTGTTCTAGCATCCTTACCAGACCTCACCTGACAGCCCAGAAGGTAACCCCGCATGGATTTCGCCTACTCCCCGAAGGTCCAGGAACTGCGTGAACGTGTCACCGCATTCATGGACGCCTATGTCTACCCGGCCGAGCCGGTATTCGAGCAACAGGTCGCCCAGGGCGACCGCTGGCAGCCCACCGCGATCATGGAAGAGTTGAAAGCCAAGGCGAAGTCGGAAGGGCTATGGAACCTGTTCCTGCCGGAATCCGAATACGGCGCCGGCCTGACCAACATGGAATACGCACCGCTGGCCGAGATCATGGGGCGTTCCCTGCTGGGACCGGAGCCGTTCAACTGCTCCGCGCCGGATACCGGCAACATGGAAGTGCTGGTGCGCTACGGCAACGAAGAACAGAAGCGCCGGTGGCTGGAACCGCTGCTGCGTGGCGAGATCCGTTCGGCCTTCGCCATGACCGAGCCGGGCGTGGCGTCTTCCGATGCCACCAACATGGAAGCCCGCGCCGTGCGCGAGGGTGACGAGTGGGTCATCAACGGCCGCAAATGGTGGACCTCCGGTGCCTGCGACCCGCGCTGCAAGGTGATGATCTTCATGGGCCTGTCCAACCCGGACGCACCGCGCCACCAGCAGCACTCGATGATCCTGGTGCCCACTGACGCTCCCGGCGTGAAGATCCTCCGCCCGCTGCCGGTATTCGGTTACGACGACGCCCCCCATGGCCACGCTGAAGTGCTGTTCGAGAACGTGCGCGTGCCCTACGAGAACGTGCTGCTGGGCGAGGGCCGTGGCTTCGAGATCGCCCAGGGCCGCCTCGGCCCGGGCCGCATCCACCACTGCATGCGCTCCATCGGCATGGCCGAGCGCGCCCTGGAGCTGATGTGCAAGCGCGCCGTCAGCCGCACCGCCTTCGGCAAGCCCCTGGCGCGGCTGGGCGGCAACGTCGACAAAATCGCCGACTCGCGCATGGAGATCGACATGGCGCGCCTGCTGACCCTGAAGGCGGCCTACATGATGGACACCGTGGGCAACAAGGTGGCCAGGAGCGAAATCGCCCAGATCAAGGTGGTGGCGCCCAACGTCGCCCTGCGGGTGATCGACCGCGCCATCCAGATCCACGGCGGGGCCGGCGTCTCCAACGATTTCCCGCTGGCCTACATGTACGCCATGCAGCGCACCCTGCGCCTGGCCGACGGCCCGGACGAAGTGCACCGCGCGGCCATCGGCAAGTACGAGATCGGCAAGTACGTACCGAAGGAAATGCTGCGCAGCGGTCAGTGATCGCCCCCGCAGACGCGAAAGGGGTTGGCTTGCGCCAACCCCCGAGCATTCGCCTATAACCGGTGACGTCGCCGTGAAAGGCGCGAATCCGGTGCCTGGTTTTTCTCGAGATAGGCCAGCGCCATCATCGCCAGGCTTCTCATTCCCACCGGGAAGCTCGACTCGTCGAGGTCGAAGGTAGGTGAGTGGGGCGGCCCCACCGGCCTGTCTTCGGGTTTTACCCCAAGGATGAAAAATACCCCTGGCGCTACTTGCTGGTATTCCGAGAAGTCCTCTGCGTACCTGCATAATCTTCCCGTTCGCCGCCTCCTTGAGTGCCGGAAGCATGGCTTCGGTCAGCGTCTCGTCGTTGCTCGTCACTCCATAGGAGGAGGGGCCGAAACTGACCTCCGCCTCGGCGCCATGGGCCTACTTGCCTTCGACGGTAATGCGCACCGTGTCGGCGCTGGCCAGGATCGGCCCGCTGCGCCAGCCGATCACACCACTGGGAATGACCGGGGCGACGTGCAGGCCGAAAACGGCATCCACCTTTGGATTCTCCATGACGCCGTCAGTGACCATCGCCTGGGCCCCACGCTGGGCATCGGCGCTGGAAGGCATCTCGGAAAATCCTTCCTCGGCGGGCTGGAAGATGAACTTGATGGTGCCCGGAATCTGCGCCTTCATGCCTGCCAGCACTTCGGCTACACCCATCAGGATTGCGGTATGGGCATCGTGACCGCAGGCATGCATCACCGGACTGTCCTTGCCCATGTGTTTGGCGATCACCTTGGACGCGAAGGGCAGGCCGGTCGCTTCCTGCACCGGAAGCGCGTCCATGTCGGCGCGCAGCGCGACGACCTTGCCGGGCAAGCCGCCCTCGAGAAGCCCCACCACGCCATGGCCTCCGACACCCGTGGTGACGTTCATGCCCAGCTTGCGCAGATGATCCGCCACCAGCTTGGAGGTGCGAACTTCCTGGCCGGAAAGTTCCGGGTTCTGGTGTATGTCACGTCGCCACGCCACGACCTTGGACTCCACCCGGGCTATACCCTGATCCAACTGTTGCGCGGTGTCCGGACTCACTGTTTGCTCGGCGAAGCTCGAGCCTGCATTGGCCAGCACCGCAGCCAGCAGGCCGAGCCTGATTGCGGTGTGACGGGAAGCTGTTGGCATAGCCTTGTCTCCATGGGGCTTTCGCAGATGCATTGCCGGTTGTCCTGACGCTCAGGACGGAGGCAAGCTACTGCGAGCCAAACGGACCAGGCATTCAACTAGATGAAGAACAAGAACGAAGCATTCCTGGATGACGTAGGGCGTTTTCGCGATGCGATGATGACGCGCTACCTGTTCAGCGAAGCGATCTACAACCACATGCTCGACATCCTGTCGGCGTTGGCGCGGCCGGTCACTTTCCGCAGGGGCGCGCTTCTCCAGCATCAGGGGGTGCCCGCACAGTCGTGCTACTGGATCATGAGCGGTGTGGCGAGGACGGCTTTCATCACCGAAGGCGGCGCGGAGGTCACCCTGAGGTTTGCCGCGGAAGGCGAGATGGCCGGCGCTCATGAGGATGTACTCGCCGCAAAGGTCGGATTGCCGGCAAGATCCTTCGTCGTTGCCGAGCAGCCCGTCGAAGCCTACGAGTTCAATTGCCCTGAGCTGGGTCGGCTGATGGCGGAGGGACGGTTGTCGTTCGAGGTGTCGGCGCGTTTCCTCGAATACAACCTCAAGAAGCAGGCCAGGCGTACCTACGTGGTGGGGTCCGTATCCGCGCGTGAACGGCTGGCGGCATTCCGGGAAGAGTATCCGGGCCTGGAAAACAGGGTGACGCAAAAGTGCATCGCGTCTTATCTGGGCGTCACGCCGCAGTATCTATCGCAACTATCCAGACGGCGCGGGCTTGGGGATTCGCTCAAGTGCTAGCGGCACAAGACCGCTGATCCGACAAAAAAGGCCCGCATCCTGCGGGCCTTTTTCGTTTTTGCAGAGTGCGGCGCCTTGTTGTGGGAGCGATTTCAATCGCGAATGAATTCGCGCCCACCAACGCAATGGCCGCCTAGTCCTTCCCGGGCACCGGGTTGCGCGCCCTCCACCAGCCCATCCGCAGGTGCAGCTGGGCGGCGAAGGCACGGGCGGCAAGCTCTTCCTGGAAGGTCAGGGTGCGATGCCCCAGGCGTACCCGCCAGTAAGTGCGGCCGCTTTTCTCGAAAGGTTCGATGAGGACTTCATCCATGTTTCTCCAGGTCTCCCGTGCGTTGGGCCGGGCGGTCGCGGGTCTTCAGCAGCGACAGCAGCACACCACCGGCAAGTAGACCGAAGGTTACGCCAAGGGACAGCAGCGGGGGAATCTTGCCGATGAAGCCGTGGAGGAAAATCTTGCCGCCGATGAAAATCAGCACCAGCGCCAGGGCGTACTTCAGGTAGACGAAGCGGTGCATCAGCGCCGCCAGGGCGAAGTACAGGGCACGCAGGCCAAGGATGGCGAAGATGTTCGAGGTGTAGACGATGAACGGGTCCTGGGTGATGGCGAAGATCGCCGGGACGCTGTCCACCGCGAACACCAGGTCAGCCAACTCGATCAGCACCAGGGCGAGGAACAGCGGGGTGGCGTAGAGCAGGGCCCTGCTTTCGCCGGCCGGCTTCAGGCGTACGAAGAAGTGCGCGCCGTGCAGGTCGTCGGTCACGCGGATGTGGCGGCGGACGAACTTCAGCACCGGGTTGCTGGCCAGGTCCGGGTGGGCTTCCTGCTTCGAGAAGAGCATCTTCACGCCGGTGAACAGCAGGAAGGCACCGAACACGTAGAGGATCCAGTCGAACTCCTTCACCAGGGCGCTGCCCAGGCCGATCATGATGGCGCGCAGCACCACCACCCCGAGGATGCCCCAGAACAGCACGCGGTGCTGATAACGACGCGGGATGGCGAAAAAGCCGAAGATCATCGCCATGACGAAGACGTTGTCCATGGACAACGACTGTTCGACCAGGAAGCCGGTGTAGAACTCGATAGCGCTTTGCGCGCCCAGTTCGAACCACACCCAGACACCGAACAGCACGCCGACGCTGAAGTAGCCGCCATAGAGCAGCAGGCTTTCGCGCACCTCGATTTCGTGCTGGTCACGGTGCAGCACCCCGAGGTCGAAGACCAGCAGGGCGAGGACGATTGCGAGGAAGACGAGCCACAACCAGGTGGCGGTGCCGAGGAAGTCGGCGGTGAGAAATGCGTGTAGAGCTGCCATGAGCCCCTCCTTCTGTCGTTGATGAAACGTGACTCCGACATGGCGGCTGGCAAGCCGTCAGAGGGGCCCGGCGTCACAGAAGCAAGCCTAAGCGCTGGCCGGGGAAAGGAGGAACGGACCCGCTGTAACAATTCTTTGCCCGCTGCAGCGTGAGCCCGTAGCTGGGGGGGGCCAAGCGCCGGCTGCTGTCGAGCGCGAAATCGGTGCGCATGGTGTTCAGCCGCGTGACGGAGATACGACGGGATTGCTCTATTCTGCGCTTTTCCGCGGGCCTAGGAAATTTCCCTGCAGCGAAGGGCCTGCTGCCTTCATGGAACCAAGCCCCGGCCCATCACCTTCGCCTGTAGGGTGGCCGGCCTCTGCAAGCGCCCCCAACGAGGGCTTGCAGGGAATACCCCGAAACCTGAAGGAGTTTTGTGACATGAGTGGTTGGTATGAGCTGCGCAAGAACAGCAGCGGCACCTGGCGTCTGCGATTAAAAGCGGCCGATGCGCGGACCCTGCTGGACAGTGGCGTGTACCAGGACAGGGCTGCCGCGGAAGACGCCATGGCCCTGATGCGCGAGAACTGCACCCGTGAAGAGCGCTTCGTGCGGCGCATCGATTCGAGCGGCAAGAACTACTTCAAGCTCCGTGCTGCCAACCAGGAGGTGATCGTGCGCAGCCATCTCTACGATTCCGAGATCGCCCTGCGGCACGCCATCGAAACCATCATGCGGGTGGGTACGACCCAGCAGGTGAAGGAAGCCTGAGGCAGGTTGCGAATGAGAAAAGGCCCATCATCGATGGGCCTTTTTGGTGTTTGCCGGAACAGCGCCGGGCGGGGCGTCAGTCGAGTTCCAGCCAGATCGGCGCATGGTCCGACGGTTTTTCCATTCCGCGCAGTTCGTAGTCGATGCCGGCATCCTTGAGGCGCGCCTGCAGCGGCTGGCTGGCGAGGATCACGTCGATGCGCAGGCCACGCTTGGGCTCGTCCTCGAAGCCACGGCTGCGGTAGTCGAACCAGCTGAATCGGTCGTTCACCTCCGGGTTGAGCTGGCGGAAGCTGTCCACCAGGCCCCAGTTCTTCAGGCGCGCCAGCCATTCGCGCTCTTCCGGCAGGAAGCTGCATTTGCCTGTCTTCAGCCAGCGCTTGCGGTTCTCTTCGCCGATGCCGATGTCGCAATCTTCCGGCGAGATGTTGATGTCGCCCATCACCACCAGCGCCTGGCTGGGCTGGAACTGCTGCTCCAGCAGGAGCTGCAGGTCGGCGTAGAAGCGTTCCTTGGCCGGGAACTTGATCGGATGGTCGCGGTTTTCGCCCTGGGGGAAGTAGCCGTTCATCACGGTCACCGGGTTGCCCTGGGCATCGGCGAAGGTGCCGTAGATGAAGCGGCGCTGGGCGTCTTCGGCGTCACCGGGGAAGCCCTTCGACAGCGACAAGGGTTCCTGGCGGGAGAGCAGGGCGACGCCGTAGTGGCCCTTCTGCCCGTGGTAGTACACGTGGTAGCCGAGCCGGCGGATTTCGTCTTCCGGGAACTGCTCGTCGGCGACCTTGGTTTCCTGCAGGCCGATGACGTCCGGCTGGTGCTTGGCGATCAGCGCTTCGAGCTGGTGGGGACGTGCCCGCAGGCCATTGATATTGAAAGAAACGATCTTCATCGCGAGGCATCCTGGCAAAAAGGCGATGCTAGCCCATGGATGACTGGCCGGCCAGCCGCGTGGCTGGGCGGGAAAACTGGTGCTAAGTTCCCTTGTGGCCCGATAGAACCCATAACAAAAGAGGTGCCGTGAATGCCCGGTTACATCCCTACCGCACCGGTCGAGGTGCGCATGCTGGACGGCGGCTACGCTCGCGAAGCACGGTCGCTGCTGTATCACGCCTATCGTCACGAACCCACTTTCGCCTACCTGTTCGATGCTGAAAAACCCGGTTACGAGCAGCGGGTACGCGCCACGGTGCGCGAGCTGGTGCAGCAGCATTTCCTGGAGGAGCTGCCGGCCATTGGCCTGCTGATCGAAGAGCGTCTGGTGGGCATTGCCCTGATCGCGCCTCCGCAGCGCCGCCTGGACATCACCGAAAGCTGGGGCTGGCGCCTGCGCATGCTGCTCACCACTGGCTTCCGCTGCACGCGGCGTTACCTCGACTACCACGACGCGGTGCTCGCCTGCCTGCCGCCGGGGCCGTACCACGTGCTGCCGCTGCTGGGCATCCACCCGGAGTTCCAGGGGCGCCATCTCGGCGAGAAACTGCTGGAGGCCCTGCACAACTGGTGCGCCGAGGACGACAGTTCCCAGGGCGTGGTGCTGGATACCGGCAACGTGCGCTACCTGGAGTTCTACAAGCGCCAGGGTTACGAGGAAGTGGGGGAGGTGGCCCTGGGGCCGCTGGTGGAGCACGTGTTCTTCCATCCCAATCCGCGCCCGCTGATGCGTGCCTGCCTCTGACAGAGCTTTCTCACGGAAACTTCGGACTGCCGTGCTAGCATGCCGCGCATGAAATACCGCCAAGGATTGCGCGGCCCGCTGCTGCTGGGCCTGCTTTGCACGAGTAGTCTGGCGCTGGCCAAAGCCACGCTGGATGTGAAGATAGAACCCGCCAACGCGGCGCTGAAGGCCAATATCGAGGCCTACATCGGCGCCCTTGGCGATCGCGATGAAGAAGCCCTGCGACGCTTTCGGCGCTCCGCAGAGGATCAGGCGCGCCAGGCCGCGAAGGCGCTCGGCTATTACCAGGCCGAGATCGACAGCCGTATCGACGGCGGCAAGACCCCCTCACTGCACCTGCTGGTGGTTCCCGGCGAGCCGGTGCGGCTGCGCAATGTCGTGGTGCGGATCGAAGGCGAAGCCAGTGCCCACGAAGCTTTCCGCGTGCCGCAGAGCAAGGCGCTGAGCCAGGGAGCCCAGCTCAACCAGGGCGCCTACGAGGACGCCAAGAAGCTGATCCAGAACCAGGCCTTGCGTTACGGCTTCTTCGATGGCCGCTTCACGCGCCAGCGCCTGGACATCGACCCGCGCGCCGGCTTCGCCGATATCGAACTGGTCTACGACAGCGGACCGCGCTACAGCCTGGGGGCCGTGAGTTTCGAAGGCGATACCCCGTTCGACGCGGATTTGCTGGCGCGGCTGGTGCCATTCCCGGCCAATACGCCGTACGACTCCGACCAGGTCGCCAAGCTCAGCCAGAACCTGCAGGCCAGCGGCTATTTCGATGAAGTGCGGGTAGACGCCAGCCCGGCCAAGGATGGAGGCCGGGTGATACCGGTCAAGGTCAGGCTGGAGGCGGTGAAGCCGCGAACCATCGGCCTGGGCGTTGGCATCTCCACTGACGTGGGGCCGCGCGCCCGCGCCAACTGGACCCGCCACTGGATCAACCCCCAGGGCCATCGCCTGGGCGCAGAAACCGAGGTTTCCCCGGTGCGGCAGAACGTCGGCACCTGGTACGAGATTCCCCTGGACCCGCCGCTGACCGACACGCTGCGCTTCTCCTCCGGTCTGCAGCGGGAGAACCTGGTGGACGTGGATAGCCGCCGTTTCACCCTGGGCGCCCAGTGGCAGTCCAGGCTGCCCAGCGACTGGCAGAGGGTGGTGTCCCTGCGCTGGGAGCAGGAGACCTTCGACTTCGGCGATGGCAGCGATGATGGCCGCAGCAACTTCCTCATCCCCGGCATCAG
The DNA here is from genome assembly GCF_043392685.1 of Metapseudomonas phytobenefica. Taxonomy (NCBI): domain Bacteria; kingdom Pseudomonadati; phylum Pseudomonadota; class Gammaproteobacteria; order Pseudomonadales; family Pseudomonadaceae; genus Metapseudomonas; species Metapseudomonas phytobenefica. The sequence goes on along the minus strand of NZ_JBHZGM010000013.1, from coordinate 106,670 downwards.
CTACGGCGTGACCCGTAGCGACAACAAGCTCGACCCCAATCGCGGCTATTCGCTGCAGTTCGACGTACGTGGCGCCAAGCAAGGCATCCTCTCGGATACCGACTTCACCTACGCCAGCGCCATGGCCAAGGGGCTTTACACCCTGCCTGGCGGCCACCGCGTGCTGGGCCGGGTGCAGGCCGGCGGCATCGCCACCACCGATTTCGAATCCATTCCGCCGTCCCTGCGCTTCTTCGCCGGTGGTGACCAGAGCGTGCGCGGCTACGACTACCAGACCCTCTCGCCGGAAGACAGCCACGGTAAGAAGGTGGGTGGCCGCTACCTGCTGGTGGGCAGCGCGGAATACCAGTTTCCGATCACCGAGAAGTGGCGCCTGGCAACCTTCGTCGACCGCGGCAATGCCATGGACTCCCTGAATGCTGCGATGAAGACCGGCGCCGGCCTGGGCGTGCGCTGGGTTTCGCCGGTGGGGCCTATCCGCCTCGATCTGGCCAAGGCCCTGGATGATCCGGGCGGCTACCGCATCCACTTCTCCATGGGGCCGGAACTGTGAGGCGCGCGCTGAAAGTCGGCCTCGCAGGGCTGGCCGCCGTCCTGGCGGGGGTGGTGGCGATTCCGGCCGTCCTGCTGTTCACGGAAACCGGCGGCCGCTGGCTGCTGGAGCGGGTGCCGGGGCTGGCGGTGGAGGACTTCAACGGTGTACTGGGCGGACGCTGGAGCGCCAGGCGCCTGGTCTGGCAGCAGGATGGCAGCGCCTTGAGGGTGGAGGCGCCGCTGCTGGAGTGGTCCCCCGGTTGCCTGCTGCGTCGCACCCTGTGCATCGATGAACTGGCCAGCGACAGCATCGCGCTGGATCTGCCGGCAACTGCTGCCGATGGAGACTCCAGCCCCCTCAGCCTGCCTGAGTTGCGCCTGCCCCTGGCCCTGGAGATCGGACAGGTGCGTGTCGGGCACTTCGTGCTCGATGGCGACGACCAGTTGCAGCAACTGGAGCTGGTGGCGCGCTGGCAGGCAGAGGGGCTGCAACTGGAGCGGCTCAGCCTGCGTCGCGATGAGCTGGCGCTGGAACTGCACGGCACTCTGCGTCCCGAGGGCGACTGGCCGCTGACAGTGGCAGGCAGCCTGCAACTGCCGGCGCCCGGTGAGATGCCCTGGAAGCTGGCGCTGAAGGCCGACGGCGACCTGCAAGGCGTGCTCAAGCTGCAGGCCGACAGCAGCGGTTACCTCAATGGCCGTCTGGACGGCGAGCTGCGGCCCCTGGCAGACAACCTGCCGGCCAGCGCCACGCTGCGGGCCGACGGCTTCAAGGCCAGTGCCGACCTGCCGGAAACTCTGACCCTCACCCAGGTGGAGCTGAGCGCCAGGGGCGACCTCAAGGCGGGTTATGCGGTACAAGGCAAGGCCAGTCTGCCGGGGGAGGGTGGCGCGGTAATGCTGGACCTCGCGGGCCGCGTCGACGCCCGCGGTGCCGATATCAAGCAGCTTCTGCTCACCGGTGATCCGCAGCAGACCCTGGCGTTGCAGGGCCGCATCGACTGGCAGCAGGCGCTCGCCATCGACAGCCGCCTGCAATGGCGCGACTTCCCCTGGCAACGGCTGTTCCCCCAGGAGCCGCCGCCGCCGGTGGACATGCAGCAACTGGATGCCGAAGTGCGCTACGCCGAGTCCCGCTACGAAGGCCGCTTCGACGCCATGCTCAAGGGCCCGGCCGGTGATTTCAGCCTGGGCAGCCCGGTGGCGGGCGACCTGGCCAGCGTCACCCTGGCCGACCTGCAACTCAAGGCCGGGCAGGGCAAGGCCGAAGGCAAGATGAAGATCGATTTCGCCAACGGTGTCGGCTGGGACAGCCAACTGGCCCTGAGCGGACTGGATCCCTCCTTCTGGCTCGCCGAACTGCCGGGAACCCTCGCCGGAAAGCTGCAATCCAACGGCGCCTGGCGCGAGCAGAGGCTGGAGTTGAATGCCGACCTCGACCTCAAGGGCCAGCTGCGTGGCCAGCCCGCGTTGCTCCAGGCCAGGGCCGAGGGCGCAGGCGAGCGCTGGCTGCTCAATGCCCTGCACCTGCGCCTGGGGGACAACCGGATCGAAGGGCAGGGTCAGCTGGACCAGAAGCTCAGCGGCCATCTCGACCTGGCCCTGAACCGCCTCGGCCAGCTCTGGCCGAAACTGTTCGGCAAGGCCCAGGGGCGGCTCGACCTCGCGGGCACCCTGCAGGCGCCGCAAGGCAAGCTGGCGCTGACCGGCGAGCGCATGGGGCAGGGCGACACCCGCCTCGACCGCCTGAAACTGGATGCCCGGCTAGATGCCGCCCAGCGCGGCCGCGTGCAGGTTCAGGTGGATGGTCTGGCCGCCGGCGACAACGAATTCGGCACGCTCACCGCCGAGGGCTCTGGTGACCGCGTGCGCCAGCAGCTGGAGCTCAAGCTCAACGGGCCGCTGCTCGACCTGTTGCTGGCGCTGGACGGCAAGCTGGACGCCGGCAACTGGCGCGGACGGCTGGCGCGCGGCGAAGTCCAGGCCGGCGGCCAGGAGTGGCGTCTGGAAGCGCCGGCACGGCTGGAGCGGCTGGCCGATGGCAAGCTCAACTTCGGCGCCCATTGCTGGCGTGCCGGACAGGCGAGCCTGTGCGGCGGCGAGCAACGCCTGATGCCCGAACCGAAACTGGACTACCGCTTGCGCGACTTCCCCCTGGCCAGCCTGGCGCGCTGGCTGCCGGAAGACTTCGCCTGGCAGGGCGAACTGAATGCCGACCTCAGGCTGGACCTGCCGGCCAGCGGTCCCAATGGCCGCATCACCGTGGACGCCGGCAGCGGCGTACTGCGCCTGAAGGAAGAAGACCGCTGGCTCGACTTTCCCTACCGGCGGCTGTTGCTGGACAGCACCCTGCGCCCGCAACGCATCGACAGCCAATTGAGCTTCCAGGGGCAGGGGCTGGGTGAGCTGCAACTGGACGCGCGCATCGACCCGCGCCCGGCGAACAAGCCGCTGTCCGGGCAGTTCCGCCTGGACGGCCTGGACCTCTCGGTGCTGCGCCCCTTCGTGCCCAGGGTGGAAACCCTCGAAGGCCGCCTGCAGGGCGCCGGCAGCCTCAGCGGCACCCTGCAGGCGCCTTACGTGCTGGGCAACCTGCGCCTCACCGATGGCCGCATCGGTGGTGGCGACCTGCCGATGAGCTTCGACGCACTGGGCCTGGAAGCGCGTATCGCTGGTGAGAACCTGGAGCTGAGCGGGCAATGGCGCAGTGGCGAACAGGGGCAGGGCAGCCTGTCCGGCAAGCTGGCGTGGGCCGAGGGGCTGGATCTCGACCTGGCGCTGCGTGGATCGCGCCTGCCGCTGGTGGTGGAGCCCTACGCCAACCTGGAAGTGGAGCCGGACCTGCGCATCGGCCTGGCCGGCGAGCGCCTGGCGGTGACCGGCAAGGTGCAGGTGCCGCGCGGCCGGATCAAAGTCCGCGAGCTGCCGCCCCAGGCGGTCAAGGTCTCCCCGGATGCCCGCGTGGTGGGTGAGCAGGAAACGCAACAGCAGCCCCTGCAGGTGGCCATGAACGTCGACGTGGAAGTCGGCCAGGACCGCCTGCAGTTCTCCGGCTTCGGCCTGACCGCCGACCTCAAGGGCCACCTCAAGGTTGGCGACAACCTCACCGGCAACGGTGAACTGGTGCTGAAGAACGGCCGCTATCGCGCCTATGGCCAGCGCCTTGACCTGCGCCGCGCGCGGCTGCTGTTCGCCGGCCCGCTGGACCAGCCGTACCTGGATGTGGAAGCCGTGCGCAACGTGGGTGACGTCACTGCCGGCCTGCGCCTGAACGGCCGCGCCGACGAGCCGAGCAGCGAAGTTTTCTCCAATCCGGCGATGAGCCAGGAACAGGCGCTGTCCTACCTGATCCTCGGCCGACCGCTGAACAGCACTGAAGGCGACAACAATGCACTGGGCCGCGCGGCGCTGGCCATGGGCCTGTCCGGCAGCGCGCCGCTGACCGGCGAACTGGCCCAGCGCCTCGGCCTCAAGGACCTGCAGCTGGGCGATGACGGCGCGATGGGCCAGATCACCGACCGCCTGAGCATCCGCTACGGCCTCGGCGTGGTGGATTCCACCAGCGTCGTTGCGCTGCGCTACGAACTGACCAAGCGCCTCTACCTCGAAGCCGCAAGCGGCCTGGCCAGCTCCCTGGACCTGTTCTACAAGCGGGATTTCTGACGGGCACAGGACTGAAAGTCTGCACGGACAACCCCCTCTCCCGCTGCGGGGCGCAAAGCGGCGCTGGGGAGAGGGCGGTTGGATCTGGCCGCGATTCCCAGGGGCAGACCTGCGGTCTGCTTGGCGAATGAAATCTCCCCTACAGGTTTTGCATGCCCCCCTCCCGCCCGCAGCGTTATGGCCCTTTACATCCAGTGTTGCAGGTGATGGGCGGCCTAACTGGCATCCCCGGCAACGAGCAGGCCCCCGGCTGCCTGATATCCTCTTCTCTAACTCCACCCCAAGCAGAAGGCCCGGCCATGTCTGATTCGATATTCGATGGGGTCATTCGACGTATGGCTCAAAAGTTGGCGCAGCAGCACATTGCCCGTGCTATCGAGGCGCAGATCTACGGGGGCCTGTTCGATTATGAGGCGTGCAAGGCGGAGGTCAGGCAGAACTTCTGGGGGAGGACGACGAAGTTCGCCGTGTTCGATCAGGCTTACTACGGCGAATGGTACTGGCTGGGTAGCGATGATGCGCTGAAGGGCTGGCGACGATTCGAGCGGGTCGAAGGTTACCAGGATGGCTGGCGAGCCCAGGTGCTGTCCCTGGCCTGCAACGGCTGGGTGAATCCACGGGTCATCGAGCAGTTCGGCTGGGTCGATGAGGTAGTGGGGCAGCAGTACGTCAACTGCAAGCGGCATCTCGACAAGCTGAACTGGATGGACGCCCCCCAGGACCAGATGAACGCTGGCATGCAGGCGGAATGATCCGTACGGGAACTTCAGCGCCGGCCATCCGATAGGCCATGCCTGCTCAGGCAAGTGGCTGCGGTGCATGCAGGAGCTGGCTTGCCAGCGAATGCTCCTGTTTCGCCAGCAAGCTGGCTCCTGCAAGGCTCCCGGGCCGATACGCGCCAACCCAGTTGCAGCGCCACGGCGACACCAGGTGTGCGCCGTGGCGGATTTCCCGCTCTCACGCCCCCAATACAAAGTCGCTCTGGTTGATTGTGGTGACGTTGACCCCGACCAGCGTGATGCTGTCGGCGCCGATGGTTACGACGGTCTGGGCGACGGTTCCGCTGATGGACACGGCAGCGGCGAAGCTGGCGGCGCTGATGCCGAGGGCGGAGATGTCCAGCAGGTCCTGTCCTCCCGCCGGGTTGCCATCGAAGCCAATGATCTGGTCATGACCGAAACCGGCGGCGAACTGGAAGATGTCGTTTCCGGTGCCACCATTGAGGATGTCGTTGCCAGCTCCCCCCACCAGAACGTCGTTGCCCCCGTCACCCTGCAGCACGTCGGCGCCGTCGCCGCCAAGCAGCATGTCGTCACCGTTGCCGCCGGCCAGCGCATCATCGCCTTCCTGGCCTTCGAGCAGGTCGTTGCCGACACCACCTGCCAGCGAGTCATTGCCCAGCCCTCCGAACAAGGCATCGTTGCCGGTGCCGCCATCGAGTGAGTCATCGCCCTCCAGGCCGACCAGCGAGTCGTCACCGCCATTGCCCAGCAGGACATCGCCGGCAATGCCGCCGGTGATCTGGTTGGCCAGGGTGTTGCCGGTTACAGAGGTGGCGCCACTGCCGACGAAGACCAGGTTTTCCAGGTTGGCGGCCATGACGTAACTGGACAACTGGGAGTAGGCCAGGTCCACGCCACCACCTGCGGCTTCGACTATCACGTCGCCCGATACGTCCAGGTAATAGGTGTCATTGCCTGCACCGCCTACCAGGCGATCCGCCCCTGCGCCTCCGTCGAGCACATCGTCGCCGCTGCCGCCGGTGATGATATTGGCCAGTTCGTTGCCGATGCCGGTGAAGTTCCCGTTGCCGACGAAGGTGAGGTTCTCCACATTGGCGCCCAGGGTATAGCTCGCCAGGGTGGTGTCGACCCGGTCCGTACCGCCGGCGGTGCCAGAGGTTTCTTCGATGACCTGGTCGCCGGCATCGTCAACCAGATAGAGGTCGTTGCCGGCGCCGCCTTGCATCAGGTCGGCTCCGGCACCGCCGTCCAGCGTGTCGTTGCCGGCGTCGCCCTGCAGGGTGTCATTGCCTTCACCACCCAGCAGCGTGTCGTTGCCCGCACCACCCTGAAGCGTGTCATCGCCCAGCTCACCGTGAAGCGTGTCATTGCCGTTGCCGCCTGTGAGCAGATCGTCTCCGGCCAGGCCAAACAACTGGTCGTTGCCGTTGTTGCCGTGGGCGTTGTCGTCGCCCGCGGTGAAGCTGAGGATGTCGGCCGTGGCGCCCACGCCGTTCCACAGATCGCCGACCACTTGTGTGGGGGCGGAATAAATCACCTCGGCGTTACCCTGGTCATCGGTATAGCTGACCATCACCCGCAGCTCCTTGCCGACTTCAGCCTGGGTGGGGGTGAAGGTCGCGGCAATCGCGCCAAGGATGTTGACGAACGCGAGCCCGTTGAACACTTGCCATTGATAGGCAAAGGTGGCGTTGCTCGTGCCGTTCACGTCAGTGAATGCACGGCTGGCGGTGAGCAGCTGGCCTTCGGTGGGCGAGGTGTCGCTGATCTCGACCGTACCTACGGGCGCCTGATTGCCGATGTACACATCCTGATCGAGGAAGCGCAGCACCTCGATATTGCGCAGGCGATCGGTGCCGTCCAGCGCGGTCCCGCGAGCATGGACCACGGTCCAGGAACCATCGTCGTTGAGCGACCAGTCATAGTTGGCGGCGAGGTCCGAGAACAGGGCCACATCACGATCACCGGTATTGTTGGTGAAGCGGATCTCGCGAACGATCTCCAACTGGCCCGGATTCAGTGCACGGTTGAACATGCGGGTCTGCAGTTCCAGCAGGCTGTCGAAACGCAGCTCATTGCCGCTGCCATCCACCATCGGTGTGCCGTTTGCATCGAGCAGGCGCAGCTGCACGTTGAGCCAGGCGTCACCATCGATGAAGTCATCGCCGCCCCGGCCTTCGATCAGATCGCTACCACCACCGCCCAGCAGGATGTTGCCGCTGTTGAAAGCGATCACACCTTCGGGATCGACGCCGGGCGTCGGGGTGTAGTCAGCGACGAGATCGCCCAGCAAGTCACGCAGTCCATCGATTCGATCCACACCCGCCTGGGAGAGGAAGTTGTTGTTATCGAGGATGAACTCCGGCTCGGCGGTCAGGTCGTTACCCCTGTCGTCGCCGCGCAGCGTGTCGTTGAGATTCCATCCGGACAGCGCTTCCACCTGGCTGAAACGGTCGCGCAGCACTTCGATGGGCATGTTCGGGAATATCGTCTGGTTGAGGTCCGAGTCGGCCACCACCGGGCTATTGAGGTGGATCGCCCAATCGAAGCCCCACATGCCGATGTTCTTCTGGATACCGGCGCTCTGGAACATGATGTCGTCGCCCGACTCGGCGTCGTAGTCGGTATCGCCACCGCCACCATTGATCACGTCGTGGCCGACGACCTTGCTCTCGAAGAAGATGTCCCCGTTGTCCCCGGCGATATAGTCGAAGCCAGCTCCGCCTTCGATCCAGTCATCGCCTTCGTTGCCGAACAATGCATCGATGCCATCGCCGCCGTAGATGAAGTCATCACCGGTTCCGCCAAGCACCTGCTTGCCGTCGGTGCCGCCGATGATGAAATCCTTGCCCGCACCGCCAAACAGAAGGTCGATGCCATTGCCGCCGCTGATGACGTCGTTGCCGTCCTCGCCCTTGATGTTGTCGTCACCACCGATGTCGGTGATCACGTCATCGCCGCTGCCACCGTGCAGGATGTCGTTGCCGTAACCACCCTCCAGGGTGTCGTTGCCGCCATCGCCCCACAGGGTGTCATCGCCGGTGCCGGCCAGCAGCCATTCATTGCCTTCGCTGCCACCCAGCACCACGTGGTCGTCGCCGAAGTATTTCAGGACACCAGGCGCACGCTCGACCATGGGGGTGAGGGCCTCGAGGATCGGGTTGCTCCAGGTCGGGTCAGCACCGATCTGCCGCGCCTGATCGATCTCCAGGATGTAGTCCACTGCGGCGAACAGGTCGCCCGGCAAGTGCGAGGAACCGGGTGCCCCCAGGTCGGTGTTGGCCATGACCAGGGAGGCGAAGGAGTTGGCTTCCAGCTCGCTCAGCAAGTGCTGCCCCTGCAGGCGTGAGAGGTAGTAGAAGCGGTCGGCGTTCTGCAAGGTCTCCATCTGGGTTTCGAAGACGAAATTGAACGTCGAACCGAGCATGCCGCCGAACAGCATCTTGCGTTCGGCCAGCCCGCCGATCCAGAAGTCCACCAGATTCAGGCCGGTTTCCCGGTTTGCCCATTCGCCGGTGCTGTTGAGGAATTGCACCCGGTCTGCTGGACTGTCGTCACTGGCGTACACCAGCGCTTCGGCGGCTGCGCGCTTGTCGGCTACGGTGATGGCCTGCGTGATGCTGTCGTGAGTGCCGTAGGCGGCGATGAAATTGATGATCGACGCCGGATGCTTCAAGTTCAGCGTGAAATCCACCCAGCTCACATAGGGCCTGAGGTTGGCGTCGTTGGTCATTTCGAAGAACTGTTCACGGGCATGGTTCAGGGAAGGCACGCCAGTGTCGCGGCCGCGCGCGATGTTGAGGGCGGCAAGGTCCAGCGGCAGCCCCACGAGGTTGTTGCGCAGCGCCCCGGTGATGAACTCGTCGATCTCGTTGCCCACCTGCCGCGTCATGCCGCGGATGATGGCGCCGGCTGCGGCATCTGCATCCTCGGCGCTACCGAATTCCACCGGGTTGAGGAAGGCCTGGATCAGTCCGAGATCGCTGTTCTGCATGCCGATGTCGAGGCGATCCACCGTCTCGTTCAGCATGGAGTGGCCGAACCGATAAACCACATGGGCGAACTCGGCGACGATGGCCGGGTCAAGCTCCACGTTCGGCTGCACCATGAACACGTCGGTGAAAGGCTGGATCTTGCGCACGAACTCTTCGAATACCAGATGCTGGTACTGCATCTCGTTGGTGAAGCGCGCGGCCTGGAACAACCGCTCGCCGTCCCAGGCGAGGGCGTCGATCTCGGCCTGGCTGGCCGGCCAGGTAGCGACGTCGATCCTCAGCCACTGGTTCAGGAATGCGAGATCGCCGTCTTCCAGCAGGGTCGACTTGATCTGTTCGATCAGGCGGTTGTGCTCGGCATGGAAGACATGGTGCACGGCAGTCAGGCCGATGTTCTCGTTACCGCGCCCGTCGCCGGTGATGTAGTGGGCATCCAGCAATTCGTTGTCGTAGCTGGCCAGGGTCGGCAAATTGCCAGGACCGACCGGCAATTCGGGGTTGAAGTCCGGATTGGCAATGGGAGCCCCGCCGAGGCCGAGCGCGTCGTCGCTGTCGGCAACCTTCATGCTGCCGTCGCTGTTGCGCGGGGTAGCCTCGTGAGCGATGTCGTCAAGGAACGCGTGGCCGGTGCGAATGGCGGCGGCGGTGCTGATGGGCGCGGCGGGATTGCCTTCGACCAGCCCGGCGGCCGTGACGATTTGAGCGAAGCCGTTGGCGCCCCGTTCGAATTGGCCGTATTCATCGGTTGCCAGCAGTGGCAGGTTGGTGACGTCGGCATCGCTAAGGTCGATTCCCAGCTTTTCGCGGGCCTGTTGCTTGATGTCTGCCCAGGTGGCCAGGCCGCCTCCAGGACCATCGAGCATGCGCCCCGTGGCCACCGGAATCAGCAGCGGCTGGCCATTGTCGTCCAGTATCGGCTGCCCGTTGGCATCCAGCCTCGGCACCATTTCGTACTCGCGCAGAAACACCTGGTGGGACGGATGCGAGGTGTACGTCTGGTTCTGGTCGATAAAGGGCGTGGTCTGGTTGATGTGCTCGCGTACGTCGTCGGCGGTGCCGAGTATGCCGTCCGCTCCAGGCTGGTTTGTGGCGCGGGTGAGCACCATGAAGTTGGTGGGCGAGTTGGGATCGTAGAGCGGGTCATCCGTTTGAAGCGGAATGTACACGGTACCGCTGCCGCCCTTGTTCACCAGGTCGAGGCCGTGGTCGAAGAACTGGCCAAAGATCGCCATCCAGGCGTTGTAGGGCGCCGATATGCCTTCATCCGGCGCAACGTTGGCGATGAACATCAAGTCCGGTGTATCCGGGTTGCCATCATGGTCGAAGGCGAAACTGCCCTCGGTGGAATTGGCGGCCGCCACTGCCGCCGGGTTGGTGGCGGACTGGTCCGAGATCAGGTTGCTGATGGTGCGGGGTGCGGAGTCCACCACGTAGCCACTGGTTTGTTCATAGGAAGTCTGGGTGGTGCTGTCGGGGAAGCCGGGCGGGGCGCCGGGACCATCGATGCCGAAATCAGCGTCGATGAATTCGGGGGCCAGCATGCGCGGCATGAGCTGGTCCGCCGAACCGTAGTATTCGTATCCGGGGATCAGGTTGTTCCAGGTGCCGTTGACGGTTCGCAAGCCGATAGGCAGCAGCGGATTGCCCACCAGGTCGTAGAGCGACTCGCCGTCAGCATGGCGTTCGGCGACGATGATCTGGTCGAGGATGAAGGCCAGGTCTTGCTTGATCAGGGTGATCATCTTGTTTTCCTTGGGGCAAAGCGCCCCCTTGGCGGTTCGCTTGAAGTGGCGAACGGCCTGTTCTCGGGCTTCAACTTTTCTTCGGCAGACGACGTCCTCACACAGCAAAGCGGACTGCGCGTTGTCTACGAGGTTTCAAGTGGGCGAAGTTATGCGGCGGCTGCGCCAGCCGGTGGCCCATGAATCAATTTGTGCAGGTAGGGCGGTTCTATTTGCAGAACACCGGCATAAGCGCGATCCAAGATGCCTCCTGGACGCCTTGTTTCCCTGAAGGGGATTGGAATGTCGGCGGTTCAAGAACCGGGAATGGGCGTCGTGATCAATTAAATAGTGCGGCGGGAAGTGGTCAAGAAACTGCCAAAAATGGCGTCTGACTTGAGTTGCTTTCATATCCTCATGAAAACAAAAGAAATTAATGAGTGTTCGGGTTTTTCGATAAATGCCCGGGTAATTCCCCAGAGGCGGGCAAATTTTTCCCCAGTTATCCGGGTAACAAGGATGGCATGGCACTCTTACTCCCCAAAGTCGTCCCCGGGACTGGGTATTCAATCAACTGAAGTTGGCCTGAGATACCGTTTATCCAGAATGCTTAATGTTTGTTTCGAGTTGTGTCGTATTGCTGGGGAAATAAAAAATAAATTTCGTTGTTTGGGTAACTATCTGACCGTCGAAAGTTTCTGTTTGCGGCCAGGAACAGGCTCCGGGGCAGCATTTACCGCCCAATGAATGGGCAGTTATCGCTGTTGTTTTCCAGCAGGAGTCTGCGCAATGCCACTTCCCCCGGAGTTGGGGAGAGCGATGGGGTTTAACCACCCGGCAGCGGGGGATGGGGTGCGGAACGGGATCTCCCCCGTTTCTTGCATAACCGCCTGCATCCGCAGCCCGCGCCACTTCAGTCGAGCGCTGTTCCGCAACTACACATTCAGGTGCGTCCCTTGCATGGGCGCCTCGGGTTCCCGATAACCGAGCCGTAGTGCGCCGATAGGGGTAAGCCGGGCTCGACTCAGACATTCCCGTCGAAGGGCAAGAACATGGACATGGATAAGAAGACCGTGGTTCTGCTGGAAAGATTGCTTGAAAAAGCCGCTGCCGATGTGGACGCCAATGGATTCGCCAGAGCCAGCCTCCAACTCGACAACCCGACCCGAGAACGAATCCGGTACGCCGGGGAATACCTGGTGGAGCGCGCCGCGGAAAAGTTTCCGGCGCTTGATCCCTACGTTTCATCCGATGCCGATGGAACCATCGACCTGATCCTGGACCGCCTTAGAACGCGGTGAGGTGCTGCTGCGGAGCCGGCCTGGAATCGAATGAGCTGGCCTGCGGAAGGATTTTTCGACGCTGGCTGACTCGAAAGTCAGGACAATCTTCCCGGCTCGTGGTTAACTCAGCGTTTTCCTACAACACCACCTCAAACAAGGACAATTGCTATGGCTCAAGTAACCCTGAAGGGCAACCCGATCAACGTTGACGGCCAACTGCCGCAGAAGGGCCAGCAGGCTCCGGCATTCAGCCTGGTTGGCGGCGACCTGGCCGACGTGACCCTGGCCAGCCTGAGCGGCAAGCGCAAGGTGCTGAACATCTTCCCGAGCATCGACACCCCGACCTGCGCCACCTCCGTGCGCAAGTTCAACGCCGAAGCCAGCAAGCTGGCGAACACCGTGGTGCTGTGCATCTCCGCCGACCTGCCGTTTGCCCAGAAGCGCTTCTGCGGCGCTGAAGGCCTGGAGAACGTGGTGAACCTGTCCACCATGCGCGGCGCCAGCTTCCTCAAGGACTACGGCGTAGCCATCTCCAGCGGCCCGCTGACCGGCCTCGCCGCCCGTGCGGTGGTGGTGCTGGACGAGAACGACAAGGTCCTGCACAGCGAGCTGGTGAGCGAAATCGCCAACGAGCCTGACTACGCAGCTGCCCTTACCGTCCTGTAAGGGATGCGGAAATGAACAAGGGAGGCTAGCGGTCTCCCTTTTTTGGGTGCGCCAGGCCTGGCGCACCCAAAAAAAGCCCGCCATGAAGGCGGGCCACAAGCCGTCCAGCATAAAACTCAGTAGGCGTCGTCCATGCCATCGTCGATGGCGATGCCTTTTTCGCGCATCTGCCTGATCAGGCCCGCGCGGGTGTCCGGCAGGTTGAGCAGGGTGACGCTGCGGATCCTGGCGACTTCTTCCTCGGTGTAGGGCTTGTAGTCGTCCGGCACGCTGCTGCCGGCGATGCCGTCCTTGCGCATCATCCAGTTGATCAGGTCCGCCAGCTGGGCGTTGTTCAGCGCCGACTGGGACATGCCCGGCACCCGCACGAGGAACTCGCGGCCGCCTTCCACCTTGAGGAAGTTGCCGACGAAGTCCTTCATCTTCGGCGTGTCGTTGGCCCTGGAGCCGGTGCCGTCGCCCAGGTGGCAGCCAGCGCATTGCAGCTGGTAGTTCACCGGGGTGCTGTAGCCGGCTTCCGAGATGGGCGTTTGCGGCGTTTCGTTGCCCGGCGCGTGCTTCTGGTTCGGGTCCGGAATCGCGCGGGCCATGGCCAGCGGGGCCGCCATGGCGCACATCAGTCCGGCAATCAACAGGTAACGCATGGCGGCCCTCCGGCGGGTCAGATCGCGACGCCGCGGATGATGGAGACGGTGCAGTGGTAGATGTGCGACTTGGCCGCCAGGCACCAGTTGACGTCGTTGTTGTTGAACGGACGGTACGCCGGTTCCTCGCTGTCGTTGCGGGTGCAGGCGCATTGGGCGCAGCTGTGCTTACCGCAGCAGTCGTTATAGGAAATGATGTAGTCCTTGCCGTCGGCCGGGTTGCGGCAGGTGCCGATCCAGGTCACCTGGGAGGCCTCGGTGCCGGGCGGGCAGGAGGTCACCGAGCCGCCGCAGCAGGCACAGAGGAAGCCGTCCACCGAGCAGTAGCGCCAGTAGTCGCAGCTATTCGGGTCACCCGGGTCGCCGGCTTTCGGATCGTCGGCGGCGAGCGCCTTGCTGGTGCGGTCGATGGGTAGCAGCACCGGCAGGGCGGCGCCGGCCACCATCAGCGAGCCGATGCGACCGAGGAAGTTGCGCCGCGACGTGGTGTCGGCGACGTGACGCGTGGAGCGTTCGAACAGACGGTCTAGCAGTTTCATTGGGTGCTCCCTTCCTTGTCAGTGGTTATGTGCGCCGTGGGAATGCGAGTGGTTGTGCAGGTACTGCTGCAGGGTCGCGCTGCCCAGGTGCTCGGCCTCGAACAGGCTGTCCAGGTGCTCGCGGGAGTTCACCAGACCCTTGGAGCGCAGCACGCCGGCCTTGTCGATCAGCGCCGCGTAGGGAAGCTTGCCGATCTGGTAGGTCATGCCCACTTCCGGGCCGACCACGTAGGTGGCGTCTTCCAGCTTGTGTTCGGCGATCAGCGCCTGCTGGGCGTCCATGTCGCCGTCGCTGACGTAGATCACCTCGAGGCGGTCGGCCTGGTCCTTGGCGATGGACTTGATGGCCGGCAGCAGGGATTTGCAGATCGGGCAGGTGGGCGAGAGGAAGAACAGCAGTTGGGCTTTTTCGCCGGCGTAGCCGAAGTTCACCGGGCGGCCGTTACGGTCGGCAGCGGTGACTTTCGGGGCGGGTTCGTTGACGGCTACGCCTTTGTCGACCATCAGCGCGCCGGCCGGGGCCAGGCGGCCGTGGAGTACACCAATCTGACGCACCAGGCCCATGACGGCGAAGGCCAGGGCGATCAGCAGGCACCAGAGCAGGACGTTGGAAACGATAAGAGCTTCCATGATTCACCTTCCAATAAGTTTGAGCAGACGGGGAGCGTTGGCCATCAGGCCATCGGCAGCGGCGTAAAGGAGCAGGGCAGCGGCGCTGGCGGCGATCACGACGAAGATGTCGAAGGCGCCCAGCTCGCGGCTGCGGGGGGCGAGGCTGGCGACCAGCGCCAGGCTCACCAGTACGGCGTTGCGCGCCAGCAGCACCGGGCGGATCGGCTGGGCCTGTTCAGGGCCTGCGCAACCGCAGTCGATGTCGCGGCGACCACGCCACAGGTTGATGCCGATGGCCCCGGCGTAGCCGGCCAGCAGCGCGGCGGCGGCCAGTGCGGCCAGGTGGCGGCTGGCGGGCACCAGCAGGGCGAAGGCCACGGCCACTTCGATGAAGGGCACGAGACGCGACACCGGGCGCACCAGGCCGCGTGGCAGCAACTGGTAATCCTCCACCTGGTTGGCAAAGCGCGCCGGCGCACGCAGCTTGTGGGTCGCCGCGCTGGCCAGGATCACCGCGACCGCGAGGGCGGCGGCGATGACGAATATGGGATCAGCTTGCATGGCTTCACCTCGTCAGTGGCTAAGGACCTGGGTCGCGGTCTTCTGGATGTGTTCCATGGTGCCGGTGTGCTTGCCGCTCTTCAGGTCGAACACCTCCAGACCGCCGGCGATATTGGTGCCCAGCAGCAGAGGGTTGTCGTCGCTGGTGGCCTGCAGGCTCCAGATCGGGTTCGGCGCTTCCAGGGTGCCGATGCGCTTGTGGGTCTTGAGGTCATAAACCCAGATGAACGGGCTCGGGTCTTCCCACTTCATCGCCTCGTGGGCGTCGTGCATCAGCACGTAGAGACGGTTCAGCTTCGGCGCCACGGTGATCAGCTGCCAGCCGCCAGGCGCCCAGCCGGCCTTCTTCTCGGCGGCGTCGCTGACCAGGTTCCAGGCTTCGAGGACCTTCGGCTGCTTGCCGGAGAAGTCCACGCCGCGGACGGTGCCGGTGGTGGTGACGAAGTAGTAGATATCGCCCACGTTGTAGGCGCGCTCCACCAGCTTCTCGGCGTTGGGGTCGAAGAAGGCAGTGTGGGTGCGGGAGACTTCCTTGCCTTCGTCGTCCAGCGTCACCAGTTGCAGGCTGCCGTCGCCGCACAGGGAGGCGAAGGAACGCTTGCCCACCGGGTAGTTCAGCACGCAGCCGGGGATGGCGATTTCACCGGCCACGGCCCTGGCCTTGATGTCGACCACCGTCACCGAGGTGGACGGGGTGAAGTTGTAGACGTAGACGAAGCGGTCATCGGCGCTGGTGCCCAGGGAGTAGCGCTGGGTCAGTGCCTCGGCACGCTTGGTGGGAATCAGCACTTCATAGGCCGGGGACAGGGTGCTGGTGTCCCAGGCGGTGAGCACGTCGGTGCGGGTGCCACGGGTGCCACGGGAGTAGAACAGGTCGGCGGTGAACAGCGTCTTGCCGTCGCGGCTCAGGGTCGAGGGCGCGGCGAAGCCAGTGGGCACCATGCCGAGCATTTTCTTCTTCTCGGGGTCGACCACGGTCACGCGACCGGCGACGAAGCTCTCGAACTCCACGTCGACGATGTATGCGCGGTGCGGTTCCGGCGGGAAGGGCAAGGTGGTCTGGCCGATGCCCTGATCGGCCGGCAGCTCGGCACTGGCATTGCCGAGGCCGATGAGCGAGACGCTCAGGGCCAGCGTTGATTGGGCGAGGATCCTGGTTATTCGCATTGCAGCGGCTCCCTGAGTTATTGGACTTTGTTGCGGGTGCGGGGCAGAAATCTGCAGTCCTAGTCTGCCGCTGGCGGCCAGCGTGGAGCTTGTTGTCCGTGCCAACCCTTTGTGTGCCCGTGCCACTTCCTGTTTCCGGCTGCCAGAACCTCCGAAAACTCGCCAGAAAGCATAGCTCTGGCTTGAAATGACCTATATCAAGAACGATTCCTGCCTAAATTCGGAAAATTCCTACGTAACCATGGAAATAGCGGGGAATCAGATGAAGTTGCCGACCGGACGCAAGTTGACCTGGGCGCTGGCACTGCTGCTGGCGGCAGGCGCTGCCGGAGCCTGGTACGGGCTGCGGCCCGCCGGTCTGGGCGAGGGATTCGCCAGCGGTAACGGGCGCATCGAGGCCACTGAGCTGGATGTGGCCACCAAGCTGGCCGGACGCGTGGCGGAAATCAGCGTGGATGAGGGCGATTTCGTCAGCCAGGGCCAGGTCCTGGCCCGCATGGATACCCAGGTGCTGGAAGCCCAGTTGGCCCAGGCCCGCGCCGAGGTACGCCGGGCGGAGAACGCCACGGCCACCGCCCGGGCGCTGGTGGCTCAGCGGGAAAGCGAGAAGGTCACCGCCGCTGCCGTGGTCGCGCAGCGCCAGGCCGAACTCACCGCCGCGCAGAAGCGCTTCAGCCGTACCCGCACCCTGGTGGCCCGCAATGCGCTGCCGCAACAGCAGCTGGACGATGACCGCGCCGTGCTGCAGAGCGCCGAAGCCGCTCTGGCCGCCGCCCGCGCGCAGGTGCTCTCGGCCCAGGCCGGGGTGGAGGCGGCGAAGTCCCAGGTGATCGAAGCCCAGTCAGCCATCGAGGCGGCCACCGCCAGCACCGTGCGCCTGGTCGCCGATATCGACGACAGCGTGCTCCGCGCGCCCCGCGCTGGCCGGGTGCAGTACCGCATCGCCCAACCCGGCGAGGTGCTCGGCTCCGGTGGCCGGGTGCTGAACATGGTCGACCTGGTGGACGTGTACATGACCTTCTTCCTGCCGGCCAACCAGGCCGGGCGGGTGATCCTCGGCCAGGAAGCACGTCTTGTGCTGGATGCCGCTCCCCAATACGTGATTCCGGCGAAGATCAGCTATGTCGCCAGCGTCGCCCAGTTCACCCCGAAGACCGTGGAAACCGCCAGCGAGCGGGAGAAGCTGATGTTCCGGGTGAGGGCGCGCATCGACCCGGAGCTGCTGAAGAAGTACATCACGGCGGTGAAGACCGGTTTGCCCGGCATGGCCTACCTGCGGCTCGATCCGAAGGCCCCCTGGCCTGAACACCTGGATGTGAAGGTCCCGCTATGAACCAGGGTCCAGTCGCACGGCTGGACGGCATCAGTCTCCAGTACCGGGGCGTGCATGCCCTGGACGATGTGAGCCTGGAACTGCCGGCCGGGTGCATGGTGGGGCTGATCGGCCCGGACGGCGTCGGCAAGTCCAGCCTGCTGGCGTTGCTGGCCGGCGCGCGCAAGGTGCAGGGCGGAGCGCTGCATGTGCTCGGCGGCGACATGCGCGAGGCCAGCCACCGCAGCGCCATCTGCCAGCGCATCGCCTACATGCCTCAGGGGCTGGGTAAGAACCTCTACCCGACGCTCACCGTCTTCGAGAACGTCGATTTCTTCGGCCGCCTGTTCGGACACGAACGCGAGGAGCGCGAGCGGCGTATCGCCGATCTGCTGCAGAGCACGGGCCTGGCCCCCTTTCGCGAGCGGCCGGCGGGCAAGCTCTCCGGCGGCATGAAGCAGAAGCTGGGCCTGTGCTGCGCGCTGATCCATGACCCGGACCTGTTGATCCTCGACGAGCCCACCACCGGCGTCGATCCGCTGTCGCGCAACCAGTTCTGGCAACTGATCCAGCGCATCCGCTCCGGCCGTCCCGGCATGAGCGTGCTGGTGGCCACCGCTTATATGGAGGAAGCCGAGCGCTTCGACTGGCTGGTGGCGATGGACGAGGGCAGGGTGCTGGCCACCGGCTCGCCTGCGGCGCTTCGTCGGCGCACGGGCACCGACAGCCTGGAGGCGGCTTTCGTCGCCCTGCTGCCGGAAGAGAAGCGTCGTGGCCACAGGCAACTGGTGATTCCGCCGCGCCCGGCGGGCACTGGCGAGGTCGCCATCGAGGCCGAAGGGCTGACCTGCCGCTTCGGCGATTTCGTCGCGGTGGACCATGTGAGCTTCCGCATCGAGCGCGGGGAAATCTTCGGCTTCCTCGGCTCCAACGGCTGCGGCAAGTCCACCACCATGAAGATGCTCACCGGGCTGCTGCCGGCCAGCGAAGGGAGCTGCGCGCTGTTCGGCCAGCCGGTGGACGCCAGCGACATGGCGACTCGCCGTCGGGTGGGCTACATGTCCCAGGCTTTTTCCCTCTATAGCGAACTGACGGTGCGGCAGAACCTCGACCTGCACGCGCGGCTGTTCCACCTGCCGGAAGCGGAGATCGGCCCGCGCGTGGCCCAGATGCTCCAGCGCTTCCAGCTGGAGAAGGTGCAGGACGAACTGCCCGGCAGCCTGCCGCTGGGCATCCGCCAGCGCCTGTCCCTGGCGGTAGCGGTGATCCACAAACCGGAAATCCTCATCCTCGACGAACCCACCTCGGGTGTGGACCCGGTGGCCCGCGACGGTTTCTGGGAGCTGATGGTGGAACTGTCGCGTCGCGACGGGGTGACCATCTTCATCTCCACCCACTTCATGAACGAGGCCGAGCGCTGCGACCGCATTTCCCTGATGCACGCCGGCAAGGTGCTGGACAGCGATACGCCGCAAGGGCTGATGGACAAGCGCGGGCAAGCCAGCCTGGAAGCCACCTTCATCCTCTATCTGGAGGAAGCGGCAGGGCAGGGCGCCCAGCCGCCCGCCGAGGCTCCAGCGTCGTCCGCGCCCACCCATCAGGCTCCGGCCAACCCCGGCTTCAGCCCGCAGCGCCTGTTCAGCTACGCCCGGCGCGAGGCCATGGAGCTGCGCCGCGACCCCATCCGCCTGACCCTGGCGCTGCTGGGCACGGTGCTGTTGATGTTCATCATCGGCTACGGCATCAGCCTGGACGTGGAGGACCTGTCCTACGCCGTGCTCGACCGTGACCAGACCACCACCAGCCAGTCGTACGCGCTGAACATCGCCGGCTCGCGCTACTTCATCGAGAAGGCGCCGATCCGCGACTACGACGAGCTGGACCGGCGCATGCGCAGCGGCGAGCTGAGCCTGGCCATCGAGATTCCGCCGGGCTTCGGCCGTGACCTCAAGCGCGGCGCCAGCCCCCAGATCGGCGTCTGGGTGGACGGCGCCATGCCGACCCGCGCCAACACGGTGAAGGGCTATGTGCAGGGGCTGCACAGCGACTACCTGCGGGAACTGGCGCGCACCTCCAGCAGCGCCGCAATGCCGGCGACGGCGAGCGTCGAACTGCGCTACCGCTACAACCCGGACGTGGAAAGCATCCAGGCCATGGTGCCGGCGGTGATTCCGCTGCTGCTGATCATGATCCCGGCCATGCTTACGGCCCTTGGCGTGGTGCGCGAGAAGGAGCTGGGCTCGATCACCAACCTCTACGTCACGCCGGTCACGCGGCTGGAATTCCTCCTCGGCAAGCAACTGCCCTATGTGGCGATGGGAATGTTCAACTTCGTGCTGATGGCGGCCCTGGCGGTGCTGGTGTTCGGCGTGCCACTCAAGGGCAGCCTGCTGGCGCTGCTGGCCGGCGCCTTGCTCTATGTCTGCGTGGCCACCGGCATCGGCCTGCTGATGTCCACCTTCATGCGCAGCCAGATCGCCGCGGTGTTCGGCGTGGCCATCGCCACCATGGTGCCGGCCATCCAGTTCTCCGGGCTGGTGCACCCGGTGTCGTCCCTGGAGGGCGGCGCGGCGCTGATGGGCAAGCTCTATCCCACCTCGCACTTTCTGGTGATCAGTCGGGGCGTGTTTTCCAAGGCCCTGGGCTTTGCCGACCTTGCGCCGTACTTCCTCGCGCTGGCCGTGGCCATTCCGCTGCTCACCCTGCTCAGCGTGCTGGCGCTGAAGAAGCAGGAGGACTGAGCCATGCGCGCACTGGCCAATGTCTTTCACCTCGGGATCAAGGAATTCCGCAGCCTGCAGCGCGACTACGCCATGCTGCTGCTGATCGCCTGGGCCTTCAGCCTGGGCGTCTACAGCTCCGCCACCGGCCTGCCGGAAACCCTGCATAACGCCCCCATTGCGGTGGTGGACGAGGACCGTTCGCAGCTTTCCACCCAGCTTATCGATGCCTTCCAGCCGCCGTATTTCCGCCCGCCGGCGATGATCGACCAGGCCGCCATGGACCGGGGCATGGATACCGGGCAGTACACCTTCACCCTGAACATTCCGCCGGACTTCCAGCGCGACGTGCTCGCCGGCCGCAGCCCGGCGCTGCAGTTGAATGTGGACGCCACCCAGGTCGGCCAGGCGTTCAGCGGCGCGGGGTACATCCAGAGCATCGTCGCCGAGGAACTGCAGCAGTTCGTCCAGCGCTACCGGGGCGCCAGCCTGCAACCGGTGGAGCTGGCGCCGCGCATGCTGTTCAACCCCAACCTGACCCAGGCCTGGTTCGGCGGGGTGATGGAGGTGATCAATCAGATCACCATGCTGTCGATCATCCTCACCGGCGCCGCGCTGATCCGCGAGCGGGAACATGGCACGGTGGAGCACTTGCTGGTGATGCCGCTGTCGGCCTTCGAGATCATGCTGGCCAAGGTCTGGTCCATGGGGCTGGTGGTGCTGCTGGCGGCGGCGCTGTCATTGAAACTGGTGGTGCAGGGCTGGCTGGCGGTTCCCATCGGCGGCTCCATCGGCCTGTTCCTGCTGGCGGCGGGGCTGCACCTTTTCGCCACCACCTCGATAGGCATCTTCCTCGGTACAGTGGCGCGCTCCATGCCGCAACTGGGGCTGCTGACCATCCTGGTGCTGATGCCGCTGCAGATACTCTCCGGCGGCACCACGCCACGGGAGAGCATGCCGGAGCTGGTGCAGCACATCATGCTGGCGGCACCGACCACCCACTTCGTGGCATTGGCCCAGGCCATCCTCTATCGCGGCGCCGGCCTGGACATCGTCTGGCCGCAATTGCTGGCGATCATCGGCATCGGTGGTGCGTTCTTCGCCGCTGCGCTGGGGCGGTTCCGCAGGACGATCGGGCAGATGGCGTGAAGGGGCTTTCCTGTAGGGGCGACTTCAGTCTCTGAGCAGGCGATGGCCTGCCACACGACTCAGCTAGCCACCACCCGCGCCAGCTGCCAGGCCGCAAAGCCCAACAGGAAGACGCCAGCGGTACGGTCGATCCACTGCATGGCACGCACGCCCAGCCGGTGACGGATCAGGGACACGCCCAGGGTCAGGGCCAGCCACCAGAGGGCCGAGCCGCAGAACACGCCCAGCACCATCAGCAGCCCGTCCACCCCGGCCAGCGTCTCGCCGCCGGACAGGGTGGCGAAGATGGCGATGAAGGAGAGGATGGTCAGCGGGTTGCTCAAGGTCAGCAGGAACACCGAGACGAACGCTGGCAGGGCATGCACCGGGTCGCCGGCACTGGCCGCGCGCTCGGGTGGGGTTGCGCGCAGCATCTTCAGGCCCATCCAGGCCAGGAACAAGGCGCCGGCTATGGCGAGCGGGGTGGCCAGCGCCACGAAGGCGCGGGTGATGGCGCCGATGCCGAAGGCGCCCAGCGCCCCGTAGCAGGCATCGGCCGCCGCGGCGCCCAGGCCGCTGATGAATCCGATGCGCGCACCATGGCTCAGGGTGCGCTGGATGCACAGCAGGCCGATGGGGCCGACCGGCGCCGCGATGGACAGGCCGATCAGGACGGATTTGAGAAACAGCAGGGCCGCCATGATCAGGCTCCGGAGGCAGTGGACGTGGGCAATATTTTGCGCTGCACTGCCTCGATGCTGAATGCAGGGATTACGGAAGTTTCGGGTAATCGCCTGAACAATTTACGCAGTTGGCCCGGGAGGCCTGAGAAATATGGAGCTCGATGCCAAGTCCTGGAAGATCCTGCAAGTGGTGCAGCGGGAAGGGCGCATCTCCCTGACGGACCTCGCCTCGCGCGTGGCACTGTCCTTGCCGGCCACCTCCGAGCGGCTCAAACGCCTGGAGGAGGCCGGGGTGATCGAGGCCTATTGCGCCAGCGTCTCGCCGGAGAAGGCCGGGTACGGGGTGATGGCGCTGATCGGCATGACCACCCCGCAGCCGGACAAGGCGCGGCTGATCGCCCAGTTGCAACAGATGCCCGAGGTGCTGGAGTGCCTGCATGTCACCGGCCAGGACTCCTTCATCCTGCGGGTGGTGACCCGCGACATCCGGCATCTGGAGCGCTTCGTCGGCAGCATCAATCACTTCGGCGAAACGCGGACGTCCATCGTCATGTCCGCGCCCATTCCCCTGCGCGGCCTGGAGCCGCCGCGCGACTGACCGTTGGATAGGGGGCAAAACCATACCGAGGGTTGGCTGAGTCAGTCGCAGCTCTGCTCAGTTCAGGGTTTTCAGCCGTCCACCCGTGTCGATTATCGACAGTTCGTGCCTGTGATTTCGACACTTCCTCGACACCTGCCGTCAAAACCGGATGCTAAGATGGTTTGGCAAAATTTGCCAAAAGGTGGTTTCCCATGAGCACCATGAACATTTCCCTGCCCGACGCCCTCAAGCGCTTTGTCGATGACCAGGTTAGCCAGCGCGGCTTTGGCACGAGTAGCGAGTATGTCCGCGAACTGATCCGCAAGGACCAGGACCGTCAGCGCCTGCGTAACTTGCTTCTGGAGGGCGCCGCCTCCGCCCCTGCCGCCCCGGCCGATGAGACCTACTTCGCGGCGCTGCGCAACCGGGTACGGAACGCCGAGGCATGAAGGCCAAGCCCATCATCCCTCGCAAAATAGCCAATCAGGATATCGACGATGCCATCAGCTACTACCTGAGCGAGGCAACTGAGCAAGCCGCTCTCGGCTTCATCGGCGCCCTGGAGCGAGCCTACAAGCACATCAGTCGGCATCCCGAATTGGGGTCATCACGGTACGCCCACGAACTCGATCTGCCGGGACTACGTTCCTGGACGTTGAAGCGCTACCCCTATCTGGTCTTCTATATCGAGCGTGATGATCACATTGATGTGTGGCGGGTGCTGCATGGAATGAGGGATATCCCGGCCTGGATGCAGGATAACGAGAGAAATTAAGTGCGTCCCAGTTAATGCCAGGAAGGAACCCTATGAAACTTGGCTGTGACAAGTGTTCGCCTTCGACCAAGAAAACTCAGCCAAATGACGGTCCATACTTCAGATCGAGTCCAATTGCAGGAATCGACCTCCATGAATCCACAGGTGCAGGCCTTCTTCGACCCGGCCACCTGTTCCTTCAGCTATGTGGTCAGCGACCCGGACAGCGGACGTTGCGCCATCGTCGACCCGGTGCTGGATTACTGCGCCGCCAGCGGACGCACCTCCCACGCGGGGGCCGGGCGGATCGTCGCCTACGTGCGCGACCAGAGGCTGACGGTGGACTGGCTGCTGGAAACCCATGTGCATGCCGATCACCTGTCCGCGGCCGCCTGGCTCAAGCACGAACTGGGCGGGGCGCTGGCCATCGGCGGGCATATCACCCAGGTGCAGCGGCGCTTTGGCGCGCTGTTCAATGCCGGCGAGGACTTCGCCACCGACGGCCGCCAGTTCGACATTCTGTTGCAGGACGGCGATCGCCTGGCCATCGGTAATCTGGAACTCCTCGCCCTCCATACTCCGGGCCACACGCCGGCGTGCATGACCTACCTGGTCGGTGACGCTGCCTTCATCGGCGACACCCTGTTCATGCCCGACTACGGCACCGCGCGCTGCGATTTCCCCGATGGCGACGCCCGCGCCTTGTACCGCTCCATCCAGCGCCTGTTCGGCTTGCCGGGCGAAACCCGCCTGTTCCTCTGCCACGACTACAAGACGCCAGGGCGCGACGAGTTCTGCTGCGAAACCACGGTGGCCGAGCAGCGCGCGAGTAATGTCCACGTCCGCGAGGGCATCGATGAAGACAGCTTCGTCGCCATGCGTAGCGCGCGCGACGCCACCCTGAACATGCCTGCGCTGATCCTGCCGGCGGTGCAGGTGAACATGCGTGCCGGCCAGCTGCCGCCGGCCGAGTCCAATGGTATCTGCTACCTGAAGATTCCCATCGACAGCTTCTGAGGTCCGGGCGCCGTCCGGCCTGGACATCCATGTGGCAATCCACCGCATGGGCTTGCGGTTTCCTGCCCTGGAACGCCAGTGCTAGAGTCGCCGCCCATGAAATCTGCCCGCCAAGACCGCTCGCTGATTGCCTGGATGCTCTATGCCTGCGTCCTGTTCAATCTGTTCGCCTGCGGCTTGCTCCATGGCCAGGCGATGGGGCTGGAGCTGAGCGGTATTGGCGGGCAATTCTGCTCCGAGGGTTCGGCCAGCGGCCCGACCTCGGACGGTGACCTCGGCGGCAGCGCCGCCAGTGGCTGGTCCGACCTCTTCAAATGCCCGCTGTGCGCTGGGGCCATCCTCGGCGCTGTCGCGGTGGTGCTGCTGTCCTGGCTGCTCGGAGCGGGCAGGGCGCCTTTCCTTCCTCATGCCGGGGGTGACAGACACCCGCCGCGCCATACCTGGCCTTCGGCCAGTCCACGGGCCTCCCCGTTAGCCTGACATCGTTCCAGACCCGGATTCGTCCGTCTGAACCCTGCGACTGCTCGCGCCGCGCTTCGGCGTGAGGCCGTTGCCCGATCGTCCCTGCAACCGGATTCGCCGACTCCATGGCTGCCTCACGCATCCGCCATCGTCACGCCCATGCCACGGCCTTGCCCGTGCGGATGCGCGTGGGCCTGTGGTTGGGGCTGTTCGCGATGCTGGCGATCTATTTCGGCGCGCTGGCGTCCCAGGTCCGCGTGGCGCAGGCGGAGCTGCCCGGCTGGCTCACGGAGCTGGCCTGTGACCACGACCAACAGCCGCCGCCAACGTCTGCGCATCATGGGCGGCCCTCGCCCCTGGATGCCTGCGGCTACTGCGACCTGCTGGCGGCGAGCCCCGCCCTGGGCAACTCGCTGCCGGGCGCCCTTCTGGCGGTGCCCGTCGCGGCTGCGCCGGAGAGGTCCTGGCGCGTCGGCCTGCCAGCGCAGGCGCCGCTGTTCCCCGGCGCCCGATCTCGCGCGCCGCCCCGTTCTTCCTGATTCGCCGCCGCACTGCCCCGGAGGGGCAGCCTGACCATCGATTCTGGAAGACTCATGAAACAGACCAATCCACACGGCCGCGCTGTTGCGCGCCACTGCACCCGTCCTTTCACCCTGTTCCTCGGCCTGACCCTGTCCGGGCTCAGCCTGAGCGAGGAGCGAATGCCGGAAGAAATCGAGCCCACTGTCGTCACTGCCGTGCAGCAGAGTTCGCCCCTGACCGTGGTGGCGGATCCGAAGGACGCCCGTCAGCCGGTTCCCGCCAGCGACGCGGCCGACTACCTGAAAACCATTCCCGGCTTCTCCGCCATCCGCAACGGCGGCACCAATGGCGACCCAGTGTTGCGCGGCATGTTCGGCTCGCGGCTCAACCTGCTCACCAACGGCGGCCTGATGATCGGCGCCTGCCCGGGACGGATGGACGCGCCGAGTTCCTACATCTCCCCGGAAACCTTCGACCGGCTCACTGTGATCAAAGGGCCGCAGACCGTGCTCTGGGGCCCCGGCGCGTCGGCCGGCACCGTGCGTTTCGACCGCGAGCCGGAACGCTTCGGCGAACTCGGCAGTCGGCTGCGCGGCAGCGTGCTGGCGGGCTCCAGCGGCCGCTTCGACAAGGTGCTGGACGGCTCCCTGGGCAGCGAGCTCGGCTACCTGCGCGTGGTGGGCAACCAGGCCCAGGCGGACGACTACGAAGACGGCAATGGCGATACCGTGCCGTCGCGCTGGAACAAGTGGAATGGCGACCTGGCCCTGGGCTGGACGCCGGACCCAGACACCCTGGTGGAGCTCACCGCCGGCAAGGGCGACGGTGAGGCGCGCTACGCCGGCCGCGGCATGGACGGCAGCCAGTTCCTGCGCGAAAGCCTTGGCCTGCGTTTCGAGCGCGACAACCTCGGCGGCGTGCTGGACAAGCTGGAGGCGCAGCTCTACTACAACTACGCCGACCACGTGATGGACAACTTCCGCCTGCGCAGCCCCGACCCCAGCAGCTCGATGCCCATGCCGATGGCCTCGAACGTCGACCGCCGCACGGTGGGCGGACGTTTCGCGGCCACGTTAAGGTGGACCGACGTGGAGTGGGTGGCCGGGCTGGACCTGATGCGCAGCGAGCACCGCAAGCGCAGCTCGCGCTTCGACATGATGAGTGGCCGCTTCACCGACGCCGACCAGTTCCCCTGGAGCAAGGACGCGCTGTTCCACAACTACGGCCTGTTCTCCGAGACCACCTGGAACGTCGCGCCGCGCAACCGCCTGGTGGCCGGCGGTCGCCTGGACCGTGCCTCTGCCGAGGACTCGCGCGCCACCAGCGGCAAGATGGGGCGGGCCAACCCCACGTTCGGCGCAACCCGCACCGACACATTGCCCAGCGGTTTCGCGCGCTTCGAGCACGACCTGGCCGATTCGCCCACCACCCTCTACGCCGGGCTTGGCCATGTGCAGCGCTTCCCCGACTACTGGGAGCTGTTCTCGCCGGGACACGGCCCGGCCGGCTCGGCCAATGCCTTCGACGGGGTGAAGCCGGAGAAGACCACCCAGTTCGACTTCGGCGTGCAGTACCAGGGCGGCGACCTGGAAGCCTGGGCGTCGGGTTACGTCGGCCAGGTGCGCGACTACATTCTCTTCACCTACACGCCGGGGATGATGGGCGCCACCTCCCGCGCCGAGAACATCGACGCCCGCATCATGGGGGGCGAGCTGGGGGCGGCCTGGCGTCTGGATCACCACTGGAAGACCGACGCCACCCTGGCCTATGCCTGGGGCAAGAACAGCTCGGACGACGAGGCCCTGCCGCAGATGCCGCCGCTGGAGGTACGCCTCGGCCTTACCTACGAACAGGACGACTGGAGCGCCGGCGCCCTGTGGCGCGTGGTGGCCGCGCAGAACCGCGTGGCCGAAGGCAAGGGCAACGTGGTGGGGCAGGACTTCGGCAAAAGTGCCGGTTTCGGCGTGTTCTCCCTCAACGCCGCCTACCGCCTGAGCCCGCAGCTGAAGGTCAGCGCGGGTGTCGACAACCTCTTCGACAAGGCCTATGCGGAACACCTGAACCGCGCCGGGGATGCTGGTTTCGGCTTCCCGGCCGATGCGGTGGCCATCAACGAGCCAGGGCGCACCCTCTGGACCAAGGTGGACTTCAGCTTCTGATGGCCGTTGGCTGCCGACCCTCGGGTCGGCAGCCCTTGGCGGAGCGGGCAGGGCGTTTTCCCGACGAAGGGCAGTGCCAGGACGCCATCACAGGACAGGCGGGCCGGGGGGCTGGTGGCACGGGCATATATTGCTTCGTGCAATACATCCAGAGTTTCGCACCCTCGCCATCCTGTAGTTCGTGTTCGTGCCGGCTCTGACGGAAGGTGGGGCCCAGCGTTTTTCTGACGCGGCGCAAGGCCCATCCACCAACCGGAGGAGAGAGGTGGTTCGCCCGGTCCACCCCATCACGGCCAGCGACCCTGCAGCGGCTTTTTCATTTCCAGAGGCCCTCAGGTCACGAGCCCCGCTTGCCCTTGTCACAAGGGTTCATGGACTACTCCCTCTCTCCCTATTGCGGCGACCCGCCGGACATCCCGTTGGGCGCCAGAGAGGAGGTACCGACATGAAAAGAACGACAGCCCTCACCATTCCCGTCCTGCTGCTCGCTGCAGCGCTGGGGGCTACTGCCCTGGCTGCCGGTGACCCGGCTGCCGGTGATCCGGCCGCCGCAAATGCCGTGCTGCGCTTCAGGGGCGGTATCGGCGTGTTGCCGGTTTCCAGCGGGCAGGGCGTGGACGCTATCGCCACCGTGGTCAACCGCAACCTGGTGCGCGGCGTGCAGCCAGCCGGGCAGATCTGGGTGATCCGCACCTTCGATGCGCGGGTAAGCGCGGCCGGTGACCTTGTGGCATTCGGCCGTGGCCTGATCCTGGGTGGGGGCAACAACATCGGCAGGGCTACCGGACAGTCGGTATTCGCCACGCTGTTCTGCGGCGCGGCGGAGCCGTTCACGGAGCACAGTACCAACCCGGTCGGCGTGCCGCTGACCGAAGAGGGTGACTTCGTGATCCGCGATGTATTCACCCCCGCACCACCAACCCCATGCGACAGCCCCGTGCTGCTGATTCGCAATGCGGCCAATCAGAGCTGGTTCGCGGCGGGCATCCCCCGGGCCAGGAACGTTCTGCCGGACGATCAACCTCCGGTCGATAACCCGCCGCCAGCCGAACCTCCGGCCATGCCTTGAAGTCCTGGTCTTTTATCTTCCACTGATGGCTCCCTCTCTCTCCGGAGGGAGGGGGCGCCGCTTTCGGCTGCAGCGAGCGATTGAAGGGCGAACCTGCGGTTCGCTTGGCGATTGAAATCGTCCCTACAGGGTTTGTGCCGGGATTGGCTTTTCTTGTGGGGGCGAATTCATTCGCTAAAGGCAGCGAAGCTGCCCCCTACAGGGTTTCAGGGCGAACCTGCGGTCCGCTTTGCGATTGAAATGGCCCTCACAGGTGAATCCGGTGGTGAACGGCTTTTTGAAGGGGCGAATTCATTCGCCAAGGGCAGCGCAGCTGCCCCCAACAGGAAAGCCCCGTGCCCCGAGAAGGGGCATGCTGGCTACGTAGTACTACGTAGCTGTGCTTCGTAGTTGTGCGAATTCCTCCACAGGCGCCGGGCGTCGATAGTGTCGGCTGCCCCTGTCCGGGCATAAACAACAACAAGAGCCGCCGCAGGTAACCCCACGCGGCAGGAGATCATTCCATGACCCAACTGGCTTCCCGAATTGCCTGGTTCGCTGTTGCCCTGCTGGGCGCATTCGCGCTGGGCACCGTGGCACTGCGTCGGGGCGAAGCGATCAACGCCCTCTGGATCGTTACTGCTGCAACCGCGATCTACCTGATTGCCTACCGCTACTACAGCCTGTTCATCGCCAACAAGGTGATGCAGCTGGACCCCTCCCGTGCAACACCTGCGGTGTTGAACAACGACGGTCTGGACTACGTTCCGACCAACAAGCACATCCTCTTCGGTCACCACTTCGCCGCCATCGCCGGTGCCGGTCCGCTGGTGGGCCCGGTACTCGCCGCGCAGATGGGCTACCTGCCCGGCACCCTCTGGCTGATCGCCGGCGTGGTCCTGGCCGGTGCGGTGCAGGACTTCATGGTGCTGTTCCTCTCTACCCGCCGTAACGGCCGATCCCTTGGGGACATGGTCCGCGAAGAGATGGGCCGGATCCCGGGCACTATCGCGCTGTTCGGCTGCTTCCTGATCATGATCATCATCCTCGCGGTGCTGGCGCTGATCGTGGTGAAAGCCCTGGCCGAAAGCCCGTGGGGCATGTTCACGGTGATGGCGACCATCCCCATCGCGGTGTTCATGGGCGTGTACATGCGCTACATCCGCCCGGGCCGCATCGGCGAGATTTCCGTCATCGGCGTGGTCCTGCTGCTGGCCTCCATCTGGCTCGGTGGCCAGGTTGCCGCCGACCCGGTCTGGGGCCCGGCCTTCTCCTTCACCGGCGTGCAGATCACCTGGATGCTGATCGGCTACGGTTTCGTCGCTGCCGTGCTGCCGGTGTGGCTGATCCTCGCGCCGCGTGACTACCTGTCGACCTTCCTCAAGATCGGCACCATCGTTGGCCTGGCCATCGGCATCCTGATCATCGCCCCCGAGCTGAAAATGCCGGCGCTGACCCAGTTCGTCGACGGCACCGGCCCGGTGTGGAAGGGCACCCTGTTCCCGTTCCTGTTCATCACCATCGCCTGCGGCGCGGTCTCCGGCTTCCACGCGCTGATCAGCTCCGGCACCACGCCGAAGCTGCTGGCCAACGAAACCCACGCCCGCTACATCGGTTACGGCGGCATGCTGATGGAGTCCTTCGTCGCCATCATGGCCATGGTCGCCGCCTCGGTGATCGAGCCGGGCGTGTACTTCGCCATGAACAGCCCGGCCGCGCTGGTGGGCACCGACGTGAACGCCGTGGCGGCCACCGTCAGCAGCTGGGGCTTCGCCATCACCCCGGAAGTGCTGCAGCAGACCGCCACCGATATCGGTGAGCACAGCATCCTGGCCCGCGCCGGCGGTGCGCCGACCCTGGCCGTGGGTATCGCGCAGATCCTCCACCAGGTGCTGCCGGGTGAGAACACCATGGCCTTCTGGTACCACTTCGCGATCCTCTTCGAGGCGCTGTTCATCCTCACCGCGGTGGACGCCGGTACCCGTGCCGGTCGCTTCATGCTGCAGGACCTCCTGGGTAACTTCATCCCGGCCCTGAAAAAAACCGAGTCCTGGACCGCCAACCTCATCGCCACCGCCGGTTGCGTGGCCCTCTGGGGCTGGCTGCTGTACCAGGGTGTGGTCGATCCGCTGGGCGGCATCAACACCCTGTGGCCGCTGTTCGGCATCTCCAACCAGATGCTCGCCGGTATCGCCCTGATGCTGGGCTGCGTGGTGCTGATCAAGATGAAGCGCCAGCGCTACGTCTGGGTGACCCTGCTGCCGGCCCTGTGGCTGCTGATCTGCACCACCACCGCAGGCCTGATCAAACTGCTCGACCCGAACCCGGCCGTCGGCTTCCTGGCCCTGGCCCGGAAGTACAGCGATGCCGCCGCCTCTGGCCAGATCCTGGCTCCGGCCAAGGACATGGGGCAGATGCAGCATGTGATCTTCAATGCCTACACCAACGCGACCCTGACCGCGCTGTTCCTCTTCGTGGTGCTGAGCATCCTGTTCTACGCCATCAAGGTCGGCCGCAGCGCCTGGCTGAAGTCCGAGCGCACCGACAAGGAATCGCCGTTCCAGCCGGTTCCGGACGCTTGAGGAGACCACGAGCATGTTCAATGACCTCAGCCGCATGGGTAAGTACCTTGGGCAGGCCGCGCGCATGCTCGTGGGCATGCCCGACTACGACACCTACGTCGAGCACATGCAGAACAAGCACCCGGACAAGCCGGTGATGAGTTACGAGGAGTTCTTCCGCGAGCGCCAGGAGGCGCGTTATGGCGGCGGCAAGGGACGGCCCGTACGCTGCTGTTGAACCCCCCGATGCGGTAACCTGAGCGCCACGCCTAGCCGTGGCGCTCTTGTTTCCGGTCATCCCCCGGAACCACCTTTTTTGTAGGAGCGAGCTTGCTCGCGAAGAACTGTTCGCGAGCAAGCTCGCTCCTACGGGTTGAAACCTGATTTCGAGGATTGCCTGATGTCTGCCCATCTCCCCATTCCGGTCACCGTGCTCAGCGGCTTTCTCGGTGCCGGCAAGACCACCCTGCTCAAGCACATCCTCAAGGCCGAGCACGGCCTGAAGATCGCGGTGATCGAGAACGAGTTCAGCGAAACCCCCATCGACGGCCAGTTGCTGGGCGATCAGGCCGTGCAGGTGATGACCCTGGCCAACGGCTGCGTTTGCTGCTCCATCCACGTGGAGCTGGAGAAGGCGCTGTTCCTGCTGCTGGAACGCCTGGACGCCGGCGAGCTGGCCTTCGACCGGCTGGTGATCGAGTGCACCGGCCTGGCCGACCCGGCGCCGGTGGCGCAGACCTTCTTCGCTGACGAAGAACTCTGCGAGCGCTACGTGCTGGACGGCATCATCACCCTGGTGGACGCGGCGAACGCCGAACGCCACCTGCAGGAAACCATGGCCCAGGCCCAGGTGGGCTTTGCCGACCGCATCCTGGTGAGCAAGCGCGACCTGGTGGACGAGGCGCACTTCGATGCCCTTTGCCAGCGCCTGTCCCGCATCAACCGCCGCGCGCCGATCCGCGTGGTGGACCACGGCCGCATCGACCTGGCCGAGTTGCTCGACGTGCGCGGCTTCAACCTCAATGCCGACGTCGGCCCGGCACTGAGTCTGCGTCCGCTCTCGCCGGCGGCGACGCCGGATCGCATCGGCACCCTGGTGCTCAAGAGCGAGCGCCCGCTGGACATGGACAAACTCAGCAGCTTCATGGAAGGGCTGCTGGAAGAGCACGGCAATTCCCTGCTGCGCTACAAGGGCGTGCTCTGCGTCGACGGCGAGCCGCGCCGCCTGGTGTTCCAGGGCGTGCTGCGACTTTACGGTTTCGACTGGGACAGCGAGTGGCAGGACGGCGAGGCGCGCGAGAGCGTGATGGTCTTCATCGGCGACCAGCTGCCGGAAGAGAAGATCCGTGCGGGGTTCGAAGCGTCGCAGCTGTGACCTCGCCAGTACACGGGGCTTTCGCAGGGTGGATCACGCTTCACCGATCCACCAACGGCCTCGATACAGGCAGCAGCGGTGGAAGTGAAAAGCGACTTCCACGATGACGCGTGCGGTCTCAGCCAGGTTGTGAAGTGAATGGCCATGCAACTCAAACAAAAGATCGTCACCCTCAGCGTCCTGCCGCTCATCGTCTCGGTGCTGTTCATCTGCGTGCTGGTGTTCGCCCAGAGTCGCAAGCTGGAAGAGGATCAGGCCAGGCTGGTGGAAAGCAGCATCATGGCCGCCAAGAAAGCCGAGCTCAAAAACTACCTGGAGCTGGCCCTCAGCCTGATCGCGCCTCTGTACGACAGCGGCCGGGACGATGAGGAGGCCAGGCAGCAGGCGCTGCACATGCTGTCGCGGGCGAACTTCGGGCTGGACGGCTACTTCTTCGTCTACGATCGCCACGGCAAGAACCTGATGCACCCGCGGCAGGCCAACCTGGTGGGCAAGGAGCTCATCGGCATGAAGGACAAGAACGGCCTGCCGGTGATCCAGGCGCTGCTCGAAAGCGCCAGCAAGGGCGACGGTTACCAACTCTACACCTGGGATAAGCCGTCCACCGGCCAGGTGACCGAGAAGCTCTCCTACGTGGTGATGCTGGATCGCTGGGGCTGGATGCTGGGCACCGGCATCTACATCGACGACGTGGAGGTGGCCACCCGGAAGTCGCGCCAGGAGGTGGCCACGGGGGTGCTGACCACGGTGCTGGCCATCGCGTCCTTTTCGCTGATCGCTGTGCTGGTGGTGTTCACCGGCGGCCTGATGCTGAATTTCTCCGAACATCGCCTGGCCGACCGCAAGCTCTCCGCCCTCAACCAGCGCATCGTCAACCTGCAGGAAGAGGAGCGCTCGCGGGTGTCTCGCGAACTGCACGATGGCATCAGCCAGCAGCTGGTTTCCATCAAGTTCCAGTTCGAACTGGCCAGCCTGGAGCTGGAGAACGGGCAGGGCAAGGGCTTGGAGAACCTGCGCGCGGGGACTGCGCGGCTCGGTGAGGCCATCGGCGAAATCCGCCGTATCTCCCACGATCTGCGGCCATCGTTGCTGGACACCCTCGGCCTGTCGCCGGCCATCGAGCAGCTGGTGCGCGAGTTCGAGCAGCGTACGGGGGTCCGCACCCAGTATGAGCGCGGGCTGGACGACAGCAGCCTGGACATGGACGTGCGCGTCACGCTGTTCCGCATCATCCAGGAAGCCCTGGGCAACATCGAACGCCACTCCAGGGCCAGCGCCGCTATAATCTCGCTCGCCTCCAGCCAGGGTGCCATTGCTCTGCGTGTGGAGGACAACGGCGTGGGGTTCGACCCCCGCCTGATGGATCGGAGCCAGGGAATCGGGCTGCGCAATATCAGGGAGAGGGTCGACCATCACCACGGCACCTTCACTCTGTCTTCGATGAGCGGCCGCACGGAATTGCAGGTCGAGATTCCCTTGCAGCGGGCCTGACGGCCCGCTTCGTGACCCCCAGAGGCCGTGATGAGCTTGCCGCAACCCATCAGAATTGCGCTGATCGATGACCATGTGCTGGTGCGCGATGGCTTGAAATCCCTGCTCTCGGCCATGCCCCACTTCGAGGTGGTGGCCGAGGCCGAATCCGGGGAGGCGGCGCTGGAACTTGTTGCCTCCACCGAACTGGACCTGTTGCTGGTGGACGTTGGCCTCAGGGACATGAACGGCCTGGAGCTGACCCGCAGGCTGTGCAGCCTCTATCCGGGCATCAAGATCCTCATCCTCAGCATGTACGACAACCAGGAGTACGTGCGCAGCTCCATCAATGCCGGCGCCTTCGGCTACGTGCTGAAGAACGCGCCATCCCAGGAACTGATCGCCGCCATCGAGGCCATCGTCGCCGGCGGCAGCTTCTACAGCCCGGAAATCGCCCGCAAGCTGGCCACCAACATCCGCGACGAGAACGAACTCACCCCGCGCGAACTTCAGGTCCTGTCGATGCTCGCCAAGGGGCTGAACAACAAGGAAGTCGCCCGCGAGCTGGATATCAGCGTTCGCACGGTGGAGACCTACCGCCTCAGCATCCGCCGCAAGCTGAACATCGACACGCCCGCCGCCCTGGTGAAGTACGCCCTGGAGCATGGGCTGATCTCGATCTGAGAGCGGTCCACACAAGGTTCTCTCTTTTGTGTGGGGGCCAATTCATTCGCAAAGGGCGGCGCAGCTGCCCCCGAAGGGCCGAAGGGCGAACCTGCGGTCCGCTTTAGCGATTGAAATCGCCCCCACAAGATCCGGGTCAGCGGACCTTTGCGCTACTGCCCCTAGAACAACGCCATCTGCCTGTCGATCAGCGAAGCGAAGTCATCGCCTACGAAGGGCAGGATGGCGTCTGCCACCGGTTGCAGCTGGCGGGTCAGGTAGTGGTCGTAATCGATGGCAGAGCTGCGCGTCTCCAGCGGTTCCGGGCCGTTCACCGTGATCAGGTAGCTGATCCAGCCGCCGTTCTGGTACTGGCGCGGCCGGCCCTGGCGGTCGTTGAACTCGTCGGCCATGCGCGCCGCGCGGACGTGGGGCGGCACGTTGCGGGTGTAGTCGTCGAGCTGGCGGCGCAGGCGCTTGCGATAGACCAGCAGTTCGTCCAGTTCCCCGGCGAGGGTCTTCTCCACGTACTCGCGCACGTATTCCCGGTACGGCTGGTGCTTGAAAATGCGCTGGTAGAGTTCCTGCTGGAACTGCTGCGCCAGGGGCGACCAGTCGGTGCGCACGGTTTCCAGGCCCTTGAAGACCATTTCCCGGCTGCCGTCGGCGCGCTGCACCAGGCCGGCGTAGCGCTTCTTGCTGCCTTCCTCGGCACCGCGGATGGTGGGCATCAGGAAGCGTTGGTAGTGGGTTTCGAACTGCAATTCCAGGGCGCTTTCCAGGCCGTATTCCTGCATCAGGTGCTCGCGCCACCACTGGTTGACCTGCTGCACCAGGCTTCGGCCGATGCGCGCCGCGTCGTCTTCCCCGTGGGGCCGTTTGAGCCAGACGAAGGTGGAGTCGGTGTCGCCGTAGATCACGCTGTAGCCCTGGGCCTCGATCAGCTCGCGGGTGCGCCGCATGATCTCGTGGCCGCGCATGGTGATGGAGGAGGCCAGGCGCGGGTCGAAGAAGCGGCAGCCGCTGGAGCCGAGTACGCCGTAGAAAGCATTCATGATGATCTTCAGCGCCTGGGACAAGGCCTTGTTGCCCTCGCGCTTGGCTGCCTCGCGGCCCTGCCAGACCCGCTCCACGATGGCCGGCAGGCTGTGCCGGGTACGGGAGAAGCGGGCGCCGCGGAAGCCCGGCACCGAGTGTTCGTCGTCCGGCTGGCGCAGGCCTTCGATCAGCCCCACCGGGTCGATCAGGAAGCTGCGGATGATCGAGGGGTATAGGCTCTTGTAGTCCAGCACCAGGACCGATTCGTACAGGCCCGGGCGCGAATCCATGACGAAGCCGCCGGGGCTGGCTTCGGGGCGCTTCTCGCCGAGGTTGGGGGCGACGAAGCCCAGGCGGTGCATCAGCGGCATGTAGAGGTGGGTGAATGCCGCCACCGAGCCGCCGCTGCGGTCGGTGGCCAGCCCGGTGACCGTGGCGCGTTCCAGCAGGAAGTGGAGCAGCCCGGTCTTTTCGAAGATGCGCGTGACCAGCTCGCAGTCCTTGAGGTTGTAGCGCGCCAGGGCGGGCTTGTCCTCGGCGAACATGCGGTTGATCTCATCCATGCGCTGGTAGGGCGTGTCGATCGCCTTGCCTTCGCCGAGCAGGGTCTGGGCGACGCTTTCCAGGCTGAAGGAGGGGAAGCTCCAGGTGGCCGAGCGCAGCGCCTCAATGCCGTCGATGATCAGGCGCCCGCTGGCCTCGGCGAAGTAGTGGTTGTTGCCGCTGCCATGCTCGCGCCAGCCCATGGGGTCGCCGCCACGGCCCAGGAGCAGCGGTACCTTCAGTTTCTCGGCGTGGGCCTGCAGCACGCGCAGGTCGAACTGCACCAGGTTCCAGCCGATGATGGCGTCCGGGTCGTGCTCGGCCAGCCACTGGTTCAGGGCTTCCAGCAGGGCGGCGCGGCTGTCGCGGTAATCGAGCTGGAAGTCGACTTCGCTTGCGTCGCCGTTGGCCGGGCCGAGCATGTAGACCTGGCGCAGGCCGCAGCCTTCCAGGGCGATGGAGTAGAGCTCGCCACGTTCGCTGGTCTCGATGTCCAGCGATACCAGCCTGAGCGTTGGGCGGTAGTCGGGGGTCGGCTTGAGCTGGGCGTCCAGCAGGATGCCGTTGTCATCCGGTGTGCCGCCGAAGAGTACGGGGGCGGTGATGAAACGCTCCATCAGGTAGCGCTCGGGCGGGCGGATATCGGCTTCCAGCACATCCACCCCGGCCTTGCGCAGGGCCTTGTCCAGGCGCATCAGCTGGCGGTGCTGCTTGCAGTACAGGCCCAGCACCGGGCGGTGCTGGAAGTCGCACAGGGCGAGGGGGCGCAGCTCCACGTCCTTCTCGCCGCGCAGCAGGGTTTCGGCGCGCTCGCGATGCTCGGCGGGAATGAAGGCGACCGAAGTCTGCACGGGCAGGCGTACCTGGCGCGGACCGCTGTCGGTGGCCAGCCAGAATTCGACTTCCGTCCCCTCGGGCGTGTCCCGCCAATGCCGGGTCAGGACGAACCCTTGCTGTAACTCCACCGCTGCAACCTCGGAACCTTTTTCAACTGCAGGATTCTACTCGTCATCGTCCCGGCGCGCGCGTCGGGAACGGCTTGGTTCGTATTGTGAGTTCAATGTGAAGAAAACGATCTAAGCCATTGAACTGACAGCATACGTTCTGTCTGATCACCCTTATTTTCCCTGGCCAGAAAGGGGGCTTTTCATTATGCTCCGCGGCCATTTTCATCCGTCCGGGAGACAACCATGCTGGACAGCACCCTCGTACAACTCGAACAGCTCGTGAGCGAGCTCCTGCAACAGAACCAGGGCATCGCCGAAGACAACGCCCGCATCCGTGCCGAGCTGCGCAAGGTCCGCGAAGAGAACGACAGCCTGCAATTGGCGATGATGGAGCAGGAAGAGAAGAGCAACGCCACCGCCGAACGCCTGCAGGCCCTGGTCCGCCGCGTCAGCGAGGGCCGTGCCAGCACCAGCGCATGAGTACCGACAGCGTCCGTGTGCTGCGCATCCTGGGGCGCGAGTACAACATCAAGGCACCGGCCGGCGAAGAGCAGGTGCTGCAGGACGCGGCAGCGATGCTGCAGGCGGAGATCGCCGCCAACAAGAAGAAATTCCCCTATGTCACCGCCAACGAACTGATGGTGCTTTCCGCGCTGAATCTTTGCGCACGCCAGTTGAGTGCCGGCGACAAGCCGAAGGACACGGACGAGGTCACCCGCCGCCTGGTCGTGCTCAATCGGCGCATTCGTGACCAGCTGGACAGCGTCGGTTCCTGATATTCCCGGGCGGTTCATTGCTTTCCTTGTGGGGGCGATTTCCTTCGCCAAGGGCGGCGAAGCTGCCCCCTGCAAGGCCGAGGGGCCGAACCTGCGGTCCGCTTGGCGATTGAAGTCGCCCCTACAGGGTTGGTGCCGAGGCGTGGTCTTTTTCGTAGGGATGAAAATTGCCCCCACAGGGCTGGGCCGGGATGGCCATTCCTTGTGGGGGCGAATTCATTCGCGACAGGACGGCGAAGCCGTCCCCTCGGCAGCGGGATCAACGGATGACGCGCAGGATGTCGGCGCGGTTGATTTCGGTGCGGCCGTCTTCGTACCACTTCGGAATGGCTTCCTTGAGCAGTTCGCGGTCGCCCTCCAGCTTGAACGGCTGGGTGTAGCGCTTCTTGCGGTAGGCGTAGATGTAGTAGGTGCCGTCGCGGTACAGGATGCGGTCGAAGGTGTAGAAACCGATGTGCGAGCCGTTGCAGCGCGCGGTCAGCACCACGTCGCCTTCCTCGTAGGGCAGGGCGCCTTCGGCGCATTCGTAGGTGAAGAACTCGCGGACATCGTCCCAGGCCACGCCGTCGCTGCTGGACTTGAGGTAATCGCGCGCCACGTCTTCGGACTGTTGCGAGTGATCGCTGTACCAGATGAAGAGCGGAATGCTCTGGTTGATGTCGTCGCCCAGCCAGCCTTCGCTGTCCAGGTAGTCTGCGCTGCGCGCCAGGCCCGCCTGCATGCGGCGGTGGTTCTGCCGGTAGGTGTCCAGCGCATCCTCGAAGGCTTGCGAGTGGTCGCAGGCCAGCACGCCATCGATGGATTTGAGGGCCTGGACGCGGGCCAGGTAGGCCTCGTACAGGGCGGCATCGTTGATCAGGGTGCAGGTGTCGCGCACCAGGCTGACGCCTACCTGGGTGAGGTTGGCGCTGCCGACGATGACCACGTCCGGCTCGATCAGGTAGAGCTTCCAGTTCACGCTCGCCTGGTAGCGAAAGTCCACCGTCAGGGCAAGGTCCGGGTTGGCTTCATTCAGGCAGTGATCGATGAAATCGGGAGATGTGAGCGAGTTGATGGAGCCGACCAGGATGTCCAGCTGGTTGCCGTTCTCGATCAGCTGGTCGATCAGGGGCTCGGTGCCGCTGGCGAAGGCGGAAACTATCGTGATCTTCTTTCCGCTCAGTTCGCCCAGATAGGTTTCAAGGCTGTCTTCGTAATCCAGAATTTCCATACAGTCTCCAGCGACATCTTTTCTGCAATTTCGCCATTTTCGCACAGGCAAAGACAAAGGCCAGCGTCCGCGAATGCTTCGTGGGGCCGCTGCAAGGCTTTGTCGCTTCGGATGCAGCCCGAAGCACCGGGCTCCGGGGCTGGAATGTGAACAGGAGCGGGTGTCAGCCGTTGCTTTCGGCGAACTCCCGCAGGGCATCGCCATCCAGGCGGTAGCGAATCCACTCGTCCTGGGGCAGGGCACCGATGGAGCGGTAGAAGTCGATGGCGGGCTGGTTCCAGTCCAGCACGCTCCACTCCAGGCGGCCGCAGTCGTTGGCCAGGGCTTCACGGGCGATTGCGCGCAGCAGCTGGCGGCCGGCGCCGATGCCGCGCTGTTCCGGCGTGATGTAGAGGTCTTCCAGGTAGATGCCGTTGCGCCCCAGCCAGGTGGAGTAGCTGTAGAAGTACACCGCGTAGCCGATCGGCCGCTCGTCCTTCAGGCAGATCAGCGCGCGGGACGGCGCGTTCTCGGCGAACAGCGTACGGCGGATGTCTTCGACGCTGGCGATGACCTCATGACCGGCCCGCTCATAAACCGCCAGTTCGATGATGAAGTCGAGGATCTGTTGGGCGTCTTCAGGGCGGGCTGGGCGGATTTCGATGGTCACTGTGACTCTCCATGGGCAGTTGGTGCGGCCATGCTAGAGGCTTTGACGCAGTGCTAGAAGTGCATTTGCAACGATGGAAGGTGAAGACGGCGGCGGTGCGTCGCGCGCGCAAGGTCCGCTAATCTTTGCGTAAGACCCGGCCTGCGGAGGGCAAGGGCGTGATCCTGCTGGCAAGCGTGCTTCTGGCCCTGCTGATGGGCTTTGCCGTGCAGCGCGGCGGCACCTGTCTGGTGGCTGCGCTGGAAGAAGTGGTGCACAGGCGCCGCTGGGCGCGCTTTCGCGCGTTGCTGGAAACCTCCCTCTGGGTGCTGGGCGGCTTCGTCCTGCTGCGCGCCCTCGATCACCTGCCCATGGTGCCCATGGGCTTCCCGCTGCACTGGCATGCCGCGCTGGGCGGTGCCTTGCTGGGAGTCGGCGCCTTTCTCAATGGCGGCTGTGCGTTCGGCGTGGTGGCGCGGATCGGCTCCGGGCAATGGGCCTGGCTGGCGACGCCGCCGGGTTTTCTCGCCGGCTTCGGCCTGGCCGGGCACGGGCTGGGCATGATGTCGGCGATGCCGGTGGCGATTCCCGAATGGATGCAGCGGGTGCCCATCGGCCTGGTACCCCTGATCATCGCTGCCCTGGTGGCGCGGCTGGGCTGGCTGGCCTGGAACCGTTACAACGGCTCGGTCAATGTGTCCCTCTGGTCGCCCCATCACGCCACCATCGTGCTTGGCGTCAGCTTCCTGCTGCTGTTCGTCTGTGTCGGCGCCTGGGCCTACACCGACATCCTCGCCGAACTGGCCACCGGACGTTTCATGGCGCTCGGCCTGCGCGGCCTGTTGCTTCCGGCGATGTTCGCCGGTGCGCTGCTGGGCGGCTGGAGCGCCGGGTTGTGGGAGCACCGCTGGCCCAGCCTGCGCGACCTGCTGAAGTGCTTCTGCGGCGGGGCGCTGATGGGGGTGGGGGCAACCCTGGTTCCGGGCGGCAACGACAGCCTGATCCTGTTCGGCATGCCATTGCTCTGGCCCAACGCCTGGCTGGCTTTTGCCTGCATGTGCCTGATGGTGGTGCTGACGCTCTGGCTGGCGAAACTGGCAAAGGCGCAGCGCGCCGGGTCCTAGGGCGGGCTTGCAATCTGCTGGTACGCCCGATGCCCATGCATCGGTTCAGCGGAAATGAAAAAACCCGGCGTTTGCCGGGTCTTCTCATGAACGGGTGGATCAGGCTACGTGGTCGAGCGTCTTGCCCTTGGACTTGCGCTCCACCTGATTGCGGCAGGCTTCACCGAAGGCTTCGAAGATCTTCACCGAATCGGGGTTCTTCGCTGCCTGCCATTCCGGGTGCCACTGCACCGCGAAGAGGAAGGGCGAGAGGGTAGGCGCATGAATGGCTTCCACCAGACCGTCTTCGGCCCGGGCGATGGCCTCGATGCCCTTGCCGAGGGTTTTCAGACCCTGGCCGTGCAGCGAGTTGACCTGGATGGTGTCAGTGCCCAGAACCTTATGCAGCCAGCTGTTCTGCTCCACACGCACGCTGTGCGCGGGGGCGTACTGGACGTCCACCGGATTTTCCGGGTTTTCGCGATGGTCGTTGAAGCCGGCCTCGGCATAGATCTTCTGGTACAGGTCGCCGCCCAGGGCGACGTTGATTTCCTGCATGCCGCGGCAGATGCCGAAAATCGGCAGGCCGCGCTTGATGGCAGCACGAATCAGGGGCAGGTCGAAGAGGTCGCGATCCTTGTCCTGAGCCTTCTCCGGGGTCAGGTTTTCCTGGCCGTAGAGGGTCGGGTCGATGTTGCTGCCGGCACCGGTGAGGTAAACGCCGTCAGCCATATCGAGGTACTGCTCGAGGTCTTCGCTGCCGCAGCAGGTGGGCACGAGGACCGGTACACATTTGGAGAACTCTACCAGCGGCGTGATGTACTTGTGGGTCATCACCTGGTAGTCGTGGCCCTTGCGTTCCTGGGCGCCCATGGACATCAGGACGACCGGTTTACGAGTGGTCTGTTTCTTATTGCCAATGTTGCTGTTGGACATATTTCACCTTGGGACAGGCTCAGCCTATCGTTGTTGTGCAGGCGCTCCAGTGAGGTTTGGGGCTACCTGAGATCCCGAGCACTGCCGGCAATCGTCGGGGCGATTTCCGGTCGGGACCTGCCATATAGCCTGCCAGAGCCGTTTAATATGTCAAACGATGTCGGTGGAAAACGTAAAAAATAATGGCCGATTTTTATCGGTTTTTCATGGCTAACTAGTTGATAGTTATAGATTTTTATATTGATCGAAAAATATTTTTCGGTTCAGCATCTAACACGGATGTTCAGAATGCTGGACTTTTAGCCTGGACGGGGAGCCCCGTCCTAGAGCGTGGTCGCCTTGCCGTGGCTATCCAGTTCGAACACCTTGTTGCGCATCAGCCGCTCCCTGAGCCAGCGCTTGGCCTTGCCGCGACCCTGGCGGCGCGGCCAGAGCAGATCCACGCCCACCAACCAGTCCGTGTGCGGATAGGCCGCCAGTTGCAGTTCCACCAGGTCACCGCTGGCCAGCTCACGATGGATCAACTGGCGGGGCAGGGTGGCCCAGCCGAGCCCCGCCCGTACCATTTCCAGCAAAGCCATGTAGCTTTCCGCCTGCCATAGCTGCGGCGCGCGCAGGTATTCGCTGCTGGGCAGCTTGCTGGCGTGGGCGCTGAAGGCCAGGCGGCGATGGGCGTGCAGGTCGGCGAAGCTGACCTGGGGCAGCTGCGCCAGCGGGTGGGTGGGGTGGGTGACGTGCGCCATGATCAGCTTGCCCAGTTGCTGGAACTCCAGTTCCCGTGGGTACTCCGGCTGGGAGAAGGCGATGCCCATTTCCACTTCGCCCTTCTGCACCATGCTGGCGACGTCGCCATACACCGGGTGGCGGATGATCAGGTCCACATAAGGAAAGGCCCGTTCGAACTCACAGAGCACCGGCATCACTGTGTTGTAGGGCACCTCGATGGCCAGGGTCAGGCTCGGTTCGGTTTCCTCCGTCAGGCTGTCGGCGTGGCCTTCCAGGGCCAGGCAGCGTTCCAGCACCGCTTCGGCCTCCAGCAGCAGCTTCTGTCCGGCCGTGGTCAGCGCGGGGATACGCGTGGAGCGGTCGAACAGCTCCACCCCCAGGTCCGCCTCCAGATTGGCGATGGCGGCGCTGATGGTGGATTGGGTTCGCCCCAGGCGCCGCGCGGCTGCGGAGAAGGAGCCCGCCTGGGCAACGGTGACCAGCATCTGCAGCTGGTCCAGTGAAAACCTCATGGTGCTACTCCTCTGATCCATCGATGGGGGCGATGGTTATTCATTTGTTCCATCGGTATCAAGCGGGAAATATTTCGCCCAACCAGCACTGCCTCCTCGAATCGCTGGGCAACCCACACCGAAAAACAAGAACACGTTGCTTTGCAGGAGAACTTCCATGAGCCATCCCCATCCGGTGGACCAGCTACTTCCCGCTCGCCAACTCGTCACCTACGGCCTTCAACACGTGCTGGTGCTCTATGCCGGCGCCGTGGCCGTGCCCCTGATCCTCGGCAGCGCCCTGGGCCTTTCCACGGCCGAAGTGGTGCTGCTGATCAACGCCAACCTGCTCACCTCCGGCATCGCCACCCTGATCCAGACCCTCGGCTTCTGGCGCTTCGGTGCCCGCCTGCCGCTGGTACAGGCCTGCTCCTTCATCGCCCTGGCGCCGATGATCATGATCGGCAAGGCCTACGGGCTGACCAACGTGTTCGGCGCGGTGATCGCCGCCGGGGCCATCACCCTTTTCCTGGCGCCGGTGTTCAGCCGCTTGCTGCGCTTCTTCCCGCCGGTGGTGATCGGCAGCCTGATCACCATCATCGGCATTTCGCTGATGCCGGCAGCGGCCATCTGGCTGGGAGGCGGCAACCCCGACGCGGCGGATTTCGGCAAACCGGCGAACCTGTTGCTGGGTCTGGCGACGGTGGCGATCACTCTGGTGATCCATGCGCGCTTCTCCGGTTTCGTCGGCAACCTCAGCGTGCTGATCGGGTTGGTCGCGGGCAGCCTGATCGCCGCCGCCTTCGGCATGACCGACTTCAGCCGGGTCGGGGAGGCGGCCTGGTTCGAGCTGTCCGCGCCCATGGCCTTCGGCGTGCCGCAGTTCTCCCTGACGCCCATCCTCATCATGACCCTGGCGATGCTGGTGATCATGGCCGAGACCACCGGCAACTGCCTGGCCATCGGCAAGCTCACCGGCCGCGCCATCACCCAGCGCACCC
This sequence comes from Metapseudomonas phytobenefica, assembly GCF_043392685.1. Taxonomy (NCBI): domain Bacteria; kingdom Pseudomonadati; phylum Pseudomonadota; class Gammaproteobacteria; order Pseudomonadales; family Pseudomonadaceae; genus Metapseudomonas; species Metapseudomonas phytobenefica. The sequence goes on along the minus strand of NZ_JBHZGM010000013.1, from coordinate 62,689 downwards.
TGGGCGATGCGTTCCGCGCCGATGGCCTGTCCACCATGATCGGCGGCCTGTTCAACAGCTTCCCCTACAACGCTTTCACCCAGAACACCGGCCTCATCGCCCTTTCCAACATCAAGAGCCGCTTCGTGGTGGCTGCCGCCGGTGGCCTGATGATCCTCATGGGGCTGTTCCCCAAGCTGGGCGCGCTGATAGCCGCCGTACCCACCCCGGTGCTGGGCGGCTGCGCCATCGTGATGTTCGGCATGACCACGGTGGCCGGCATCCAGGAGCTGTCCCGGGTGCGCTTCGAAGGCACCCGCAATGCCCTGGTGGTGGCCGTGTCGGTGAGCATCGGCGTACTGCCCATGTCCTTCCTGGCGCTGTTCGAGCACTTCCACGGTGCCCTGCGCCTGGTTCTGGAGAGCGGCATCTTCCTCGGCGCGCTCAGCGCCATCGTCCTCAACCTCCTGCTCAACCGGGAGGAACCGGCCAGCCGGGGCGAAGCTGCCGAGCTGGCCGACTGATTCGCGCATTCGCGCCTTTAATCTCAAGGAGCTATCCATGACTTTCAGCAACCTCGTACCTGCCGGCGTCAGCGAACTCGACCTGGAACTGCTGCGCCTGTCCATCCGCCTTTCCGAGGAGTCCCGCGAGCGCGGCCGCCATCCCTTCGCCGCGCTGGTGGCTGACCGCAGCGGCAAGGTGATCGCCCAGGCAGGCAACAATTCCATGCCGCCCGAAGGCGACCCGACCCAGCACGCCGAGCTGGTTGCCGCCGCCCTTGCCGCCAAGGTGTTGAGCCCTGAAGAGTTGGCCCGGTGCACCCTCTACACCAGCGCCGAACCCTGCTGCATGTGCGCCGGCGCGGTGTACTGGACCGGCATTGGCCGGGTGGTCTACGCGCTGTCGGAGCATGCGCTGCTAGGCCTGACCGGTGCCCATCCGGAGAACCCCACTTTCTCCCTGCCATGCCGCGAGGTGTTCGCCCGTGGCCAGCGTGAGATTGCGGTATTGGGGCCGATGCTGGAGTCCGAAGCCGCTGCCGCCCATGAAGGCTTCTGGTCATGAATGGCGGCATCTCCATCCATGTGGTGGACGTCGCCAGCGGCCGCGTGGCCGAAGGGCTGGAAGTACGCCTGGAGCGGCTGGAGGGTGAGGATCGCGAGCTGATCTGCGCAGGCCGCATCAAGTCTGACGGCCTGCTCGGTGAACTGGCGGGGCTGGCCGAACGCTGCCCTCCGGGTGTCTACGAAGCCCGCCTGCAAGTGGCGGACTTCTACCGTGCCCGGGGAATGCAACTGCCGGAGCCGCCGTTCCTCGATGAGCTGGTCTACCGATTCGGCACCAGTGATGCCGCCCAGCATTACCACCTGCCGTTCAAGCTCACCGCCTGGGGTGTTTCCTGCTTCCGTGGCGGTGCCTGATCGATTTCTGTAGAAGGGGCGATTTCAATCGCCAGGGGCGGCAACGCTGCCCCGGCAGCCCCGACGGACAGACCTTCGGTCTGCTAGTCGCTGTTGCTAGGAAGTCCCGGTCGGTCCTCGGAGCCTGGTAGAGTGGGCTTTAGCCCACGCTGACCTACGATGGTGGGCTGAAGCCCACCCTACAGCCGACCGCTTGTTCTTTGTGGGGGAGAGGGGGAACGTATCTTGCGGGCCCCGCCGAATCGCAAGCTGAAATCAATTCGCGCGCCAGCTGTCTTTCATGCCATGTTTCGCCGGCATGAACCGCAAGGCAGCCCCTTTCATGAACAACCTCGCCATACGCTTCTTCACACTTTCCACGCTTCTGACCCTCGCGGCTTGCGGCACTCAGCGCCCGCAGGAGCCGGTGCTGCGGCCAGCCGAGGTGCGTGCCAAGGTGGTCAAGCTGATGCCGGCCAAGGTGCCGGATCGCCAGGGCTGGGCCACGGACATCCAGGCTGCTTTCGCCGCCCAGGACATCAGCCCCAGCGACAGCAACCTGTGCGCCGTGCTGGCGGTCACCGAGCAGGAGTCCACCTACCAGGTGGACCCGCCCGTACCGGGGCTGGCGAAGATCGCCCGGCAGGAAATCCTGCGTCGTGCCGGCAGCCTGCATGTGCCGGCCTTCGTGGTGAATAGCGCCCTGAAGATCGACTCACCCACCGGCAAGACCTACGACCAGCGCCTGAGTCGCGCGCGTACGGAAAAGGAACTGAGCGCCATCTTCGACGACTTCATCGACATGGTGCCGCTTGGCCGCAAGCTGTTCGGCAACTTCAACCCGGTGCACACCGGTGGCCCGATGCAGGTCAGCATCGCCTTCGCCGAAGCCAACGCGAAGGACTACCCGTACCCGCTCAAGGGCTCCATTCGCGAGGAGGTCTTCACCCGGCGCGGCGGCATGTACTTCGGCATCGCTCATCTGTTGGGCTACCCGGCTCATTATTCGAAGCCGCTATACCGTTTCGCCGATTTCAACGCCGGTTGGTATGCCAGCCGCAATGCCGCCTTCCAGAATGCCGTGAGCCTGGCCTCGGGCATTCCCCTGGAACTGGATGGCGATCTGGTGATCCACGGTTCCAGCAAGGCGGGTTCCACCGAACTCGCGGTGCGCGCCCTGAAGAAACACCTGGACCTCAGCGACTCGGCCATCCGCCGCGCGCTGCTCAAGGGCGACAGCCTGGCGTTCGAGGAAACCGACCTTTATGAGCGTGTCTTCGCTCTGGCCGAGAAGATCGAGCGGCGCAAACTGCCCCGTGAAGTGATGCCGGGCATCGACCTGAAGAGCCCGAAGATCACCCGCAAGCTCACCACCGAGTGGTTCGCCAAGCGGGTGGACGGCCGCTACCAGAGCTGCATGAAGCGCGCTGCCGGCAAGTGACCGGCGGCCTAGAGGAAGGCCTTGGCGTAGGTGCTGCGCTCCATGTCCTGCAGCTGCACGCTCAGCTGCACGTCCAGCCCGTCGGGCTTGATGAAGGTCGCCTCCAGGGCTTCCAGCACGCCCCGGCCCAGCGCCTGCTTGACGTTTTCCGGCCTGCCCGAAAGCAACCACAGGGTGGCGTGCACGAAGGCGCGGCCGTCGCCGGCGGTGCCCACCAGGAAGTGCTCGTGGCGCACCGCGCGGCTCTTGATGTCGGCCTCGGCGAAATGCCCGGTGCCGGCGAGGAAGTCGTTGCAGGCGGCGAGGGTGGCAGCGGCGTCGAAGCCGGGGAGGTTGGCGCTGTACTCGATGACGAGATGGGGCATCGGGGGAGTCCTCTGGGTGACGTTGAAATCGTGTAGCGGAGCGATTGGCGCACTGGCCTCAGGCTCCGGGTCGGGAAGTGCTTTCGGCCTCCAGTGCCTGCCACAGCAAGCGTGCCGGCGCCGATAACGGCGCGCCCCGGCGCATCACCACCGAGAAGGGTTCGCTGCGCGAACGCAATTCCAGCGGCAGGCAGGCGAGGCTGCCGAGCTGGATGGCCTCGTCTGCCACTTCCCCGGGCATCAGGGCAATCAGCTGCGGGTTCTGCCGCAGCAGCATCAGCGTGGCCAGGGTCGATGCGGTTTCCAGCGGGTAGCGCGGGAATTCCAGGCCCGCCTGGCTGAACTCGCGCTCCAGCACCAGGCGCATGGGCATGTTCGCCGGGAAGACCACCCAGGGGAAGGCGGCCAGCTCCTTCAGTTCCAGCGACTCGGCGCCGGCCAGCGGGTGGGCGGGGTTGGCCATGACCCGCAGTATCTCCCCATAGAGCACCTGCGCCTCGTAAGCGTCCGGCCGGGGACTGACGCTGGTGCGGCAGACGGCCAGGTCCAGGCGGCCCTGATCGATCAACGCCAGTAGACGCGCGCTGGTGTCTTCCACCACCTCCACGGAGAGTTCCGGCTGGGTTTCCCGCAGTCGTTCCAGGCTGCGCGCCAGCAGTGGCACGGCGCCCATCACCGCGCCCACGGAAATACGCCCGCCCTGGCCCTGGAGAATGCCGATCATCTCTTCCCGCAGGTGCGCCAGGTCGGTGTGGATCAGCCGCGCGTAACGAATCGCGCAACGGCCCAGGTCGTTGGCCTCCAGGCCCTGGCTGGTGCGATTGAACAGGCGCATGCCGAAGGCGGCCTCTATCTCGTTCAGCGCCTTGGTGGCGCCGGGCTGGGTGATGGCCACCTGCTCGGCGGCCTTGTGCAGCGAGCCCTGTTCGTCCAGGGCGATGAGCAGACGCAGTTGCTTCAGGCGCAGTCGGGAAACCAGGGCGGGGAGGGAAGCGATCATAGGGGGGATGAGCAAAAGTTATCGCGGGATCAGAAGCTCTCATTAGGCAGGCCCGTGGTGGATTCGTAAAGTCCCGGCCAACACCCTGCAACGAGAATCATCGCCATGAGACTGATCCAGTTCGAGAATGCCGCCGGCCAGCGCCAGGTGGGTGTGATCGAGGGCGAACAGGTCCAAGTGGTCCGAGGCGTCGCCACCACCCGCGCCCTGGCCCTTGCCGCCATCGCCGCAAGCCGCAGCCTGCAAGACGAAGTCCTGGCCCGTGGCACCGAGCCCGGCCCGAGCTACCGCGAACTGCTGGATGCCCGCCGCGTGCTGCCACCGCTGGACCACGAAGACCCGGCCCATTGCCTGGTCAGCGGCACCGGCCTGACTCATCTGGGCAGCGCCTCCACCCGCGACAAGATGCACCAGCAGAAGGCCCAGGACGAGGCCGCCATGACCGACACCATGCGCATGTTCAAGTGGGGCGTAGAGGGCGGAAAGCCGGGCGCCGGCAAGGTCGGTGCGCAGCCGGAATGGTTCTACAAGGGCGATGGCGGCATCGTCGTGCGCCCGGGCGCCGACTTCCCGCTGCCGGCATTCGCCGAAGACGCGGGCGAAGAGCCCGAGCTGGTGGGCCTTTACGTGGTGGGGGAGGATGGCAAGCCGTACCGCCTGGGCTACGCCCTCGGCAACGAGTTTTCCGACCATGTTCTGGAGCGCCGCAGCTACCTCTACCTGGCGCATTCCAAACTGCGTTTCTGCGCCTACGGCCCGGAGCTCCGGGTGGGCGAACTGCCGGCGCATCTGGCGGGTACCAGCCGCATTCGCCGCGAAGGTGAGGTGATCTGGGAGAAGGAATTCCTCTCCGGCGAGGACAATATGTGCCACAGCCTGGAAAACCTTGAGTACCACCACTTCAAGTACGCGCAGTTCCTGCGCCCGGGCGATGTCCACGTGCATTACTTCGGCACCGCCACCCTGTCGTTCGCTGACGGCATCCAGGCCCGTCCGGGCGATTGCTTCGAGATCGAGATGGCCGAGTTCGGTGCGCCCCTGATCAACGGCATAGCACCCGAGCAGGAACACCTGGCTGCCGGCGCCGTCCGCTCGCTTTAGCACCCGGCCGCCGCCGGCCCGGCCGGTGGCAGCCCCTCGCGCCTGTCAGTCACGTGCCCACGAGGTGCGTGCCTGGCGCGATTCATCCATTTCCGGCCACCGCTCGCGGCGGCCACCCTCAACCCACGAGGTCAGGGAGACGAACATGACCGTCATCACCGGTTTCAACTTCATCGCCGGCGGCCGCAGCGCCGCCGGCAGCATCACCGTGCAGAGCGTCGATGCCAGCAGCGGCGAAAGGCTGCCCTACAGCTTCCACCAGGCCACCGAGGCCGAAGTGGACGCCGCTGCCCGCGCCGCCGAAGCGGCCTATCCGGTTTTCCGCAACCTGCCCGCCAGCCGCCGCGCCGAGTTCCTCGACGCCATCGCCGATGAACTGGACGCCCTGGGCGATGACTTCGTCGCCGTCGTCTGCCGCGAAACCGCGCTCCCCGCCGCCCGTATCCAGGGCGAACGCGGCCGTACCAGCGGCCAGATGCGCCTGTTCGCCAGCGTGCTGCGTCGTGGCGATTTCTACGCTGCCCGCATCGACCGTGCGCTGCCCGAGCGCAAGCCGCTGCCGCGCCCGGACCTGCGCCAGTACCGCATCGGCGTCGGCCCGGTAGCCGTGTTCGGTGCCAGCAACTTCCCGCTGGCCTTCTCCACCGCCGGGGGTGACACCGCCGCCGCCCTGGCCGCCGGCTGCCCGGTGGTATTCAAGGCCCACAGCGGTCATATGGCCACTGCCGAATGGGTGGCCGACGCCATCGTCCGCGCCGCGGAAAAAACCGCCATGCCGGCGGGCGTGTTCAACATGATCTACGGTGGCGGCGTCGGCGAGTGGCTGGTCAAGCACCCGGCCATCCAGGCGGTGGGCTTCACCGGCTCCCTGCACGGTGGCCGCGCCCTGTGCGACATGGCGGCCGCGCGTCCGCAGCCGATCCCGGTATTCGCGGAAATGAGCAGCATCAACCCTGTGCTGCTGCTGCCCGAAGCCCTCAAGGCCCGTGGCGAGCAGGTGGCCGCCGAACTGGCTGCCTCCGTGGTGCTGGGGGCGGGGCAGTTCTGCACCAATCCGGGCCTGGTGATCGGCATCCGCTCGCCGGAGTTCAGCGCCTTCCTCGAACGCTTCGCCGCCCTCATGGGCGACCAGCCGGCCCAGACCATGCTCAACGCCGGTGGCCTGAAGAGTTACTGCCACGGACTCGACAACCTCCATCGGCACCCTGGCGTCAGCCATCTGGCCGGCGCTGTGCAGGAAGGCAGCCAGGCCCGTGCCCAGCTGTTCAAGGCCGACGTTAGCCTGCTGCTGGAAGGTGATGAACTGCTGCAGGAAGAAGTCTTCGGCCCCACCACCGTGGTCGTCGAAGTGGCCGACAAGGCTGAACTCACCCGCGCGCTCCAGGGCCTGCGCGGCCAGCTCACCGCCACCCTGATCGCCGAGCCGGCGGACCTCGCCAGCTTCGGAGAACTGACCAGCCTGCTGGAACAGAAGGCCGGGCGCCTGCTGCTCAACGGCTACCCGACCGGTGTGGAGGTCTGCGACGCCATGGTCCACGGCGGCCCGTACCCGGCCACCTCCGATGCCCGCGGAACCTCGGTCGGCTCCCTGGCCATCGACCGCTTCCTGCGCCCGGTGTGCTACCAGAACTACCCCGACGCGCTGCTGCCGGATGCGCTGAAGAACGCCAATCCGCTGGGTATCCAGCGACTGGTGGACGGTGTAGGGACGCGGGACGCGATCTGACGGTTGGCTGTGGCTGCATCACCTGTAGGAGCTGGCTTGCCAGCGAATGACCTCTCTTCGCGAGCAAGCTCGCTCCTACAACAACAGCGACACCCCGTTGGCGGTGCCTGGATGAACAGCATCAGGCCAGGGATTCACCGGCAGCGCTGGCGACGCGCCTGTTCACCGAGCGTTGCAGCAGGCTGGAAACCAGGAAGCCGATTACCGCCAGCACGCTCATCAGGGTGAACACGTAGGTGTAGCCCTGTTCGCCCGGGTACTGGTCGAGCAGTGCACCGTAGATGATGTAGGCGAACATGCCGGGCGCGTAGCCGATCAGGCAGCCGATGCCGAAAGCCGAGCCGCTGATTCGCGAGGGGATTCCGACTTCGCTCATCGGCGCCCAGAACACGCCGCGCATGGTGAACACGACCAGGGCGAAGGACAGCGTGGCGGCCATGCCTGCATAGATGTAGCTCTCGCCCTTGGGGATGCTGAGGATCACCGCCATCAGCGGCAGCAGCGCGAGGAATGCCCACTTCAGGTAGCGGCTGGGGCTCTTCAGCCCCTTGTCGGCGATGAAGCCGCCAGCCGGGCCGCCCAGCACCTTGAGGAAGTACTGGTTGATGATGCCGTAGGCGCCGACCAGGGCGACCGGCAGCTGGTACATCTCCTTCAGGTAGGGGATGAAGTAGGTCAGGCCGCAATAGACGATGTAGACCATGAACACGTTCAGGCTGACCAGCCAGATGCCGGGCATGCGCACCGCTTCCATCAGGCCGGCGAGGCCGATGGGCTCACGGTTGCCGTTCGCCTGGCGGGAGTCCCTGAGCAGGAACAGTGTGAGCAGGCCGACGACGATATCGATCCCCGAATAGAACAGGATGGCGGCTTTCAGTCCGGCGGCGCCGGAGCCCAGGGCGACGAAAACCCCCAGGGCGGAGAAGGCGACGAGCGTATCCACTACGCCACGGCCACCTTCTAGAAAGCCGAACATGCGCCCCTGTTCGCCGTCATCGCCGAGGTTGCGGATGGCCTTGAGCAGGGATGGCCAGAAGATGCAGTCGGCGCACACGGCCAGCAGCGCGAAGACGATCAGCAGCTGGCTGAAGCCGGGGAAGCTGGCCAGGTAGAGGCCCAGGGCGCCGGTGCCGACCAGCCCGAGGGGGATCAGCTTGCGTGTCTCGAAACGGTCAGCCAGGAAGCCGCCCACCACGAACAACGCGGTGGCGATGATGGCATTCGCGCTGAGCAGGGTGCCGATCTCGGTATGGGTCAGCCCCATGTGTTCCTGCATCGGGATGTAGAAGGCGTCCTTGAGGTTCGCCAGTTTGTAGATGGTCCCGCCACCGAGGACGAGGACCAGGAAACGGAGCCATTTGGCTTTGGCCTGTGCTGTCATTGTTGTTCTCCACAGCTTCCAGAGTTATCGAAGGGCCGATTGCGCGGCCGGTCAGATGCGTTCGGCGTCGTCCAGCGCCATTTCGGCCAGCAGGCGCAGCTCGGCCAGCAGGCCGCGCATGTAACGCACCTGGTTGTTGGCCCAGCGATGCTCGTCGGCGAGCATGCGTTCCAGGCTGTAGCCCGCAGGCAGCGGTGTTTCGCTCATTTCGCGGTAGGGGATGAAGGGGTCGCGGTCTTCGTCGGTCTGGCGGAACGCCGGGGCGATGTAGTGGTTTTCCTGTTCGAGGATGAAGGCGACCACCTGCGGGGTGCTTTCGCCCAACAGCAGCAGTTCCAGCAGCATGCGCGCCCCGGGCAACTGGTCGTCGGCGCTACCCTGGAGCACGCCGTAGTGGCCGAAGCCGTTCTGTTCCGGCACCACGCGCACACCCTTGAGATGCACCTGGCGGATGAACGGGGCGAGGTTGGCCAGGGCCGGCAATGGCTGTTCGCAGGCGTTGATCATGTTGCCGAAGTCGAACAGGGCATTCAGCCGTGGGTGGCCCACCCGGCCGAGCAGGGTGGCGATCTCGTCGCTCTTGAGTTCCTCGTGCTGTTCGAAGTCGAAGTTGAGGTCGTGCTCGTCGGCCAGCCGCGCCAGGCGCCGCAGGTCGTCTTCGATCAGGTCCATCACGCGCGAGAGGTGCCCCTCGTAACGGGAGTAGACGCGGATGTTGCGGCTGCCGATGGCCCGGGCCACGGCCACCGCCTGGTCGACGTCTTCAGGCAGGGTGCTGCTGATCTCGACATGCACGTCCAGCTCCAGCGCGCGGGCCTTGTCGGCGAAGGCCTCGAGGCGCTTGGCGGACATGCGCGAAAGGCTGTTGTGCTCGCCGTCCAGCAGGTGCAGCGAGAGGCCGTCTAGCTCGTGCCGGTAGGCAAAATCGAGCATGTCTTCGGGGGTGACGCGTCCCTGGGTGAGGTTGGTCAGCAGCGGATAGCCGTGGGCGAACAGGCGCATGCTGTCCAGGCGTTCCAGGAGGCGGCGGGCAAGTTCGGGGGTGAGTAGCGGGGGGGCGCTGTCCGCCTCGGCGTTATGGCTCAGCAGGGCGGCGAATCGGGCTTGGATAGCGTTCATTATTGTCATTCCTGATAACGGCGCCGGGGTGGCCGGCAGTGCCTTTATCGCTCCGGAATGGCGCTATACCTATAGCCATTATTGTTTAGTTCATATAGCCACTTTGGTCGTCCGTGCGGCGTGGGTTCAGACCCCCACGCCGATGGCGCGCAGGGCCTGCACGAACTCCCGCACACGCTGTTCAGCCTGGGTTTCCGGTATGGCGCCGAAGCCCAGCAACAACCCCGGTGGCAGGTAGCGGTGGATGCAATAATCGCGCAGGGCGTAGGTGTACACCTGCTGGTCGGCGAGCCCGCGAGCCAGGGCATCGTCATCCATCTCCTCGGGCAACCAGCCCATGAGGTGCAGGCCGGCTTCCACCGGCGTGACCGACAGGAAACCGCCCAGATGGCGTTGCAAGGCTTCTACCAGGCAGGCCTGGCGCGCCTGGTAGAGGTTGCGCATGCGCCGGATATGGCCCAGGAAGTGGCCGTCCAGCATGAAGTCGGCGGTGGTGGCCTGGTGCAGCGTGGAAGGGCTGCGGTCCATGACCGCCCGGATTGCGCAGAACGGCTCCACCAGATCCTCCGGGAGGATCACGTAGCCCAGGCGCAGCGAAGGGTAGAGCACCTTGCTGAAGGTGCCGACGTAGATGACTTTGTCCCACTGGTCCATGGCGTAGAGCGCCGGCAGGGGGCGGCCGACGTAGCGGAACTCGCTGTCGCAGTCGTCTTCGATGATCCAGCCCTGGCTGCGTCCGGCCCAGTCGATCAGCTCCTGGCGCCGCGCGTAGCTCATGGTGGTGCCCAACGGGTGCTGGCGCGAGGGCGTGGTGAACGCCAGGCGCGCCTCCGGGCATTCGCGCAGCCCCTGCGACACGTCCAGGCCCTGCTCGTCGATGCGCAGGGGCACCAGTTGGCAGCCCATGGCCTGGAAGGCGATGCGCGCGGCGATATGGCCGGGGTCCTCCATCCACACGTTGTCACCGGGGTTGAGCAGAAGCATGCCGAGCAGGTTGAAGGCCTGCTGGGCTCCCGAGGTGATGATCACCTGGTCCACGCTGCACTCGATGCCACGGGCGTCGGCCACATACTCGACGATCGCCTCGCGCAGGCGCAGCAGGCCTTTCAGTTCGCCGTAGCCGAGATCAGCCTTGCCCGGTTTGCGCAGGTGGCGGTTCATCATGCGCTTCCACACCAGCATGGGAAACGCGTCGTAGGCGGGGTGGCTGGGCAGGAAGGAGGTCGGGCAGTCCGGCGCCCAGGCGTTATAGGACACGCCGCTGAAATGGTCGCTGCGCAGGGAATGCACCGCCTGGCTCATGCTGGACAGGCGCGGCGGCTTGCGCGGCTTGTCGGCCGCCGCATTGCGTCCTTCCCACTCATCGCCGACGTAGGAGCCGGCGCCTGTCCGGGTTGCCAGGAAGCCTTCGGCGGTCAGCTGGTCAAAGGCATTGAGCAGGGTGATGCGCGACAACCCCAGCTCCTTGCACAGGGTGCGCGTCGAGGGCAGGCGGGTTCCGCCGGGTAGCCGGCCGGAGAGAATCTGCTTGCGCACCTGCAAGTAAAGCTGGCGATAGAGCGGTACCGGACTGGAGCGGTCCAGTTCGATGCCGGTCAGCAACATGCCGCCGGGGGTTTTCATCCAGGGTCTGCCTTTTAGCGGAAAGCGCGAGGGGAAATGCGCTTGCGTATTCTGCGCCGAGCAGGGTTGGAGAGGGAGCCTCCGGGTGAACAATGAGGCTCGCCAGACCTCGCCCCATAGCACCTGTCGCAAGCCGCACCATCATTCCGCCCAAGAGCAGCTATCGATCGAAGTGAGTATTCGGCTCCCCGCACCGGACTGACTATCTGTCCGGCTGAACATCCGTCGTTACCTGACCTTGTCTTCGGAGCAGACCATGAAAAACATTCTGATCGTCGGTGCGGGATTCGCTGGAGTCTGGAGCGCTTTGAGCGCCGCTCGCCTGTTGGACCAATGCGATTGTGACTACGTGCATATCACCCTGCTGGCGCCCCAGCCAGAGTTGCGGATACGTCCGCGTTTCTACGAGCCGGACGTGCAGCGGATGTTCGCGCCGCTGGACGACTTGTTCGATTCGGTGGGCATCCGCTTCGTCATGGGCACGGCCAATCGCATCGATGAACAGGCGCAGGCCGTCGGCTACATCGACGAGAATGGGCAGCAGGCCGAGCTGCACTACGACCGCCTGGTGCTGGCAACCGGCAGCCAGCTCGTGCGTCCGAATGTGCCTGGCCTGGACGCCCATGCCTTCGATGTCGACCAGATCGAATCGGCAGTGCGCCTGGAGAACCACCTTCACTCCCTCAAGGAGCGGCCCCACAGCGCCGCACGCAATACGGTGGTGGTGGCCGGTGGCGGTTTCACCGGCATCGAAACCGCCACCGAGATGCCGGCGCGCCTGAAGGCCGTGCTCGGCCATGACCAGGACATCCAGGTGATAGTCGTCGACCGTGGCCCGCAGATCGGTGCCGCCCTGGGCGACGGGATTCGCCCGTCGATCATCGAGGCGTCCCGCCACCTGGGCATCGAATGGGTAGTCAACGCCAGCGTGGCGGCGGTGGACGCGAACGGCGTGACCCTGGCCGATGGCCGGCGCATCGAGGCGGCGACGGTGATCTGGACCGTCGGTTTCCGCGCCAGTCCGCTGACCGAGCAGATGACCAGCGTGCGCGATGCGCAGGGGCGGCTGCACGTCGATGAGCACCTCAAGGTGTCAGGCCAGGACAAGGTCTTCGCCGCCGGCGACGTTGCCTATGCCGCCACCGACGACCTCGGCAATTTCGCGGCGATGTCCTGCCAGCACGCGATTTCCCTCGGCCGGCATGCGGGCAACAATGCCGCCGCCGACCTGCTCGGGGTTTTGCCGACACCGTATCGCCAGCCCAAGTACGTGACCTGCCTGGACCTCGGCGCCTGGGGCGCAGTGTTCACCGAAGGCTGGGACCGCCAGCTCAAGCTGGTTAGGCAGGAAGCCAAGGAGCTCAAGATGCAGATCAATACCCAGTGGATCTACCCGCCGGCAGCCGACCGCGCCACCGCCCTGGCCGCCGCCGACCCGAGGATTCCCGTGGCCTAGGCTGTTTTCATACTCACCTCGATTGGCGGTTCGTTGTGGGGGCGAATTCATTCGCGATTGAAATCGCCCCCACAACGAAGCCGGGTTGGCCATTGCGCACGGGTGCGTCCATGCTCACTGCGGTCATGAAACAATGGCGCATTTGCGCAACCGGACTGAATGGATGCCAGCAATCGACATTTCACTTCCTGCCTCCGTAGCCGTACGGATGGTCGATTTTCGAGGCGGCAGGGCATGATGCCGCTGGTGAAACCCCTGACGCTTCCCCGCACCTTCGTCCTCTGGCTGGTCCTGTTCTGGCCCATCGCTGCCTGGATCGGCTGGCAGGACTACGCCGACCGCTACGAGCGTTTTTTCCAGGACACCAGCATCGCCCAGCGCATGCTCAGCCAGAAGACCGTGCAGCACGAAGCGGTGCTGGCCACCCTGGCCGCGCTGTCGCATCCGCCGATTCCCGAGCGCCTGCTGCCGAGTCTGCAACCGTCCATGCCGCAGTTGCTGGGGCTGGGCTACCTGCGCGACGGCGCCTGGGCGGGAAGCACCGACTCTCCGCCAGGGCTGGCGGCCAGGGTCGAGCAGGCGAAACAACTGGGGCGACCGGTCACGCTGGCGCTTGACGAGGCCCGCTACTGGCTGGTGGCCCCGTCGGGCTGGAGCCTGTTGCTGGACGCCCGGCAGCTTATTCCCGCCGCGGATTTCCCGCCTTCGCTGGCCATGCTGACGCTGGACGTGGGGGCAGGGCCGCTCACCTTGCTGGCGCGTCAGTCCACCCGCTCAGCGGGCTTGAAGATCGACCTGCACAAACCGCTGGGCGCGGTCAGTCAACCCTTTCCCGTACACAGCTGGCGTACGCTGACGCTCTCCGACTGGCCCTGGGCCGCGTGGTTGGCCTGGGCCGCCGCCAGTTGCCTGCTGGCAGCCGGCACCACGGCCTGGCAGCAGTCGCGCGCTGAAGCCAGGCGGCAGCAGGAGGCGGTTCGCCTGGCGGCCATGACGCGCCTTGGCACCCTGGGTGAAATGGCGGCGGGTATCGCCCACGAATTGAACCAGCCGTTGACCGCCATCCTCGCCCAGGTGCGCGCCGCCGAACGCCTGCTCGATGACGAAGATGAGCGCCCGGCGGTCCGTCAGGCCTTGCTCGCCAGCGCCGGCCAGGCCCGCCGCGCGGCCGATATCATCAGCCGCATGCGCGAACTGGTGAAACCCAGTTCGCCTTCGCCACGCAGGGCGGTGGATCCCGACGCGCTGGCGGCTTCGCTGCTGTTCCTGCGTCAAGGCGAACTGGCCCGTCGCGGCATCCGCCTCAGTTGGCGCAACGCAAGCGCCGGCGCCCGTCCGCTGGGTGACCCGGTAGCGCTCGAACAGATCCTGCACAACCTGGTGCAGAATGCCGCCGACGCTGCGGGCACGCGGAGCATCGTCCTCGTCGGCGCTGTCGAAGGCCGCGAGTACGTATTCAGCGTCAGCGACGACGGCCCCGGCATCGATGCCGAAGCCCTGCCGCGGCTGTTCGAGCCGTTCTACACCACGCGGCCCCAAGGCATGGGGCTGGGCCTGGCCCTGTGCGAGACGCTGGCCGGCGCGATGGACGGGCGCATGAGCGTCCGCAACCTCGAACCCCGGGGGGCCTGCTTCAGCGTGCGCCTGCCCCTTGCCGGAGCCGATGCATGAGCCTTCCCGCCCATTCCCCGCTCGTATACCTGGTGGACGACGACGATGCCGTGCGCGAAGGGCTGGCGCTGTTGCTGCGTAGCGTCGGTCTGCGCAGCGAGGGTCATGGCGATCCCCAGGCCTTCCTCGCCGCGCTGTCGCCGCAGGCCATCGGTTGCGTGGTGCTGGACATCCGCATGCCGGGCATCGGCGGGCTGGATGTGCTGGCACGGCTGGCGGAGGTGTCCGATCTGCCGGTGGTGATGCTGACCGGTCACGGCAACGTCGACCTGTGCCGCCGGGCTTTCAAGGGCGGCGCCATGGAGTTTCTGCAAAAACCGGTGGATGACGATGTGTTCCTGGATGCGGTGCAGGCCGCAGTGCGCAGCCATGTCGCCAGCCGCGAGCGCCAGGCGGTGACCCAGGCGGCCGTCGACCGCCTGGCGCGCCTGTCCGGGCGCGAGCGCGACGTGCTGGTGCGCATCGTCCAGGGCATGAGCAACAAGGAAATCGCGCGCGAGTTCGACCTGTCGCCGCGCACCGTGGAAACCTACAGGGCCAACGTCTTCGCCAAGCTTGAGGCTGACTCTCTGGCGCAGCTCATCCGCCAGTACGCGACTCTGCTGGACTCACCGTCTCCGTAGCGCTACGGAGGCGGCAGCGTAATCGGGCGAATACCGCCCCCGGCGCGCGCTCGCCACACTGGCTACTCCTGAAATCGACTCCCGAAAAGGACGTAGCCATGTCTCGTTATTCCCTTGCCGCGCTGCTCTGCACCCTGACCTTCGCGGGCGCCGCCAATGCCGCCGTGCTGAAAGAAAGCAATCTCTCGACGGTCGATGCCCAGAAGCTGGCCGCCGCCACCGTCGCCGCCTGCCAGGCCAAGGGTTACAACGTGAGTGCCGCAGTGGTGGACCGCGCCGGCCTGCTGAAAGCCTTCTCCCGCGCCGACAATGCCGGCCCGCACACCATCGAAGCCACCCAGACCAAGGCCTTTACCGCCGCCTCCGCCAAGACCCCGACCCTGACTATCATGGAAAACGCCCAGAAGAACCCGGGCGCTGCCAACCTCACCGACATTCCCGGCTTCCTGCTGCTGGGCGGAGGCGTGCCGGTGAAGGCTGGCGATGCCGTGATCGGCGCCATCGGCGTGGCCGGCGCGCCGGGCGGCCACCTCGATGCGCAGTGCGCGGAGGAAGTCCTGGCGGCCAACGCCGAACTGTTCAAGTAATCGCTGGGGAAGGGCGGGCGACCCAGTCGCCCACCCGTTGCCCGTCTCCCGCGGCTGGACGCTTGCGCTCAGCCGGACGGCGGAACTCAGAACGGCAACGGCAGCCACGACGGGGAGCGCCCATTCGTCGGAAGCCATCCAGCGCGATAGCGGCCCGCTGCGAATTGTTTCCGACACCGATATTCGGTCGTTGACTCTCCGGCACATAGGACTAGCGTTACGAGGCGTGGGAAAATTTCCCACATATGTTGCTAACTGGTTCTGAAGGAACGAGCGGATTCACCGCTGTTGCATTTCAAGCTGAAGTCAGATGCCCGCGCCGGTTGGCCGGCCGCTCCTGTGAGCGGTGAGGAAATCAAAGACTCATCCGACAAGAGGTGACGAAATGAACTCCCGAACTGTTTCATCTGACGCTGCGACCGCCTTCGTTCCCACGAAGGCCTTTCCCTTGCGTGCTCCACTGGCCGCTTTCCTGGCGCTTTCCCTCGGCCTAATCGGCCAGCAGGCCCAGGCGGCGAAGAGTGCCGGCTGTGAGGGCGGCGGATTCTCGGTCCTGCTTCCCAGCGGAACGCTTTCCGGCTCAACGGAAACCGTGGTGCCCGCCAACGCGGTGGGCGCCAGCTTCCTGGTCCAGGGCAAGTACGTGACCTTCGAGGTCGATGCGGCCACCCTGGGCGTTCGCAACTACACCCTGACCGGTGCGCCGAATCCGCTGGATATGACCGGTGGCGTACCGACCACCTTGTTCGCCAGCAAGACGCCCAACCTCGGTGCTGTGGCCCTGAATGGCAATCTGGAGGTCGAGGTGGACGACACCGAAGTGGAGCTGCAACGGAGCGGCCCCGGCGTCAGCATGAAGATCCAGGCCAAGGATTGCGCCCAGGGCGGCATCTTCCAGATGGAGCCGGAACGTGCCGACGGTCTCCCGACGGACATCACCCATATCCTGGCGGACGGGGTGTTCTACTTCGACAACCCCAACTTCAGGAACCCGCCGCCACTGCCGCTGTGCACGCCGCCCAACTTCACCCCGCAGTGCTACCCGGTACCGGTGACGCCACGGGTCAATTTCGCCAATGACCTGTCGCCCAAACTGGTCGGACGCGACAGCCCGCAGGTTGCCACCCGCCTCAGTCAATTTGGTGGCCTGACCGTTTGGCGTGTGGCCAGCGGTGGCCGGATGGGGGGTGTACTGGGTGAAGACTCGGTCGAGGTTGGCTTGCCGCCGACGAACTGCACCCAGAATTGCCAGGCGCAGAACCGGGTACGCGGCAAGTTCCCGGTGCTCGGCTTCCCGTTCCCGGTGCCTCAAGACAGCCGGCTGACACCGCGCCTCCCTTGAGCGGTTTGGCGACCGGCAGGAGTGATTGAAGGGGAAGAAAGGTCACCACGGACCTGGGCACGGAGAAGGTGCCTGAGACGGAGGCGGTGATCCGTGGTGACCAAGCCTTGTCCTCTCCCGGACTTTGTTGAGCGTACCTGCCGGGCGCAATCGCATCGCTGTTGGCGATGAATGGATGGTCCGGGTTCACCGGCAGGCCTTGCCCCGGCCCGGCGCAGCGGCGGGAGTGGCCAACGGCGAGGCGTGGCCCTAAGCTCCAGCGCTTTCGCAGACTGAACGAGGCCCGCCATGACCCACACCCCGAACAATCCGCTGCATGGGGTCACGCTGGAAAAGCTGCTCAACGAACTGGTGGAGCACTACGGATGGGACGGCCTGGCCAGGCGCATCGATATCCGCTGCTTCAAGAGCGACCCGAGCATCAAGTCCAGCCTGAATTTCCTGCGCAAGACGCCTTGGGCGCGGGAAAAGGTCGAAGGCCTGTTTATCGAGCTGCGGCAACGCCGGGGCTGATCTCGCCCCGGCGTTGCTTCACTTCGCGGCCTCAGCGTTCCATCACGTAGAGGCCGGGGGCGGGGCAGAGTGGCGGGTACTTGCGCGAGCCGGCTTTCTTCGGCGCCTTGACGCTGTCGCCCGAACGTTGCTGGATCCACTCGCGCCAATGGGGCCACCAACTGCCCTCGTGGCGCTCCCCGGCGTTCTGCAGCCAGGTTTCCGGATCGTCGGCGTTGGCCGGCGCCGAATAGAAGTACGACTTAGGGTTGCCGGGCGGGTTGACCAGGCTCTGCAGGTGGCCGGCGTTGGACAGCACGAAGGTGGCGTCCTCGCCGAACAGGCGGGCGGTGCCGTAGCAGCCCTGCCAGGGCGTGATGTGGTCGGTGGTGCCGCCGATCACGTAGGCGCCCACCTGGACCTGGGTCATGTCGATGGACTCGCCGGCGATCGAAAGAGTGCCCGGGTTGCTGTAGGGGTTCTGTTGCACCAGGTCGAGGTAGTCCGCGTGCAGCTGTGCCGGAAGGCGCGTGGTGTCGTTGTTCCAGGCCAGGATGTCGAACGCCGGCGGCTTGTTGCCCAGCAGGTAGTTGTTCACCCAGTAGTTCCAGATGAGGTCGTTGGGCCGCATCCAGGCGAACATCCGTGCCATGTCCTGGCCGCTCAGCACGCCCTTGTGCCGTGAGCTGGCCTTGGCCGCGCGCAGGGCGGACGGCGTGGTGAACAGGCCGAGGGTGGTGTCGCCCAGCGCCGAAGGCATGTCGAGCACGCATACGGCCCAGCAGGTGTTGGCCACCTTGTGGCCTTCGCCGCGCGCCGCCAGCCAGCCCAGGTAGGCCGCCAGGGTGATGCCGCCGGAGCAGGAGCCCCACATGTTCACGTCCGGGCTGCCGGTGATCTGGCGCGCCACGTCCACGGCCTGGTCCAGGCACAGGGCGTAGTCGGACAGCGACCAGTCGCGGTGCTTGGCCGTGGGGTTGCGCCAACTGATGACGAACAGGTTCACACCGCTGTCCTGCACCCACTTGATCAGGCTCTTTTCCGGCGACAGGTCGATGGCGTAGTACTTGTTGATCTGCGGCGGCGACATCACCAGGGGCCGCGCAAACATGTCCGCCGTGGTCGGCGCGAATTGCAGCAGCTCGAACATCTTGTTGCGATACACCACCTCGCCCTTGGCCGTGGCGATGTTTTCCCCGACCTTGAACGGCGTGCTGTCGACCTGCGCCGGCAGACCGCGATTGTTCAGCATGTCATGGGTGAAGTGGCGAACGCCCCGGGCCAGGCTCATGCCGCCGGTGTCCAGCATCTTGCGCAGGGCGGCAGGGTTGGTCAGCGGCGAGTTGCTGGGCGCCACCGCATCGGCCAGGAGCGAAGCGACGAACTGCGCACGGCTCTTTTCCAGGGGCGGCAGATCGGCCGATTCGATGAAGCGGCTGAACTCGCTCTGGCCGGCCAGGTAGCTCTGCAGCAGGCCGCGCAGGAAGACGTTGGATTGCCAGGCCGGATCGGCGAAGCGCTTGTCCCTGGGGTCTGGCGCGATGCTGGACTTGCCCCGGACGATGGCGCCCATCTCCTTCAGGTAGCCGCCAAGGTGATAGCCGGCCTTGAGGGGCGATTTGCCCACGGCTTTGAGCAGGTAGCCGGCGGAGCTGGCCAGGTCGGCGGCGCGTACGCTGACCAGCGGGTTGCCAGCCAGGGTCTGGTTGGTGGCGGTACCGATCAGCTCGTGCTGCTCGGCGTCTCCCGGGAGATCGGCATCCTTGCGGCTGCGGCGGGTTCGGCCGGCGGCCGGACGTCGCTTGGTCGTTGTTCTGTTCTGGGACGTTGGATTGGATTTGCTCATGGCGACTCTCGAGTTTCCGGGCCCTCGGCCCTGCCTGCGGTGAATGGCGGGCACTCTAGGGTGAAGGGAAACCCGGGCACCGTGCATCCGGCGACAGCGGTTTCTCATTTCATGACAGCGGCCCCGTTCGCCGACGGAGGGTGGGTAGGCCCGCGATTCCGAAGGCCCAGGTCGAGCCGCCTTCCACGGAAGCGGCCCTGATCAGTGTGGGCGATTTCAATCGCGAAAGCGGACCGCAGGTTCGCCTTTCGGCACCGACGCTTGGCGCCGGGATTGGCAGCGCCACCAGCGAGGTTTTCATGGTTTCGCGGCTAGACCAGTACCTGGCGGGTGCTGGCGATCAGCTCGTGAACCTGCTGAACGACCTGAGGCTCGGTCGGTGTATCCGGGCCTCGGCCTCGCGGGCAGGGCAGGCTCGGGGTCGTTCCGAACAGGCGGCAGATCAGCGGGCGCTGGTCATAGACTTCGCAGCCCTGCGGGCCGAGGTGCACGCAGTTCCAGTGTGCAAGGGCGGCGTCATGTTCCGCGTCGCTCTTCACCGGCAGTCGCGACATTTCCTCCGACGAGGCCGTCACCGGCCCGCAGCAGTCGTGACAGCCGGGCACGCAGGCGAAATTCGGGATCTGCCGGCGCAGCTGGTCGATCTTTCGGCTGGTGCAGCTCATTTGCCAGGCCTGGACATGTCAGCACTCCCTCAGAGCGGCGTCAGCTCGTTCATCACCGTATCGAGGGCGACGCGGGTGTCATCGAGCTGCACCAGTGATGCATGGCGCGCGCCGAGGGCGTCGCGGTTCTTGATCGCGGTGAGGATGGCCTTGTGGCGGGGCAGGGCGAGTTGCTGGATGTTGGGGCGCAGGTTGGTCACGGTGATCGATTCGCGCAGCGGCAGCGAGAGCATGTTGCACATGTAGGCGAGCAGATCGTTGTGGGTGGCCTCGGCGATGGCGCGGTGGAAATCCAGGTCCGGCTGCAGCAGCTGCTCGCGGGTCTGGGCGGCCTCCATGCGCCGGTAGGCGTCTTCGATGGCGGCGATGTCGTCATCGGTGGCGGTGGTGGCGGCCAGGGCGGCGATTTCCGGTTCGAGGATGCGCCGCACCGCCACCAGGGTATTGAAGAACTCGCTCTGCGGCGTGCTCTGCACCAGCCAGTAGAGAACGTCCGGGTCCAGCAGGTGCCATTCGTTGCGCGGGCGCACCACGGTGCCGACGCGGGGCTTCGAATAGACCAGGCCCTTGGCGCTGAGCACGCGGGTCGCCTCGCGCAGCACCGGGCGGCTGACCTGGTATTCCTCGCAGAGCGTGGCTTCCAGGGGCAGCTTTTCCTCGGGCTTGAAGCGGCCGGAAACGATGTGCATGCCCAGTTCCTGGACAATGCGGGCATGCATGCTCTTGCGGGGTTTGGGGGTCTGGTAGTCCATGTAAGACGCGCGGCTTTGAAATGATGCGGCGCATGATAACGGCGAGGGGAGAGGGGGCGCCAGAACGGCGCCCCGGCTTTCAGTGGGAGTGGCGCGGCACGGGCGCGCCCCGGCAGCCCACGAGGAAGTCGAAGTCGCAGCCCTGGTCGGCCTGCAGCACGTGGTCGACATACAGCCGCGCATAGCCGCTGCTGAAGATATTGGCGCTGGTGTCCGGCTTCAGGTCGGCCAGGCGACCGGCCAGTTCTTCGTCGCTTATGTCCAGGTGCAGGCGGCCGCTGGCGCAGTCCAGTTCGATGTAGTCACCATTGCGCACCGCCGCCAGGGGGCCGCCGGCAGCGGCTTCCGGTGCCACGTGCAGTACCACGGTGCCGTAGGCGGTGCCGCTCATTCGAGCGTCGGAGATCCGCACCATGTCGGTGACGCCCTTGGCCAGCACCTTCGGCGGCAGGCCCATGTTGCCCACCTCGGCCATGCCCGGATAACCCTTGGGCCCGGCATTCTTCAGCACCAGCACGCAGGTTTCGTCGACGTCCAGGTCCGGATCGGCGATGCGCGCCTTGTAGTCGTCGAAGTTCTCGAACACCACGGCGCGGCCCCGGTGCTGCATCAGCGCCGGGGTGGCGGCGGAAGGCTTGAGCACGGCACCACGGGGCGCCAGGTTGCCGCGCAGGATGCACAAGCCGCCGTCGGCCACCAGGGGCTTGTCCAGCGGACGGATCACTTCATCGTTGTACTGGGGGGCCGCCTGGCAGTTGCTCCAGAGGCTCTTGCCGTTGGCGGTCAGCGCCTCCGGGTTCGGCAGCAGGCCGGCTTCGCCGAGACGGCGGATCACTGCTGGCAGTCCGCCCGCGTAATAGAACTCTTCCATCAGGAAGCGCCCGGAGGGTTGCAGGTCGACGATGGTCGGGGTGCCCTTGCCGACGCGGGTCCAGTCTTCCAGGTCCAGCTCGACGCCGATGCGGCCGGCGATGGCCTTCAGGTGGATCACCGCATTGGTGGAGCCGCCGATGGCGGCATTGACGCGGATGGCGTTTTCGAAAGCCTCACGGGTGAGGATCTTCGACAGGCGAAGGTCTTCGGCAACCATCTCGACGATGCGCATGCCGGACAGGTGCGCCAGCACGTAGCGGCGCGAGTCCACCGCCGGAATCGCCGCGTTGTGCGGCAGGGAAGTGCCCAGCGCCTCGGCCATGCAGGCCATGGTGGAAGCGGTGCCCATGGTGTTGCAGGTACCCGCCGAGCGGGACATGCCGGCCTCGGCGGAGAGGAATTCGTTGAGGTCGATTTCACCGGCCTTATAGGCCTCGTGCATCTGCCAGACGATGGTGCCGGCGCCGATGTCCTTGCCCTTGTGCTTGCCGTTGAGCATCGGCCCGCCGGTAACGACGATGGCCGGCACGTCGCAACTGGCCGCGCCCATCAGTAGCGCCGGCGTGGTCTTGTCGCAGCCGGCCAGCAGTACCACGGCGTCCACCGGGTTGCCACGAATGGCTTCTTCCACGTCCATGCTGGCCAGGTTGCGGGTGAGCATGGCGGTGGGGCGCAGGTTGGACTCGCCATTGGAGAACACCGGGAACTCCACCGGGTAGCCACCCGCCTCCAGCACGCCCTTCTTCACGTGTTCGGCGATCTTGCGGAAGTGGGCATTGCAGGGCGTCAGTTCGGACCAGGTGTTACAGATGCCGATGATAGGTTTGCCCTGGAATTCGTGGTCGGGAATGCCCTGGTTCTTCATCCAGCTGCGGTACATGAAGCCGTTCTTGTCGGCGGTGCCGAACCACTGGGCAGAGCGGAGGGTGGGTTTCTTCTCAGTCATGTCGCGGTCACTCTTATTGTATGACTAATTAGTAAAAACGCTGACGAATCTACCCGATTAAAAGCTTTTTTGAAATCGTTGATCGACAAAAAGTATTACTATATTGTTTCTCCACCTGGCCGAGACGGGAACCTGCCATGCTCCCGCCGGGCCGAGGCAACCGACCCATAAAAACAACAAGCTGGAGACCCGCCATGAATCCGGACGCACGGATCATTCGCACGCTCACGCTCAGGTTGATTCCCTTCCTGATCCTGCTTTACCTCGTCGCCTACATCGACCGCTCCGCGGTGGGCTTCGCCAAGCTGCACATGAACGCCGATCTCGGCATCAGTGACCTGGCGTACGGTTTCGGCGCGGGGCTGTTCTTCATCGGCTATTTCATCTTCGAAGTGCCCAGCAACCTGTTGCTGGAACGCTACGGCGCCCGGCGCTGGTTCGCGCGCATCCTGATCACCTGGGGCGCGATCACCGTGGGCATGTCGCTGGTGCAGGGCGCCCACAGTTTCTACCTGATGCGCTTCCTGCTGGGGGCGGCGGAGGCGGGCTTCTTCCCGGGCGTGCTGTACTACATCACCCGCTGGTACCCGGTGCGCCATCGCGGCAAGGTGCTGGGCCTGTTCATCCTGTCCCAGCCCATCGCCCTGATGGTTACCGGCCCGCTGTCGGGCGCGCTGCTCGGCCTCGATGGCCTGGGCGGCCTGAACGGCTGGCAGTGGTTGTTCATCCTGATCGGCGTTCCGGCCATCCTGCTGGCCTGGCCGACCCTGAAGTACCTGCCCGATGCGCCGAAGGACGCCCGCTGGCTCGCCGAGGCGGATCGCCAATGGTTGAGCAGCGAGCTGGAAAAGGACCGCCGGGAATATGGCCAGACCGAGCACGCCAATCCGCTGCGCGCCCTGACCGACCGCCGCGTGCTGCTGCTGGCGCTGCTGTACCTGCCGGGCACCCTGAGCATCTATGGCCTCGGCCTGTGGCTGCCGACCCTGGTGCATCAGTTCAGCGGGAGTGACCTGGCCACCGGTTTCATCACCTCGGTGCCCTATCTGTTCGGGGTGATCGGCCTGCTGGTGGTGCCGCGCAGCTCGGACCGTCTGAATGATCGCTACGGCCACCTCATCGTGCTTTACATCCTCGGCGCACTGGGCCTGTTCTTCAGCGCCTGGCTGAACTCGCCGGTGCTGCAACTGGCCGCCTTGAGCATGACTGCGTTCAGCCTGTTCTCCACCACCGCGATCTTCTGGGTGCTGCCGGGGCGCTTTCTCACCGGTGCCAGTGCGGCGGCGGGCATTGCGCTGATCAACTCGTTCGGCAACCTGGGGGGCTACATCGGCCCGTTCGGCATCGGCGCGCTCAAGGCGTACACCGGCAGCCTCGCGTCCGGCCTGTACTTCCTCTCGGCAGTGCTGGCGTGCGGCGTGCTGCTGACCTGGCTCGTCTACACCAAGCTGGAAAAGAACGCCGTCGCGCCCAGTGGTGCGCTTGAGCAACAACCTTCCTGATCGTTCATACAGTAAGCGGCGGGCCACAGGCCCGCCTTTGCGCTTTTCTGGGGCGAATTCATTTGAACTTGGGAAACCACGTCCTGTGACGATTCGAATGCTCGGGCTGGCAGGATGAGGCCGATCGGGTAGGGTGCGCCGTGCGCACCGGCGGTTTGGCCCGGTGCCGCGGTGAGGCCTGAAATCGGTGCGCACAGCGCACCCTACGGTTCAGACCGAGCGAAAGAGATCGACCTTTTTCAATGGAGGGATTCGCCCCTTCCAGGGGCTTGCCTCAACCCCGTCGCGCCAATACCTCGACCGCTCCCTGCACCTTGCTCGAATACCAGATGACCCGGCTCACGCCCCGCGTGATGGCCACGTAGGCCAGGCGCAGGCTTTCGTCCTGCATCGCCTGGTCGTAGCTGTTGCGGAAGAAGCCGGAGTAGGCATAGAGCGCATTGCGCAGCGGGTGTTTCTCCGCTGGTGCGCAGTCGTCGACGATGATCGCCACCTCCGCCTGCAAGCCCTTGGCGCGGTGGATGCTGTAGGCCCGCACCGGTAGCGCCGGGTCGAGCTGGGCCTGGATCTGGCGAAGCGGCTCATTGCGCCGGGAAAGCAGCAGCACCGGGTTGCGATCGGCGTTCGCACGGCTGGCCACATGGGCGCACTTGGCCTGGATTTCCTGCACCAGCTCCGGCAGGCGGGTCTTGAGGTCGAAGCGCGATACCAGCTTCACCCCGTGGTCGCCGGGCTGCACCGTCTTGAACGCCTTGCTGGCCTTGGCCTGCTTGAAGGCCACGCCTTCCAGCACCGCCTCGCCGTCGCGCAGGATGGGTTCGATGGAGCGGTAGTTGGTGGCCAGGGTCAGCACGGTGCTCTTCTTCGTCTTGCCCTTGCTGGGGAAGTGCCGGTCGAAGTCCATGAACAGCTCCGGCGAGCTGCCGCGCCAACCGTAGATGGATTGCCAGTCATCGCCGATTGCCATCAGGCTCACCGCCTCGCCCTGGCGTGCCAGGCCGCGATGCAGGGCCTGCAGCCACTGGACGATCTGCGGCGAAATGTCCTGGAACTCATCGATCAGCAAATGACTGAAAGGCGCCAGGGCGTCGGCGGGCAGGCCGTTACCCTTGGCCAGCATCTGGCCCAGGCGCTGGAAGGCAGCGTTGAAGGTCATCAGCCCCTGCTGTTGCAGCAGCGCCTCGAAGTGCTTCCAGAACTGTACCAAGGCTTCGACGAAGGTGCGTTCCCGCACCGAACAGGCCAGGGCACGGGGCTTCAGCCGATCGACGCGGATACCGATGCTCTCCATGAAACCGGCCTGCACGTAGAACGCCTCGAACAGCGGCAGCGGGGTGAACTCGCCGGCCAGCTTGAAGCCATCCAGGGGCGCCTTGGGGATACGTGCTGGCTGGCCTTCGTCCGCCGCGGGCAAGGGCGGCAGGCCCAGCAAGTCGTGGACCTGCTCGCGGAAACTCGCGTCCGCGGCATAGCAATCCTGGTAGGCCTGTTGCAGCAGGCGTTGCTGGGCCGGGCGCAGGCGGCCGGCCAGCAGTGGATTGTCCAGCTCGCCAGCGCCGGCGTCGTCCAGTTGTTCGAACCAGCGCGGGTTGCCCAGCAGCTCCTTGGCCAGGGTGCCCATGGCCGAATGGAAGGTGCGCACGCACTGGCGCGCCTGGGCCGCGTCGAAGGGGAATTGCCAGAAGGCCAGGACCTTCAGCAACTGCTCGCGCAGTTGGGCGCAGGAGGCATTGGTAAAGGAAATGACCGTGAGACGCTCCGGTGCCACGCCCATGTGGCAAAGCATGAACACCACCCGCAGCACCAGGGTGGTGGACTTGCCGGAACCGGCGCCAGCGAAGATGCGGGTGAGCGGGGCGCGGCCGAGGATCATCGCCCACTGCTCATCGGACGGCGGACTGACCACCCCGGCGGCGACGGCCTGGGCCACCCGTTCGCGCATGGCCTGCAGCTGGGCATCGGTGGCCTTCATCCGCGCGCCGGGGTAGATGCCGTCGTCGGCAGGCTTTTCCGGTTTGCCGGGGCCATCGCCGGAGGCGGCCTTCCTGTTGCCGGCGACCTTGGCCTTGCCGCCATTGGCAGGCTTCTTCGCCCGCGGCGTGGGCTTGCGCAGCTGGGCTGCGGCCTCTCTCTCGGCGCGCAGGTATTCGGTGGTTCGCGGGAAGTAACGCGCGAGGGCGCGTTTCATGGCAGACAGCATTGGATCGATCCCTGTAACCACGGCAAAGCGCGGGATTCTAAGCGTTTTTCCCGGAAGACTGGATGATGGCGGATTGGCCTCAGGCCGGCGCGTGCTGCTGCCACCACTGGTGAATGGCGTTGGCCAGTTCGCCCACCGACAGGGTGCCGTCGAGTATCAGGGTCAGCGGCTCGTCCAGCGGTTCTTCCAGGTCGGCGAACTGGCTATCGAGCAGGCTGCACGGCATGAAGTGCCCTTGGCGCCGGGCCATCCGCTCGGCAGCGGCGGCGGGGGAGAGTTGCAGATAGGCGAATCCCACGCCGGGCATGGCGTGGCGCAGACCGTCGCGGTAACTGCGCTTGAGTGCCGAGCAGGTGAGGATCGGATGCTCGCCATCGACCCCGGCCCGCTGCAGTTGCTTTTCCAGTGCGCGCAGCCAGCTGGCGCGGTCCTTGTCGGTCAAGGGCTGCCCGCTGCTCATCTTCTGGATGTTGCGGTCGGGGTGGAACGCATCACCCTCGATCAGCCTGGCTCCGGTCCGTACCTCCAGTGCCCGCGCCACGGCTGACTTCCCGCTACCGGCAACACCCATGACTACGACTGCATTGATGGGTTCGTACATCGCGATTTCTCTGCTGCTGGTACTTAAACAGTAGGCAATGTGAGCGACAAGGGGGTTGCAGCGGGTGAATTTGGTGAAGTCGCAGGGGGGGATTTCAATGGATATGTCTGCGTTAACTGTTGCTGGTATCGCCGAGTCTGGCTGATTGCCGAGTTCTGCGGACGTTTCTGGTTTCGCCTTCCCAGGCGAGTTTCTTTCTCAAACGCCAGAAAGGAACCAGAACGCTTGCCTTCGCGCGGAGTTCGGGAGGATGTAGCGAGCTCTGCTCGCGATGCGCTGCGTGGGACATTCGCGAGCAGAGCTCGCTCCTACGCAGACATAGCTAATGAATCCGCTCCAGCGGCTCAGGGCAGGCGCAATGCCCCGTGCACCGTCCCCAGGATCATCCGCTGCATCAGTTCCTGCCCTTGCTCCGCTGGCAGTCCGCTGGCATCGAGCCAGGTCGGCAGCTGGTTGAGCAGGGAGACGATGCCGGCCACCGCGCAGCGTCCCGCGGCGTCCAGGGGCTGGCCGGCGAGTTCCTGCAGGGGCTCCAGCAAGGCTTGCTCATAGGCCGCGCGCAGATCGCGTGCCTGTTCCAGGCGCTCTCCGGACAGGCAGCGCGCCTCCAGCTCGGCCAGGCGGAAGTGCAGGCCCATGGGCTCGTGCAGGGCCAGGTGCGCGTCGATCAACGCGGTCAGGCGCGCCGTAGGCTCGCGATGCAGGCGGGCGGCCTGGGCGGCGTTCTCCAGCAACTGCTCGTAGAGCTCCTCGATGAACTCGAACAGCAGCGCTTCCTTGCTTTCCACGTGGTGATAGATGGAGCCGGCCTTGATGCCGAGCTGCGCCGCCAGGTCACGCATGCTCACCTGGCCGTAGCCCTGCTCGGCGAACAGGGCCAGTGCCAGGTGGCGGTTCTCCATGTAGCGGGAGCGGCGTGCGGTGGTGGCATCGAGCATGGCGGGGCCTCGCGTGTGGCGTGCGTCGGCACTCTAGCCAGCACGGCTGTCGGGGCCTATGTCGAAAGCGCTCGGGCACATTGGCGCTTTTTTCCATTGATTGCCCGAGGGGCCGCCCAGGAGGGAGGGTGAATACTACTTATATGAATTGAATTATTGAAAAAATTCGGATCAGGAGTAGATTTGCAAGCAAGACACTTGCTCGAGGAAACGCCATGAGCATTCCCGCCAGCCATGCCAGCCCGGATATCCAGGGTGGCGAAGCGGGCCGCGTGGCCCTGAAGTTCTTCTTCAACCTGATGGACAAGTGGGGTTGCACCAAGGAGCAACAGCGCATCCTGCTGGGTTCCATCGGCAATACCACCTATTTCAGCTACAAGAAGCTGCCCAGCGTGCGCCTGCCCCACGACACCCTGGAGCGCATTTCCTACCTGATGGGCATCCACAAGTCCCTGCGCATCCTGTTCAGCAACCAGGAAGCACGGGCTTATGAATGGGTGCACAAGCCCAACAGCGCCGCGCCCTTCAACGGCCGCAGCGCGCTGGACTACATGCTGGGTGGCCAGGTGGTGGATGTGGCCGATGTGCGTCGCTATCTCGATGGAGTGCGTGGCTGATGACACAGGAGCTTCTGGTCGAACGGATTCCCGAATGGAACAAGGCCTACCGCCTGATCAACAGCTGCTTTCCGCCCATCTCCGTGTTCGAGGACACCCTCGACCCCGAGGACCTGGAAATCGCCTACGCCATCGAGTCCATGACCAACGACCGGCTGCGCGACCAGGCGGGCGAGATTTCCCGCGTGGCACCCGAGGATCGCGTCAGCGGTGCCGGCGCCACAGTGGTGATGGCCGTGTTCACCCACATCGGCCGCGCCAGCCGTTTTTCCGATGGTTCCTTCGGCGTCTATTACTGCGCCAGCTCGGTCGACGCCGCCATCGCTGAAACCCGCTACCACCAAGAGCGCTTCTGGCGTGCGACCCAGGAGGCGAGCATCGAGATCACCCTGCGCGCCTATGTGAACAGGGTGGTCCAGCCCATGCTTGACGTGCGTGATCGTGTCGAGCTGCACGACCCGGACCCGGCCAGCTATGGCACCAGCCAGGCTTTTGCCGGGCAGCACCGCAATGCCGGCAAGTGGGGGCTGCTGTACAACAGCGTGCGCCTGCCGGGCCACGAGTGCGTGGCCGCCTTCCGCCCGCCGGCGGTGACGCTGCCGGTACAGGGCGCGCACTTCCGCTACATCTGGGATGGCCGCACGCAGAGTATTTCGCATGTGCTCAAGATGAGCCCGGTAGGCTAATCACCGCAGGTCTCGGCAATCAGTGCATCCACCACCGAAACCAGCGCCTGCTGCCTGGGCAGGCCCGCCTGCAGGGCCTCGCGGTAACGCTGCAACTGGCGGTCAGCGCTGCTGCCATAGCGCAGGATGTGGCGGCCACGGGTGAAGGCCAGGTCGTCCCCTTCGGCTTCTGCCCGTTCCCCGAAGCAGGCATGGGCGCGTGCCAGCCAGGCCCCGGCCGACAGGCTGGCCTCGCCCGAGGTGTCGAGGTACAGGCCGTGGATGCCAAAGCGCATGGCGCGCCAGTGGTTCTCCTTGAGTATCAGGCGTTGCAGCAGAGGGTCGCGCGGTACATCTTCGGTCTGCTCCATGCACCAGGCGACGAGGGCGCGGAACAGTGAAACCACGCACAGGGCGTCTTCCACCGATGGGCAGGCGTCGATGCCCAGCAACTCCAGGGCCGGGAAGCGTGGAGAAGGGCGGATGCGCCAGCTGAGGTCGCACTCCCGCCGGATCGACCCCGATGCAATCAGCCACTGCATATAGGCGGCAAAAGCCTGTTCGTCCGGGAAGTGTTCGGGGATGCCCTTGTGCGGCCATTCCGCGCAGAGTGCCTGGCGATAACTCATCAGCCCGGTCGGGCGCCCACCCCACAAGGGCGATGAGGTACTCAGGGCCAGCAGAAGGGGCAGCCAGTCCAGCACCCGGTTCATCACCAGGATGCGGTCGACGTTCTCGGGCACGACGACCTGGACACGCATGCCGCAGGATAGGCTGCGGTGGGCGATCATCCGGTGCTCTTCGAAGACCGACTGGTAATGCGGGTCATCCAACGGTGCCTGCGAGTGCCAGTCAGCGAAGGGATGGGTGCCCGCGCAGACCGGCGCCAGCTGAAACTCCTGGGCGACGGCTGCCAGGCGGGTGCGCCGTTCCAGCAGGCTGGCGCGGGCTTCGGCGATTTCCAGCAGGCTGGGCTGGACCATGTCCAGGCGCACCACGCTCTGGAACATCTCCTGGCTGAAGCCGTCCTTGAATGCCTTCCGGGCGGCCTGGAGGAAACCATCCGGCAGCTGCGTGGGGATATTGCGGCTGCTCCTGTCCACCAGGAAGAAGGTTTCCTCGACGCCGAATCCGGGTGCGAGATGATCGTTGGGCATGCGGCCCCCCTCGATCTGGCCTTAGTGCAAGTGACGTACCCGTTGGGGAAGGTTGCAAGGACCGTTTGTCTGCAAAGGCTCTGCGACGGGAGTGTCATGGCGCCGAGGGATGCTTTCCGATGAATAGCCGCCCGATGACATTTACGTGTAGTTTTTCCCTGCTAGGTTTTTCAGTCCGGCCACTCGATTGGTGGGGAGGACTGAGAATGAATAATTTGATGCTTCGCCAGGTTGAGGACACCTTGAACAAGATGAGCGTCACGTTTCAGTTCGAGTGCTTGTGGGAACCCGATGGCAGTTGCTCCATTACCCTCAGCAACCACCATCTCGCCATACCGCGAACCAAGGTGGCCGGCATCAGCCGGCGTAAGCTGCGGGATGAATCCAGCACCCGGCTACTGGGGCTGGAACTGATGGACCGGGTCCTGGACGACTGATGATGCGGCGGTCCCATTCGCCGAAGTTGCAGGTGTTGCACCAGCCCTCCGGCAAGAATCCCAGGTCGGTCGAGCGTATCGCCATCTTCATGGTGATCGGCATGTTCATGCTGGGGGTCTACGGCCAGTACTCGGGTCGCGGCCCGGGCAGCGCCCCCGCGCAGAGCAGGCCGTCCACAACGCCGGTGTTCGAGTTCCAGCGCCTGAGCGCCAATCCCGCGGAGCGGACGGCTTCGTCCGATCAGCGGACCAGGCAGGACGATCACCGCCGGCAGGAACAACAACTGTAAAAGGGGCGAATTCATTCGCCATGCAGGCCGAAGGACTGCCCTTGGGGGGCGGGGATGCTTCGCATCCCTTGGCGAATGGATTGGCCCCCACAAGAGCGTTGGGAGATTCAATCGCGAATGAATTCGCACACCGAATTGCCAGTCCGGCTCCTAGAATTTCTCCGCTGACCCCAGATACCGCCACTGTCCAACCGGCACCTTGCCCATGGGTACGCCGCCGATGCGGATGCGCTTCATGCTGACCGCCTTCAGGCCGACTGCCTCGCAATAGGTCGCGATGAGGCCGGCGCGGGGATTCTTCAGGGCGAAGCGCAGGTGGGTTTCGTTCTGCCAGCTGGCTTTCACCGGCGGCAGTTCGCCGGACTTCACGCGGACACCGCGCTTGAGCTTGTCCAGCCCGTTTTCGGCGATCGTTCCGCTGACCTCGACCACATACTCCTGCTCCAGCTTGCCGGCGTCTTCGTTGAGCTTGCGCAGGGCGCGCCAGTCCTGGGTCAGGACCAGCAGGCCGCTGGCGCCTGGTTGCAGGGGCAGGGCGGTGGACAGGCGGGAGAAGTGGCTGCGCAGCAGGCGCACATTGGCGCGGTCGTCCGGCCAGCGGCTCTCGGGGCTGAGCACGCGCTGGGCGGCTTCGAAGCTCAGCCCTGCAGGCTGGTTGAGCAGCAGGGTCATCGGCTCCAGCTGTTCAGGCGTGGCACCGGGCAGCAGGGCTACCGTCTGCTCCGCCACCTTGAACTGCGGCTGTTCCACCACCTCGCCATCCACCGTCACCCAGCCGCCCTCGATGTACAGCTCGGCTTCCCGGCGCGAGCAGCCGGTGAGTTCGATAACGCGTTTGGACAGGCGGATGGGGTCGGTCATGGAGGCAGCCAGAAGAGGGGAAAGGGCGCAATGGTAAACCCTTTGCGAGGTGTTGGCGCAGGTTGGCGGCGCATTCCCGACTGGATTCGCCCTCACAAGAGGAGCGTTCAGCTCCACCATCCAGACAGGGCCTTGCGGTGTTCCTGATGTGCCGCTTCCTGCACCGTCGGCACCAGGCGCAGCGTGGCGCCGGGCAGGCACTGCGCCAGGCGCGCCACGGCCAGAGGAGTCAAGGCACCGAGGCGGGGGTAGCCGCCGATTGTCTGGCGGTCGTTGAGCAGGGCGATGGGCTGGCCATCCGGCGGGACCTGCACAGCGCCGAGGGCGATGCCTTCGGAGATCATCGACTGGGTCCGGCATTCCAGTTTCGGACCCAGCAGGCGCACGCCCATGCGGTCGGCACGAGTGTCCACCGTCCACTGGCTGTTGAAGGCATCGAACAGGCTCTGGCCGGAGAAGTCGCCGATTTGCGCGCCAAGGATCAGATCCAGGCGGGCCTCCCCACTGAGATCGGGAATCCGCTCGCGAGGCATTGTGCGTACCTGTCGGGCTTCGCCCTGCCAATGGAGCTGGTCACCCTTGGTCAGAGCCTTGCCATTGGCGTTCAGCCCGCCGAGTTCCTCGCGGGCTACCGTTGCCAGGCTGCCCAGTTGGCGCTCACCCTGGAAACCACCGGGCGCCGCCAGATAGGCGCGGGCGCCCTGACGCGGGTGAGCGAAGGCGAGACGCTGGCCGCAGCGCACCTTGAACGCGCCCCAGGCTGGCAGCGGCTGGCCGTCCAGCGTGGCGCCCAGGTCCGCGCCGGCAATGGCCAGCGCGCCGTCCCGTTGGCAGGTCAGGCTGAATGCGCCCAGGCCGACTTCCACCACGGCGGCATCCAGATCGTTACCGAGCAACCAGTTGGCCCAGCCCATGGACAGCCCGTCCAGTGCGCCGCCCTGGGTCACGCCGAGGTGGCGGCAGCCGAAGCGGCCCCTGTCCTGGAGGAGAATGAATGGCGTGCTGGTGTCGATCACGAGGCTCATTGCAGGCTCTCCAGTGGTGTGTCGTCGCCGCCCAGGCGGATGAACTCGGCGTGGTCGATGGGCTCGAAACGCACCCGATCGCCGGCCTGCAGCAGGCTGTAGCCGGGGAGGTCCAGGTCGAACAGGCGGACCGGTGTGCGTCCCAGCAGGTTCCAGCCGCCGGGGCTTTCCACCGGGTAGATCGCCGTCTGCCGTTCGGCGATGCCGACGCTGCCGGGGGCGATGCGTTTGCGCGGGGTGGTCAGGCGCGGCGCAGCGAGGGCTTCCTCTACCAGCCCCATGAAGGCGAAACCGGGGGTGAAGCCCAGGGCGAACACCTGGTACTCGCGCTGGCAGTGTCGCTGTACCAGTTCAGCAACGCTGAGCTGCTTGCGCTGGGCCAGGGGCTCCAGGTCCGGTCCGACGCTCGGGTCATACCAGGTGGGAATGATGTGGCTGCGGCCGCTGACGCGGGTTTCCGGGCTGAGGTCGGACAGGGCTCCGGCAATCAGCTCGCGGGCCTGGCGTGGATCCAGTCGCTCCAGGTCGTAGTGCAGCAGCAGGGTGGTGTAGGAGGGCACCAGGTCCACCAGTGCATCGCCGAAGGTCTCCCGCAGGCGGGTGCCGGCGGCCAGCATCCAGGGCATGTTGGCTTCGTCGATGTGGTCGAACAGGCGCAGGATGAAGGCGTCGATGGA
The DNA here is from genome assembly GCF_043392685.1 of Metapseudomonas phytobenefica. Lineage (NCBI taxonomy): Bacteria > Pseudomonadati > Pseudomonadota > Gammaproteobacteria > Pseudomonadales > Pseudomonadaceae > Metapseudomonas > Metapseudomonas phytobenefica. The sequence continues at coordinate 29,328 of NZ_JBHZGM010000013.1, read as the reverse complement.
CGCCACTTCGACGCGCAATTGCGGGGTGCTCATTGGGCCTCCAGCGCTTCGCGTATGCGTTTGACCGCGGCGATCGAGCCGGGGTTGTCGCCATGCACGCAGAGGGTGTGGGCCCTCAACGGCAGGTCGCTGCCATCGCTGGCGCGCAGGGACTCGCCACGGGCGAGGGTGATGGCCTGGGCCACCACCTGTTCCGGATCGTGGTGTACCGCACCGGGCAGGCTGCGCGACACGAGGTAGCCATTGCCGTCATAGGCGCGGTCGGCGAAGGCTTCGAACCACAGGCTCACGCCATGCTCGTCGCCGATGGCCTGGGCGGCGCTGTTGTCGCGGGTGCTCATCAGCATCAGTGGCAGTTGTGCGTCGTAGGCGGCCACGGCACGCATCACGGCAGCGAGGATGGCCGGGTCGCGCATCATGTCCTGGTACAGCGCGCCGTGGGGCTTCACGTAGCTGACGCGGGCACCCTGGGCGCGGCACAGGCCGTCGAGGGCGCCAATCTGGTAGAGCATCAGGTCTTCCACCTCGGCGGGCGAGCAGGCCAGGGAGCGGCGGCCGAAGCCCACCAGGTCGGGGTAGCCGGGGTGGGCGCCGATGCTCACCCGGTGCTTGACCGCCAGGCCGATGGTGCGGCGCATGGTGCCAGGGTCGCCGGCGTGGAAGCCGCAGGCGATGTTGGCGCAGTCGATCAGGGGCATCACTTCGGCATCCAGGCCCATGGTCCAGGCACCGAAGCTTTCGCCGATATCGCAGTTCAGCAGCAGTCTGCTCATGGTCTGTCCTTCAGGCAGGCCCGGTCTTACCACAGCGCCAGGCTGTAGCTGAGGATCAGGCGGTTTTCGTCGAGGTCGTTGGCGAAGTTGGAGCGCACCGTGGCGTTGCGCCATTTCATGCCGAGGTTCTTCAGCGGACCGCTCTGGATCACATAGGCGATGTCGGTGTTGCGTTCCCACTCTTCACCGTCGCTGCCGCCGGCGCGCTCCACGTGGTCGCCACTGATGTAGCGGCTCATGAAGGTCAGGCCGGGCATGCCGAGGGCGGCGAAGTCGTAGTCGTAGCGCAGTTGCCAGGAGCGTTCGCCGGCGTTGGCGAAGTCGCCGATCTGCACGAAGTTCACCAGGAAGGGGTCACTGCCGGCGATGTAGGGGAAGGGGTCGTCGCCCGACATGCGCTGGTAGCCCGCGCCCAGGGCATGGCTGCCGGCCTTGAGGGTGAACAGGGCGCCGCTGGCCTGGTTGTCCAGGTCACGGAAGCTGCCATCCTCGCGGGAGCTGGCGTAGCGCAGGTCGCTCTTCAGCGACAGTTGCTCGCCCAGGGCCAGGTTGTGCACCAGTCCGGCGAAGGTCTGCCGATAGATGTCTTCCAGCTGGCCGTAATGCAGGCTGGCGGTCAGTGCCGGGCTGACACGGTAGTCCCCGCCACCAAAATTGAAGGCGTCGCTCTGTCCGCCGATGCGGTTGGCGGTGAAGTCCTGGTAGTCGCTGGAGTTGTTCAGCTTGATGCGGTCGAGATGCCCGCCCTGCAGGGTCAGGTTGTCGATCTCCTGCACGTTGAGCAGCGCGCCACGGAACAGTTGCGGCAGCAGGCGCGAGTCGTTGGCCGAGACGATGGGGCTCTTGAAGTGCTGGGCGCCGATCTTGAGCACGCTGTTGGAAGCCTTCAGCTTGCCGGTCAGGCCGAGCTTGGAGTAGTCGTCCTGGGAGCCTCCGGACTGGTCGGTCGGCAGCAGGCCGGTGCCGGCGGTGCCGTCGCCGGAGTCCAGCTTGACCCCGAGCAGGCCGATGGCATCGGCGCCGACACCCACGGTGCCCTCGGTGTAGCCGGATTCCATGCGCAGCAAGAAGCCCTGGGCCCATTCCTCGGCCTTGTCTCGGGCGCCGCTCTGGCGGAAGTCGCGGTTGAAGTAGAAGTTGCGCAGTTCAAGGCTGGCGTGACTGTCTTCGAGCAGTTCCGACTGGGCAAGCAGGGGCCAGCCCAGTCCGCTGCCGGCTATCAGCACGGCAGCCAGATGGGTGTTCGGGTGCATGGGGGAGTCCTGGGAGGAATGGGGCTCGGTCAGATTTCCAGTTGCTTGCCGCAGGTTTCCGGCAGGCTGAGGGCGGCGAGGATGACCACCCCGTAGGACACCGCTGCGAAGGCGCCGATACCCAGGCCCAAGGGCACGTGTTGGCTGAGAATGCCGATCAGCATCGGGAAGAGCGCAGCGACGGCGCGGCCGATGTTGTAGCAGAAGCCCTGGCCCGACCCACGGATGCGTGTGGGGAACAGCTCGGTGAGGAACGAGCCCATGCCGCTGAAGATGCCCGAGGCGAAGAAGCCCAGGGGGAAGCCCAGCCAGAGCATGGCGGTGTTGCTTACCGGCAGGTTGGTGTAGAGCAGCACCACTACGAAGGAACCGACGGCAAAGAGGATGAAGTTCTTCTTGCGGCCGATCAGGTCGGTGAGGAAGGCGCTGATCACGTAGCCCACGTAGGAACCGAGGATCACCATCGCCAGGTAGCCGCCGGTGCCCAGCACGGTCAGCCCGCGCTCGGCCTTGAGGAAGGTCGGCAACCAGGACGTGATGGCGTAGTAGCCACCCAGGGCGCCAGTGGTCAGCAGGGATGCGCGCAGGGTAATGCTGAGCATGCCGGGGGCGAAGATCTCGTAGAAATTGACCTTCTCGGCGCCCTGGTTGTGCTTGCGGGCTTCCTTGTAGATTTCCGGCTCTTTCACCAGGCGGCGGACGATGATCACGAAGATCGCCGGCAGCAGGCCCAGCATGAACAACGCGCGCCAGGCGTCTTCCGGTGCCAGGAGGCTGAACATCAGCGAGTAGAGGATGGCGGTCATGCCCCAGCCGAGAGCCCAGCCGGACTGTACAAGACCCACGGCCTTGCCACGGTCCTTGGCCTTGATGACTTCGCCGATCAGTACCGCGCCAGCGGTCCATTCACCGCCGAAGCCGAAACCCATCAGGGTACGGGCGATCAGCAGTTGTTCGTAGCTTTGTGCAAGGCCACAGAGGAAGGTGAAGAGGGCGAACCAGAGCACCGTCAATTGCAGGGTCAGCACGCGGCCGATGCGGTCGGAGAGGATGCCGGCCACCCAGCCGCCAGCGGCGGAGGCGAGCAGGGTGAGGGTGTGGATGAGGCCGGCTTCACCGGTGGTGATGCCCCAGATGGCGATCAGCGTGGGGATGACGAAGCTGAGCATCTGGGTATCCATGCCGTCCAGGCCGTAGCCTATCTTGCAGCTCCAGAAGGTCCGGCGCTCCTGCTTGCTGAGGGCCCGGTACCAGCCGAAATGGCCGTCCTGGTCGATGTCCAGGCCGCCTATCTGGGTCGCTTGTTTTTCCATGGGGTTCTCCGATCGCTGTTCTTGGCGTTGTTTAAGCATTCGGCGGATGCGGAGTCGGCGCCCGCAGCCAGTGGGCGGATTCTTGTGCCGGGGTTGCGGGACCGTCCAACTAATTAAAACGGACGCAGGGGATAAGAATTTCCGATACCTGATCAACGGTGCCAGGGTCGAAGATGCCATCCCGCCTGATGGGCGGCGTTCGTCGTTCCGGAACCGCTCTGGCACAGGAAGTGCTTGAATCTACTGTATGTTTTCGCCTTTGCCGCGTTTGGCCCCTTGTTGGTTGGTAATCGCCATGAACCTGAAGTTCCTCGAAACCTTTGTCTGGGTCGCCCGCCTGAAAAGCTTCCGCCTGACCGCCGAGAAGCTGTTCAGCACCCAGGCTTCCATCTCCAGTCGCATTGCTGTTCTGGAGGATGAACTGGGCGTGAAGCTGTTCGTGCGGGACTCCCGGGGCGTGACGCTGACGCCCGAGGGGCACAAGGTGCTGGAGTACGCCGAGCAGATGATGGACACCATGCATGCCCTGCGGCAGGCCATCGACACCAGCGCCGCCACCCATGGGCGCATCCGTATCGGTGCCATGGACACGGTGATCCACACCTGGCTGAGCCCCCTGGTCTCGAAGGTGAACGAGTTGTATCCGGCGGTGGAGATCGAGCTGATGGCCGATACCGCGCGCAACCTCTCCGAGCAGCTGCAGAAGGGTTACCTGGACCTGATCTTCCAGACCGATCCGCTGCGCCACGAGTCAGTGCTCAACCTGGAACTGGGCAGCTATCCGCTGTGCTGGATCGTTTCCACCGGGTCCATTTATCACCGCGACTACGCCTCCCTGGCCGAACTCGCCCGCGAGCGCATCGTGACCTTCTCCAAGCACTCGCGGCCCCACCAGGATGTGCTTGGCCTGCTGCACGCCAACGGTGTGATGACCCCGCACCTGAGTTGCGTGAACTCGGTGGCGGCCATGACCCGGTTGCTGCGCGACGGATTCGGCATCGGCGCCTTGCCTCCTGCCCTTGTCGCCCAGGAGCTGGAGCGTGGCGAGCTGACCCGGCTGAGCATCGGCACAATGCCGCCGGGTCTGCCGCTGGTGATGTCCTGGCGCGGCGGGACCGGCCTGGAACTGGTGGACCAGATCGCGGACGTCAGCAAGGCCGTGGTGGCGCACTATGCCGAGAACGTGGGCAAGGACTGCTTCGTACCGGCCGAGCTGAAGACGGGCGACGGGCACCCGCGCAGCCTCTGAGCTTGTATCCCTGTTCTGACGCCGAGGCGGTGCGCATGGCGCACCCTACGATCGGGCAGGGTGCGGAGCCAGGTTCTTCCAGCGTGGATGTTCAATTTTCCCGATGCCCGGTCACGGAAAATTCTTGCTGGACGGCTCGACCGCGGCGCCCCTACAAAACGCTCAGAACAACAGGAGCCGCCCGATGAATGCCGACCTCGCCCAGCTTTCCCCTCGCGAATTGCGCCGACTGATCCGCCGTGGCGACTACGGCGGCCATACCAGCGGCCTCGGCCAGCGCCATCTGCAGGCCAACATCGTGATCCTGCAGAAGTCATGGGCAGACGAGTTCCTGCGCTTCTGCGTCCTCAATCCGCGTTCCTGTCCGCTGCTGGACGTCACCGAAACGGGTTCCCCGTACTTCGAGAAGCTCGGCACCGACGTCGATGTGCGCAGCGACGTGCCGCGTTATCGCATCCACCGCCGTGGGCGGGCGTTCGAGGAAGTGACCGATATCGGCGAGTTCTGGGAGGCGGACTTCGTCGCCTTCGCCATCGGCTGCTCCTTCTCCTTCGAACAGGCGCTGCTGGATGCCGGCATTCAGCTTCGCCACATCGAGATGGGGCGCAACGTCGCCATGTACCGCACCGCCATCGATACTCATCCGGCGGGACGCCTGGCGGGCAAGACGGTGGTGTCCATGCGCCCGATGAAAGCGGCCGACGCCGTGCGTGCCATCGAAATTACCGCGCGCTTCCCCATGACCCACGGTACGCCGGTGCATATCGGGGATCCTGCGCTGATCGGCATCGCTGACCTTTCCGCTCCGGACTACGGCGACCCGGTGCCGGTGCATGCCGACGAGATTCCGCTGTTCTGGGCCTGTGGCGTTACCCCTCAGGCGGTGCTGGCCGAAGCCGAGCCCGAGCTCTACATCACCCATGCGCCGGGCCACATGCTGGTGAGCGACAAGCTCTACGGCGAGGTGTAGCTGTGCCCAGAGGGAGCCAGTTCAATCGCCAATGAATTCGCCCCTGCAGAGGTCGCGCCAGTTGCAGAACCAGTCTGGCGCGCTGACCCTGGAACGGCCCTAGGTCCTGCCTTCCCTTGCCAGCCTGTCCACGGCGCGCTGCAGGCGCTCCAGGTCGCTGCGCAGGCGATGCAGCGCCTCGCGGCGGTCGTGGAGCACCTCCTTCACATAGCAGTGGCCGGTCAGCCCGCGCAGCAGCAGGGCAGTGCCGAGGCCAACGTCCCAGATGCCCAGTACGCCGCCACGATGGAGGCCGTGACGGGCCAGGAGCAGGCCGGAGATGACGGAACCCACCCGCTCCAGGCCATGGACGTTCTGTTCGTAGGCCGGGCCGTGGATCTGCCATTGGTTGTCCATGGTGCGAATCCTCCCGTGTTGGTTTGAATCCTGACCGGCCGACCCGCCGACACGTTCAGCTGCCGTGATGAGCGGTCAGCTCCGCGTCTGACCTTTCCTGGCCTTCTTGTCGGGGCTCTTCGGGTACAGGGCGAAAATGAACCGGGCCGGAATCAGCGACAGCAGCCCGAGGATGCCGAACGCGACGATCAGGGGAACGCCCCCAGGCGCGGAGGTGACTTCGGTGAACAGGGCCAGGCCGATGGCCAGCAGGCACATCACGCTTCCGAACCATTGCAGCCCCTGGGCCCAGCGAAAGACCGGTGACTTGGGTTCGTTTTCTACAGCCATGCGTCTGTCCTCTTGGGATTGCCTTGACCGCCGGGCAGTGAAAAAAGCCCGGCAATTTTCAGCATGTATCGCATGGGGCAGCGCGGGTGATTGGATGACGAACGGATTCGTTGGTGTACCCGCCGTGCAGGTTCGCGGCCCTGTGCTATATACCCAGCGCATCCCGGGAACCCATCAGCCGGTCGCGGCAATGCGCAGTGGCCGCCTTGCGAGGCAGCCCTGGAATTCCACTTCAGATCGCATAACCCATGGACCCGGGCAACGCCCCAGGTGGATGGACTCCGGAGAGACCGACCATGCCCTTCATCGATGACCTGGCTTTCCTGCTCGCCTTTCTCGCCGTGATCAGCTGCGGTCTGATGGGCGGGCTGTTCTTCGCCTTCTCCAACTTCGTCATGCACGCCCTCGCGCGCATCTCGCCGGATGCCGGCATCGCCGCCATGCAGGCGATCAACCGCACGGTGCTCAACCGCATCTTCCTCGGCGCCTTCCTCGGCACTACGGTTGCCTGTGCGCTGCTCACGCTGTACGCCTTCGTACACTGGGAGGTGTCCGGCACCTTCTTCCTGTTGCTCGGCAGCCTGCTGTACCTGGTAGGCAACTTCGGCGTGACCCTGTTCTGCAATGTCCCGCGCAACAATGCCCTGGCGAAGCTGGATGCGGGCAATCCGGATTCCTCAGTGCCCTGGCGCACCTACCTGGATGAGTGGACGCGCTGGAACCATGTGCGCACCGGCACCGCCCTGGCCGCGTCGGCGATGCTGATGATCGGGCTGTTCCTGATGCTGGCGATGGACTAGGAGCCGCTCGCCGTCACTGCTGTAGCGCTAGACGCTCAGCGCTCCGCGGAATCCCCGCGCGGCATAGTAGGACTGCGCACCGTTGTGATAGAGGAAAACGCAGTCGTAGCGACGGTCGCAAAAGAGCGCGCCGCCGAGCTTTCTGATGGCCGGAGGCGTTTGTACCCAGCTGGAGGTTTTGCTGTCGAAGGTCCCCAGTTCCTGCAGCGCGCGGTACTGCTGCTCAGTGAGGATCTCGATGCCCATCGCCGCGGCCAGCTCCGTGGCGCAGCCGGTGGGCTTGTTCTCCTTTCTCGAATCCAGGCTCTCCCGGTCGAAGCACAGGCTCCTGCGCCCGGCAGGACTCTCGGCGGAGCAGTCGACAAAGATGAACTCGCCGCTGTCCGGATCGTGAAGCACCACATCCGGCTCACCGCCGGTGCGCTCCATCTCGCTGAGGGAGCGCAGCTTCTCCGGTGAGGATTCCAGCCTTGCCTGCACCTTCGACCACTCGACGTCCTTGTGCCGCCCCATGTTCTTTTCGAACCGGGCCTTCAATGTGCCCAGCAATGCCTCGCGTTGCTTTGCGTCCACGCTGCAATCTCCCCTGGAGGTTCTACCTTGATTTCGGCTCGTCCGAGGGCAGTGCCTCGACGGCCTTCAACCTTAGTAGACGGCGAACGAGGTGCAAGGTTTGCTGCGCCGACGTGAATCAGGGAACGCTTCGATCTCGTCGCTCCGGCGGGTAGGTTGGGATTTGCACTTCCTGTGCGAATTCATTCGCGAATAAATTCGCTCCCACATTGAGTCCCTCAGCGACGCAGTGGTGGATTCCCCGACGCGAACTCGACGGCATCAACGACATGCCGTGTGGCTGTTTCTCATGACAGGCGCCTACCGTTCGTCACCTGCATGGCTGGATGTAAAGCCTCGATCGGGTTTTTGAAATCCGTCGTGAAAAATCCTCGTCTGTTTCCCTGGTGATTCAATGTGGGAAATTTTCCCGCGAATTTGCTCGCCGTTAGAAAAGCCTGCTCTAAACGGACATTCCCGTTATTGCCTGACGCACCAAAAAATTCCTCGCAGTCTTGATGCCGCAAGGTTCCCGTCCGTCCAAAACACCGTAGCCAGCCATGCAAAGGGGCTTACTGGAAGTTCAAACGAAATGAGTTTTCGTCGGGGAGGGGAATCAAGAAAAGCAAGACGGAGGCCTGATCATGTCTTTCAAAAAGTGCCTACTCGCGCTAGCGATTGGTGGTGTTCTCTCGGCGTCCAGCGTGCTGGTGCCTGACTACATTTCGACTTCATCCAGTGCCCATGCCCAAGACGGAGGCGGTGGCAGTGGTGGTGGAGGCGGCGGCCACGGTGGTGGCGGCAGCGGTGGTGGAGGTGGAGGCGGCCACGGTGGTGGCGGCAGCGGTAGTGGAGGTGGAGGCGGCCACGGTGGCGGTGGTCATGGTGGAGATGGCGGTGGTGGCCACGGTGGCGGCGGTCACGGACATGGTGGTGACGGCGGCGGTCACGCCGGCAATGGCCATGGCGGTTCGGGACACGGTGACGCCGGCAATGGCCATGGTGGTCCGGGACACGGTGACGCCGACAACGGCGGCATGGCCGGCAATCAGGGACCGGGCCGAGGCAACGACAATGACGCCGGCGATAACGACAATGACGCCAGGGACGCAGCCAGGAATGAGGCCGATGCAGCCCGGGACGCTGCAAGAGCCGAAGCGGACGCCGCCCGGGATGCCGCAAGAGCCGAAGCGGATGCGGCTCGCGATGCCGCCAGGGCGGCTGGCGTGCCGAAGGCCGAAGCGGATGCGACCAGAGACGCTGCCAGGGCAGCTGCGGATGCAGCCCGAGACGCTGCGAGAGCTGAAGCGGATGCAGCCAGGGATGCCGCAAAAGCGGATGCGGATGCGGATGACGACGCCGCAGATGCTGCCAGAGAGGCTGCTGAAGACGCAGCCGATGCCGCTCGTGAAGCAGCAGAAGACGCTGCAGATGCGGCCCGAGAAGCTGCCGAGGACGCTCCTGGCGCCCCGGTGGTCGCTGGTCCGACTCCATAAGGAGTTCGTCGTGTGAAGAGTCGTGTTCCTCGGAGTTCCCGGTTAGTGGTTAGCCGACCGGGGCTCCGATTTCTTTTATTTCTACAGCCGGTTCCCGGTTAGCCGCGCGACAGCGGCGGCGTGCGCGGGGGGATCATGCGCTTCGAACCGGTCGACTCATAGGCCGAGGCGAATCGCAGCAGCGCCGAGTCGTCGTAGGCGCGGCCGGCGAAGGTCAGGCCCACCGGCATGCCGATATCCGCCATCACGCCCATTGGCACGGTGACCGTGGGGACGCCCAGGTGGCGGATGGCAAGGTTACCGTTGGCGACCCAGATGCCATTGCTCCAGGCGATGTCGGCGGACTCGGGATTGACGTCCGCATCCGCCGGGCCGACGTCGGCCACGGTGGGGAACAGCACGGCGTCGAGGCCGAGCTTGTCCATCCAGTCTTCCAGATCGAGCTTGCGGGTCTTCTCCAGGCCGCGCAGGCCGTCCGGCAGGGTTTCGATCTGGTCCCAGGACTTCAGGCCGCGCTTGGCCATGTTCACGTACTCGTCCATGCCGGCGGCGAGGTCACCCTCACGGTTCGGCAGGGTGCCGGGGTCGTGGGGGAAGATTTGCGGGCCGTCGACATCGGCCAGCCGGTTCAATTTGGGATCGCCGTTGGCCCGCAGGAAGTCGTCGAAGGCCCAGCCCGAAAGCTCCCAGAGTTCGTCGTGGAGGAATTCCCTGGAGACGATGCCGCGGTTGAACACGGTCGGCGCGCCTGGGCGGTCGCCCTCGCAGTTGGAAACCAGCGGGAAGTCGGTTTCGATGACTTCGGCGCCGGCCGCTTCCAGGGCCTTGCGGGCAGCTTCCCAGAGGGCGATCACCGAGGCGCGGGTGTTGATGCGTTGGCCGGTCGGGCCGCCGATGCCGGGGTTCTCGCTGGTGCCGGCTTCGTCATCCTTGTTGATGAACATGCGTGGTACGCCGAAGCGCTTGCCTTTGAGGGCATCGGCCGTGGCGGCAAGATCCAGGTAGGAGGCCGGGCGCACCGAGGCGACGCTGGGGATCGGCACCCAGGGCTGCAGACGCCACAGGTCGCCGCGCTTGTCCGGGTCCTCGGCCACCACCACGTCCAGGATTTCCAGCAGGTCGGCCATGGTTCGGGCATAGGGCACCACCACGTCCATGGTCGGGGTCAGCGGCCAGTTGCCGCGCACCGAAATCACGCCGCGCGACGGGGTGTAGGCGCACAGGCCGTTGTTCGAGGCCGGGCCGCGGCCGCTGGACCAGGTCTCTTCCGCCAGGCCGAAGGCGGCGAAGCTGGCAGCGGTCGCCGTGCCGGCGCCGTTGGACGAGCCGGAGGCGAAGGGCGCGGTGAGGTAGTTGGCGCTGTAGGGGCTTTCTGCGCGGCCATACACGCCGCGCTGCATGCCGCCGTTGGCCATGGGCGGCATGTTGGTCTTGCCCAGGCAGATGGCGCCGGCGGCGCGCAGGCGTTCGATGGTGAAGGCGTCGCGATAGGCGACCAGATCCTTGAAGGCAGGGCTGCCGGAGGCAGCGGTGAGACCCTTGACCAGGTAGCTGTCCTTGGCGGTGTAGGGGATGCCATCCAGCGGGCCGAGGGTTTCGCCACGGGCGCGACGGGCGTCGGAAGCCTCGGCTTCCTTGAGCGCGTCGGAGTTGCGCACCACCACCGCGTTGAGCCGGGTTGCGCTGTCGGGGCTGTCGTAGGCATCGATGCGAGCGAGATAGGCCTTGACCAGCTCGACCGATGTGGTGCGGCCGGACTCCAGTGCATCGCGCAGTTCGGCGATGGAAACCTCGGTTACTTCGATCATGCTGTCACCACCGGCTGTTGTTGGCTGATGCCGCGACTGTTCGCATCACGCTGCACCTTGGGTTCAAGGAAATCGCTCATCTCGGAATGGGCTCTCATATCGGTCCTCGTTACCCTGCGTCAGGCGGCAGGGGCTGTACTTGGCGACCTGGCCTGGCCAGGTTTCAGACCGCCAATTTTTGCACCAAGCCGGGGCCGGGGGAATCCGTGGCGTGGTTCGGCCGGCGTTCTGCCAGAGCCAGGTGAACTGGCAAAGCGTAGCCCGTATGAAATCCGCGAGCGGCGGTGGGATTTTCCCCGGATATCATCCGGGCTGCGGAACTATCATGATCGCGTCGGCACGTCACACCGGAAGAGGAGATGCAGGATGGACCAATTCACCGGCGGTTGCCTGTGCGGCAAGGTTCGCTTCGTGGCGTCGGGGCGCCCGTACCGGGTTGGCATTTGCCATTGCCAGGACTGCCGCAAGTTTCACGGGGCGCTGTTTCATGCGTCCGCGGTGTTCCCCCAGGAGGCGGTGACGATCGAGGGCGAAACGCGTGACTACGCCGGGCGGTTTTTCTGTCCCCACTGCGGCTCGTCGGTGTTCTCGCGCAGCGCTGACGAAATCGAAGTGAACCTCGGGTCCCTGGATGCCCCTGACCAGCTGAGACCGACCTACGAACTCTTTACCATCCGCCGCGAGTCCTGGTTACCGCCGTTTCTGCACACGCGGCGTTACCTGCGTGATCGCGAAAATACGGGGCGCAGCGAGGATTGAGCAAGGCACGCGATGCGGGCGCTTGCGTCCCCGGCCTTAGTCCAGCAGCTGGCGCAGCTCCTCCGAGATCGGCATCGGCCGGAAGGCGCTGACCCTGGCGCGGCCTGTGTTGCCCAGCGGAACCCAGATGCGCGAGAAGAGCAGGGCGGCCGGCATGCGCATTGCCTGGCCCAACACCTCCCGGTAATCCCCTTGTTGCCAGCCGGCCTGGAGCAAAAGCCAGTGGCTGCGGGTGTGAAGCACGGGCATGCACTGGGTGAGGATATGGGCGCGCTCCAGCCAGGGCCAGGCCCGTTGCGGATCACCGGCGGCAAGGGCCTGGTCGGCCTGCAGGAAGGCGTGGTCGATGGCATTGCGAAGGGCGGTTTTCATCGGGTGTTCATCCATGCGAGGGAGATGCGCGGAAGTGAACACCCTGTAGCTACTTCAGGGTCAAGGGCGTGGTGGGCTTAAGCCCACGCGAGTTTCTTGTGGGGGCGAATTCATTCGCCAAGGAGCCCGTCAGCCTTCACCTCAGCGACGGGTAATTACCACTTCCAGGTATTCGCTGGGCACGATGAGCGACTCGGGCCCGGCGCGGTTGTAGCGCTCCAGCAGCTCGGTCAGGTCCCGTTCGAGGGCGCCGGCGGCATCAGGAGGGAGGGCGGCGAAGGCCTTGTGCACCGGTCCGTACCAGGTGCGGAACACTTCGATGAAATGCGCTGGCGACTGGTAGCGGAAGTTGAACAGGCGCCGTGCCACGGAGATTTCGCGGGCGCTGTCGTCGAACAGTTCGCGCAGGTGGCTCTCCACGCCCCAGAGCGACGGAGGCTGCACGCCGGGTGGCGGGGGCAGCTGGCGGCCGAGGGTCTTGAACACCTGGCCGATGAAGCCCTCCGGCGTCCAGTTGGCCAGGCCGATGCGTCCACCGGGACGGCAGACCCTGGCCAGTTCGGCGGCGGCCTTTGCCTGGTCAGGGGTGAACATCACCCCGAAGGTGGACAGCACGACGTCGAAGCTGGCCGCGGGGAAGGGCAGGTTCTCGGCATCGGCGACCTGGAAGGTCACGTCCAGACGCTCGGCGCGGGCGCGCTCCTTGCCACGCTCCAGCAGGGCCTCTACATAGTCGGTCGAAGTCACCCGCCCACCTCGGCGTGCAGCAGCCAGGGTGGCGTTGCCGTTTCCGGCCGCGACATCCAGCACGGCCTCGCCGTGGCGCAGGTCGCAGGCTTCGGCGAGCAGTTCGCCGACCAGTTGCAGGGTGGTACCGATGACGGCGTAGTCGCCGCTGGCCCAGGAGGCCATCTGCTTGCTTTTCAGTGTGTTCAGATCAATAGCGGGAGTCATTTCGGGGCTCATTCGGCGGTGGTCGGGTCGATGATCGAGCTGATGCGGGAGATGCGGTTGACCGGGAATCCGCCCTGTTGGGCGTGCTCCCTGACCTGCTCCTCGCTGGTGGCGATGTAGACGCAGTACAGCTTGTCGTCGGTGACGTAGCTCTGTATCCACTGCACCTCTGGTCCGAGCTCTCTGAGCACCCGGCAGGACTTCTGTGAAATGGCCTTGAGGTCTCGATCCGTGAGTTTTCCAGCTTCCGGTATCTCTCTTTCGATGAGGAACTTGGGCATGGTGACCTCGTTTTCTTGGCTTTCTGGGTGGTGCGGACACGCCGTTGTTCGATTGGGCAGAAGCGGCGTGCAGGGGAACTATCCGCCTGTTTCGGCATGCCGTCCTGTCCGAGCGTCGGCAAGGGCTGCCCGATCGTCCGCGCACCACCACTTGTCAGGCGATCCGTTGCGAGATGCAGAGGCTGCCCAGAATTTCAGCAATGCGCCGGAGGTGAGGGCTGATGGACGCTTTGTCGGAAACCTTGCGAGTCGTTCGCCTTGTCGGGGCGATCTTCATCAACGCGCGTTTCAGTGCCCCCTGGTGCTACCAGTCGCCCCGCGCCGATTCGGTGGCGCCCCTGCTGGAGCCGGGGGCCGAGCGCGTGGTGATCTTCCACCTCATCACCCAGGGCGAGTGTTTCGTCGAACTCGGCCGTGACCGGCCCGTGCACCTGGTAGCGGGGGACGTGGTGATCTTTCCCCAGGGCGATGCCCATCGCATGACGTCCCAACCCGGCTTGCCGCCGGCCAAGGGCGGACGCCTGGAAGAGGTCCTGTCGCGCCGGCCCCGGCAACTGGCCTATGGCGGCGGCGGGGCGATCACCCGCCTGGTCTGCGGCTACCTGGCCTGTGATGCGCGGCTGGCAGATATGTTGCTGGCGGGGCTGCCGCCGCTGGTGCGGGTCAATGTGCGCGACTCCAGCGCGGGGCCCTGGCTGGAAGCCTCGGTGCGCTACGCCCTGTCCGAGGCTAAGTCGCCCCGGCCGGGCGGCGAGGGAGTGCTCGCCAAACTGGCCGAGGTGCTCTTCATCGAGGTGCTGCGCCTGTATATGAACGAACAGGCCGAGGGGCGTACCGGCTGGCTGGCGGGACTGGGGGACCGGATCGTCGGTTCCGCGCTCAATGCCCTGCACCGGTGTCCGGCCCAGGCCTGGACGCTGGAGGAACTGGCGCGCACCGCCGGTACCTCGCGTTCGGTACTGGCCGAGCGTTTCCAGCAACTGGTGGGGAGTTCGCCCATGCAGTACCTGACCCAGTGGCGCATGCTGCTGGCGGCCAACCTGCTGTGCCGCAGCAACGCGCCGCTGGCGCGCATCGCCGAAGACGTCGGCTACCAGACCGATACCGCGTTCAGCCGCGCCTTTCGCCGTGAGTTCGGCGCACCGCCGGCGGCTTGGCGGCGCAACCAGCTGCGGCGCCAACCGGCGGGCCAGTTCAGTCCGTGACCCCGTGGGAGTCCGGCGCGAAAGGCGGGAAATTCAGTGTGAGGAAAGATTCGCGCGCATCTTGCGCAAGGCGCTGGTCAGCGCGGCTTTCTCTTGCTCGCTGATGCCTTGCAGGGCTTCGGCGACCATGGCGTCCCCGGCGGCGCGGATGTCTGCCAGGGCATGGTCGGCCTCGGCACGCAGATAGAGGCGGTAGGCACGGCGGTCGTCGGGATCCGGGCGACGCTCCACCAGTCCGGCCTGCTCCAGCTGGTCCAGCAGGCGGGCGAGGGTGATGGGCCTGACTTCCAGCTGCTCGGCCAGCTCTACCTGACGGCATCCCTCATGGCGTGACACATGGGCCAGCGCACGGGCCTGGCTGAGGGTCAGGCTGGTGCCGCTGATCTGCCGCTCGAACGCGCGTCGCATCAGGCGCGAGGCGTCGGCGAGGAGAAAGCCGAAGTTTTCTTCAGGGAGGGTCATGGTCAGGCGTCCGGATAATAAGCGGTGCCTACTATGTGGTCGTGACTGGCCAGTCGTCAAAACTGGATAAGCGGTATGCCGTCCTAATAAGGCACGCGAGCCGCTTCTATTTCTGTGGGGGCGAATTCATTCGCGAAGGGCGGCGCAGCTGCCCCAATCGGACCTGCAAGGCGAACCTGCGGTCCGCATGGCGATTGAAATCGCCCCCACAAAGGTTGGGACCCGATCTATGGGGCTCAACCGTGCCGGGCGCGGCTGGCCTGCACCACCCGGTGGGCCGGAACCCGCAGTTGCGTCAGCAGGTATTCGGCGAACTCCGGCGAGAAAGGCTGCAGGGCGATGGCGCGCTCCATGCACTCCAGCCAGGCGCCGCTGAGGGCTTCGTCGATGGGCCATTGGGCGTGGAAGGAGGGAATGGCAATGGAACCGTACTTCTCGCTGAACAGCTTGGGCCCACCCAGCCAGCCGCTGAGGAAACAGGCCAGCTTGTCACGGGATTGCTCCAGGCTTTCCGGATGCAGGTGGCGCAGCTCGGCGGCTTCGGGCAGTTCGTCCATCAGCCGGTAGAAGTCATCCACCAATCGGCGCAGGCCGTCGATGCCACCGGCGGCCTGATAGGACGCGTCGCCGGTACCGAAGGGAGGCAATTCAGTCATTGAGGAACCAGCAGAAATAAGGGTGGCTCATCATAACCGTAGCGCCACGGGTCATGCAGCTGCCCGGATGCGCAATTCAAGAAACTTCATCGACGAGATCGAGGTCCAGCCCAGAGATGTGGTTGACCTATCTCGGGCACTTCGGCGCAAGCACGCTGGATGCGAGTCTTGCCGGTCTTAGGCCCGCATGACCGGCAACGCTTCAACGCCATGACGCAACAGGTTGGCCAAGGTCGCAAAGCCCTCGCGCAGCAGTTGGTCTCCGCCCGGGGCGTTACTTACGCTTATCCGTACGCGCTGTGGCAACGTACCGCGTCCCACACTGAAGGCGTCGGCAGTGGAAATCAGATGCTGCCGTTGACGAAGGCTCTGTTCGATTTCAGCAGCACGCCAGGGAGCCGGTACTTCGACCCAGAAATGCGGACAGCAAGGGTGAGTGCGATAGTTCAGGCCCTGGAGCAGGTCTACAACCAGCGTCTGGCGCCGCGCGATCTCCGCCGTTTGCTGCTCCAGCAGTGCTTGCGCAGTGCCGTCCTCGATCCACTGGCTCGCAATCTCCAGTGTCAGCGGCGTCGCCATCCAGCATGAGTTGCGTACTGCAGCCGTCATGCGACTGACCATCGGTGCAGGGGCATAGACATAGCCGGCACGCAGACCAGCGGCTACAGCCTTGCTCAAACCGCCGATCAAGATGCCGCGCTCGGGCAGTAGATGGCTGATGGGCAGTGGTCTTTGTTGCATCAGCACTGCGTGGGTTTCGTCCTCGATCACCAGTAGATTGTGCTCGCGGCAAATACGCGCGATCTCCTGCCTGCGGGCAAGGGGCATCACTGCTGTGGTGGGATTCTGGATGGTTGGCGTGCAGTAAAGAGCTGTGATCCGGTTGGTGCGGCAGAGTTCTTCCAGCGATTCCGGCAGCAAGCCGTCCTCGTCCATCTCCAGGCCTAGAACCTTGATGCCCAACAGCCGTGCAGCGCTGATCAGTCCTGGATAGGAGAGCTGCTCCGCCACCAAGGTATCGCCTGCGCGCAGCATGGCCATAAGCACGGCCAGCAGTCCGTGCTGGCTACCATTGACGCAGACGACCTGATCGGCCAGCGGCTTGAATTCGTCGTGCGCCAACCATTTTGCACCAGCCTGACGATGATTCCGTGCGCCGGCGTCGGGTGCGTAGAGCATCATTTCCTGGAGTCGCGTCGGGTTTCCTGACAATTGCGACAGCGTGCGCCCCAGCAACTCGGCCTCAATATTGGGAATGTGCATGTTCCGGCTCATGTCGTTGCACATGTCGCCGGCGTCCACGAAGTTGCGAAAGCCCGCGTCATGGGAACGTTCCTGGCCGCGGTCGCCAACGAAGGTACCGTCCCCCACGCGTGCCACCACCCAGCCCATGCGATTGAGCTCGCCATACGCCCGGCTGACGGTGCCAGCAGTTACGCCCAACTTGTCCGCCAAGATGCGATGGGGCGGCAGTTTCATTCCACTTCTGATGACGCCGTTGCGGATTGCCTCCTCAATGCCTTGGGCTAACCGTTTGTACTTAAGGCCGGTACCTTCCTGTAGGAGAGATCTGATAATTGATATGATGTCAATATTTGTTTTGACTGGCATATTGAATCCGCATTAGCCTTTTTTTCTGTGTAATAAAGTTCAATAAATGTAGTTATTTGGAAAAATGCTACATAATTATGCGGAATTAATCATGTCAATGTGTATTGCCACTCGTGAAGCGCAGCACCCGCTCAGACCAAGGTTGGTGACCGCGCTTCTGTTTCTGGTGGTGTGCCTCAGCTGGGGGACCACCTGGCTTGGCATCAATATCGCCGTGGAAAGTGTGCCGCCACTGACCTCCGCCGGCCCGCGTTTCCTCATTGCGTTTCCGCTCTTTCTGCTCTTTGCGCGGATACGCCGCGAGCCGATCGTCTTCCCTCGCCGGTACTTCACCTTTTTCCTCTTTGTCACGCTCGGCTACTTCAGCGTGCCGTACTACTTGCTGAACTATGGTGAGCAATATGTATCGTCGGGATTGACCGCGCTTCTCTTCAGTACGATGCCCGTATTCATTCTGATCTTCTCTTCGCTGTTTCTCCGGGAGCGCATCTACCTTTCGCAGGCACTCGGCATCGCAATAGGGTTTGGCAGCCTGCTCATGATTATCAGGTCACAGGGCCTGCATCTGGATTACTCGGAGATTTTGGGGGTGATTGCCATCTTGGTGGCTGCGGTAATGCACGCGCTCAGCTACGTCATCACCAAACTACGTGGCAGCGACATCGGGGTCATCACCTTCAATACGCTTCCCATCGGCATTGCGGGCTTGGGGCTCTTCGTGGCCGGGATACTTGTGGAGAGCCCTGATCTTGCCGCCATCACTCCTCAGTCCTGGGCCGCCCTTGCTTATCTCGGCATCGTGGCTTCGGTCGGCGGCTTCATCGTCTACTTCTTCTTGCTCAAACGGCTAAGCCCGGTGGTGCTTTCGTTTGTCTTCATCATCTTTCCTGTCTTCGCCGTGGTCATCGGCGCCATGTACGAAGGCTCGGCGATATCCCGAGAGATGGGTGCCTACACGCTGCTGCTGCTGGCTGGCTTCTCCATCACCAAGCTGCCAATCGAAAAACTATTTACCAAGGTGGGGTGACCGAACATGGATGTTTTTACTAAACGTGTGCTCAGCGCGATCTACCAACATGCCAGTCGCTGCTATCCGAAGGAGTGCTGCGGATTCGTACTCTCCGACGCAAGTGTGCGCGAGGGTACGAATATCCAGGACCAGTTGCATGCCACCGATCCCCAGAGGTATCGGCGCACGGCGGCCAACGGCTACACGTTCTCGGTGGCTGATACCGTGTTTCTGAACAGCAGCTTTCGTTCGCAGAACCCTGTGTCGGTCATCTATCACTCGCATCCCGACGTCGGCGCGTACTTCAGCCGGGAGGACATCGAAAAAGCACTCTACGCCGGTGGCCCTATTTTCCCGGTTGACTACCTCGTCGTAGATGTGACGCCCGATAGCGTGCGTGGCGCAAAGCTATTTGCCTGAAGAAGACGGCGCGGACACGCTGGGTCGTGTTGTCGCTCGGTTGCCGCAGCCAATAAGATCCGTGCCGACCGAGTTTTGCGGCGGTGATGAGACTCTAGCCCTTCGACAAACGCAACGGCACGATTTCTGCCTCAAGGGGACACCCATTAGCCGGCCTGGCATCAAGATCCAAAAGGCACTTGTTGCTTATGTGTCCCGCACCACAGGATGTCCGGCCGGTTGGTCGTCCCGTTCTTCGAGGAATTCCGTGGGTTCGGAGCCATCGGCGTTGAGCTGGAAGATGCGCGACGGCCGTCCTTCGGTGTCGAAGAACACCAGGCCGAGGCCGGCGGAGTTCCACAGGCGTTCACCGGCCTTGCTGTGTTCCGGCGTGCGCGGCACCACCTTCATCGAGTGGCGCTTGGTAAACCAGTTCAGCGGCGAGCGCGGCGAGTACAGCCAGCGGTTGAGGCGGTCGAACACATCCAGCAGGCGCCGGGGGAACTCGTTCTTGATGCCGCTGCTGGTGATCTGCCAGATCTTCGGCCCTTGCTGGCGGTGGCGGATCAGCACCTCGTAGACGAAGGAGTAGTGCACGTCGCCGGAGAGAATCACGTAGGAGCCCGGCGTGCGCGAGTGGCGGAAGATGTTGAGGATCACCTGGGCCGCGCCGCGGTGGGCCATCCAGTTCTCCGCATCCACCAGCAGCGGATGGCCGAAGGCGCTGAACACCCGTTGCACGGTTTCGATCAGCTTCACTCCGAACACCGGTGCCGGGGAAACGATGATGGCCGAGGGATGGTCCAGCAGTTCCTGTTGCAGCTCGCTCAGCGCCTCCCAGTCCAGCAGGCCGGAGGGGCGCTTGAGGTTGATCTCGCTGCGCCAGCGGCGGGTGCGGGTGTCCAGCACCACCAGTGCCGGGGTGGTGGGCAGTACGTATTGCCAACGATTGAAGGCGATCAGGCGGTCGATCAGCCGGTCCAGGGCCGGGCTGTCGAGGTGGTTGTCGGCGGTTGCGCTGGCGGTCAGCGCCTCGACCTGCGTCAGCACTTCGCCGAAGGCATCGGGGTCGTTGCCCCAGCCCTGGCAGAGCATGTAGGCCAGCAGGGCGTTGCCGATGATGCGCTTGGAGAACGGATGGCCGTAGGCGGTCAGCTCCCACTGGGCGGAGAGGTTCCAGTCGTCGGTGATGTCATGGTCATCGAAGATCATCAGCGTCGGCAGGTGGGCGAATACCCGCGCGGCGCCCGGCAGTCCTTCACGGAAACTCTGCAGGCGCGCCTCTTCCAGGCGGTAGCGCGCGGCCTGGTTCGGCCCCAGCGGCGGCATCTGCGGTGCCACCAGCGTCCAGGGCAGCGGCGACCAGACCAACAGGTACATGGCCATGACTTCGGCCAGGGTCACCAGGTGGTTCTCCGCATTGCTGCTGGTGAAGATGGGTTTGCGCGCACCGCCGAAGAAGCGTTCGCGCAGGGTCTCGTTGCTTTCCAGGGCGGGCAGCAGTTCAGCCCGGCGGTAGTAGCCGGCTGGATGCGTGTACAGCGTGGCGCTGTCGCTTACCACCGCGCCTTCCAGGCGCTCGTCGAACAGGCCGAGCAGGCCGATCAACTGGTGGATGGCGCGCAACATGGGGCCGGCCACGTCGTCAGCGTAGACCTGGTCGCCGCTCAGCATCAGCAGTGCCGGGCGTTGTTCCGGCGCGGGATTGGCGGCCAGCAGGCGGTCGGCGCAGAGCAGGCCATCATTGGCTGGAAAGTGCGGCTTGCGGCAGGAGCCATGCAGCATCTGGTCGATGCGCGAGCGCAGGACGAAGCTGGGGCAGGTCGCGTGGGCGTGGATCAGGTGCGGCGCCCATTGGGCGATGCCTCCGCCGTCGACCAGCAGGTCGTAGTCGATCTGCTGGTCGAGGGGGAGGGAGGTTTTAAGGCGCAGGTCGATCAGGTGCAGGAAGGCATGGCGGCCGAAGGGAATTACCCGGCAGCTGTCCTCGTCCAGGGCATAGTCGACGCCACCGTCCAGCGACAGCCGCAGCACTGGCGCGAGCCTGCGCGAACCCACCAGCCAGAACACCAGGCGGCGGGATTCGATGCGGCGCAGCATGGGGCCGGCGAGAACGGCGGGAAGGCTTTGCTGGGAAGCGGCAACGGACATCGGGACAACGGGCCTGTGGAAATGAGCGCAACAGGATAACGCGCGCGCTGCGCCGGGCTCAGCAAAGGCTTGAAAAAAACTCAGCCGAGTAGTGCGTTCAATTCGATTGGCAGACTTCGCCGGTGGCTTCTAGCATCCATTCTCTGACTTCGCGCTGGTGTCTGGAGCCGCCGGCCGCCCAGCCCTGATGGAACGTCTTGCCCGAGGAGGCAACCATGCTTCAGGTTCCGCTCGATGGCCCCAGCGCATTTTCGCCGGGCACACCTGCCGAAGCCCATTCCTGTTCGCCCTGAACCTTTCCTTTTACTGCCTTCGATTCCGGGGCCGCCGTATCGCCCTGGCCATCCGTGAAGTGTCCGCGCCGGCGGGCACCCGTCCTGATGAAACCTCCCGGGAGGCGATATGACTCTCACCCTGAAGATCAACGGCGCCGAGCACAGCGTCGATGTGGACCCCGACACGCCGCTGCTCTGGGTATTGCGCGACGTGCTGGGCATGACCGGCACCAAGTTCGGTTGCGGCATGGCCCTGTGCGGTGCCTGCACCGTGCACATGAATGGCGCCGCCGTGCGTTCCTGCGTGATGCCGGTGAGCAGCATGGTCGGCGCGGAAATCACCACCATCGAAGGTATTGGCGATACCGAAGTCGGCAAGCGCGTGCAGGACGCCTGGCTGGCCCGGGAAGTGGTGCAGTGCGGTTACTGCCAGTCCGGGCAGATCATGTCCGCCAGCGCGTTGCTGGCCAGCAACAGCAATCCCAGCGATGCCGAGATAGACGGTGCCATGTCCGGCAATATCTGCCGTTGCGGCACCTACCTGCGCATCCGCGAGGCCATCAAGGTGGCGGCCGAGGCGCAGTCGGCCAAAGGGGAGGGCGCGGCATGAACGACATGACCTCGCTCGCCGGAACCGCGCTCAGCCGCCGGGGCTTTCTCAAGGCCAGCGCCGCCGTGGGGGGCGGCCTGCTGATCAGCTTCACCCTGCCGAGCCTGATGGGCGACGCCCAGGCCGCCGAGGGTGAATTCAACCCCAACGCCTATATCCGCATCGATCGCAGCGGCAAGGTGTTCTTCATCATTCAGCCGGTGGAGATGGGCCAGGCCACCTACACCTCGATGCCGGCGCTGATCGCCGAGGAACTGGAAGTATCCCTCGATCAGGTGGTGATCGAGCACGCTCCAGCCGACGACACGCGCTATGCCAACCCCATGCTGGGCTTCCAGGTCACCGGCGGTTCGACCTCGGTGCCGGCCTACTGGAAACCCCTGCGCCAGGCCGGCGCCGCCGCGCGCACCCTGCTGGTGACGGCTGCCGCGCAACAGTGGTCGGTGCCGGTGGAAAGCTGCAAGGCCGAGAACGGCGTGGTGCTGCATACGGAAAGCGGTCGCAAGCTCGGTTACGGCGAACTGGTGGATGCTGCCGCCAGGCTGCCCGCGCCCGCTGAGGCGGAGCTGAAAGACCCGTCCCGGTTCAAGCTGATTGGCACTCCGGCCAAACGCACCGACGGCCCCGACAAGGTGCGCGGCAAGGCCATGTTCGGTATCGATGCCCGCCCCGAGGGCGTGAAGGTCGCGGCGATCACCATCTGCCCGGTCATCGGCGGCACCTTCGACTCGGTGGACGAGGCACCGGCCATGGTGGTCAAGGGCGTGCACAAAGTGGTGCACACCCGGGACGCGGTGGCGGTGATCGCCGACCACATGGGAGCCGCGCGCAAGGGGCTGGCAGCGCTCTCGATCAAGTGGAACGAGGGGGAGAACGCCAAGGTTTCCAGCGCCAGCATGCTGGAAGCCATCAAGCAGGCGTCCATGGCCGATGGCGTCCAGGCCCGCGCCGAGGGTGACGTCGCGGCGGCCATGGCCAGGGCGGCGAAGAAGGTCGAGGTGACTTATCAGGTTCCGTTCCTGGCTCACGCCTGCATGGAGCCGGTCAACTGCACCGCCCATGTGCGCACGGACGGCTGCGACCTGTGGCTCGGCATCCAGGTGCCGTCACGGGCCAAGACCCTTGCCGCGCAGCTCACCGGCCTGCCGGAAGACAAGGTGGTGGTGCACAACCAGCTGCTCGGCGGCGGTTTCGGCCGGCGCCTGGAAACGGACTTCGTCGGCCATGCGGTGGAAATTGCCAAACAGGTGGATTACCCGGTGAAGGTCATCTACTCCCGCGAGGAGGATACCCGCCACAGCAGCTTGCGACCGTTCCACTACAACCACCTGGCCGCCGGCCTGGACGAGCAGGGCCGGCCTATCGCCTGGACCCACAAGGTCACCGGCGGCTCCATCATCGCGCGCTGGGCGCCGAACCGATTCACCAACGGCATCGATGGCGATGCCGTGCGCGATGCCTGCGGGCCCTACGGTTTTCCCAACCTGGCGGTGCACTACGTGCGCCACGAACCGCCGAAGGGTATTTCCCCGGCCTTCTGGCGTGGCGTCGGGCACACCCAGAATGCCTTCATGGTGGAAGGCTTCATGGATGAGCTGGCGGTTATGAACAAGGTCGATCCCTTCGCTTATCGCGCGCCGTTGCTGGAGAAACACCCCCGCGCGCTGAAGGTGCTGGAGACGCTACGGGAGAAATCCGCCTGGGATTCGCCGCTGCCAGCCGGGCATGGTCGTGGCCTGGCGCTGACCTACTGCTTCGGCACCTACGCGGCGCAGGTGGCCGAGGTCAGCGTGGATGCCGGCGGTGCGGTGAAGGTGCACAAGGTCACTTGCGTGGTGGACTGCGGCATTCCCGTCAATCCGGACTCGGTGGTGGCGCAGATGCAGGGCGGCACCCTTTTCGGCCTGACGGCGACGTTGTTCGGCAACATCACCTTCAAGGACGGCCGGGTCGAGCAGGCCAACTTCGACAGCTACCGACTGCTGCGCCTGAACGAAGTCCCGCCCATCGAGACCCACATCATCAACAGCGGCGAATCTCCTGGCGGCCTGGGCGAAGTGTCCACCGTGATCATCGCCCCGGCGGTGGTCAACGCGATCTTCGCCGCCAGCGGCAAGCGCCTGCGCAGCCTGCCCATCGATCCGGCGGAGCTGAAACAGGCCTGAGGCAAAGTTCTTCCCAAAAAGAGAGAAGGCGCCACAAGTGGCGCCTTCTGCCTTTCGAGGGATTGCATACATCGTGATTGCCTGCCTCTGAACGTTGCTCCGGGATCAGCCGATGCGGTTGGCGCCAGTGCGGTCGGCACCGCCTTCGGCGACGCGGAAGCCGTTGGTGCGATCAGAACCGCCTTCAGCGACACGCAGGGATTGGGAGCGCTCGGAACCACCTTCGGCCACGTCGAAGGCCTTGGTGCGATCAGAACCGCCTTCAGCGACGCGCAGGGACTGGGAGCGCTCGGAACCGTTTTCAGCGATGCGATTGGCGCCAGTGCGGTCGGCACCACCTTCAGCAACGCGGTGGGCAGCGCTACGGTCGGCGCCGCCTTCGGCTACGCGGTAGATGCTGGTGCGATCAGCGCCACCCTCAGCGACGGACAGTGCGAAAGCGGAAGCGGACAGGCTGGCGATGAACAGGCTGGCAAGGATTTGCTTTTTCATTTTCGGGCACCTCGGTGAGGGTTGGAATTCGTCTACGGGGCCCATGTTACTGATGTGATTTCGATGAAGAAGTGATGCCGCGTGATGGTTGCCATCGATGCCGATGATAGTTGTGTGAGTGGCAATAAAAACAAATGGTTAGGCGTTTTTATGGGCGTTGTCATGCCAGATGGAAAGGTTCTCTATCGATGTTTAAATAATCGAAATATTCGATGATTTGGTCAAAAAACGACTGGAGAAACGCCCGGAAAGCGGCTGCTGGGGTATTTCAGGGGAGAGGAATTGGGCTGCAGGCCGGAGCGAATGTGCTCGCTCCAGTCTGCCGATGGCGATGTCGCCAGGAATCAGCGCTTGCCCATGGAGCGGCGGGAACCGCGGGGCGGCGGATGCAGGCGCGAACCGCGATCGTGCGCCTTGATGGTCTGGTAGTAAGGGATGTTCTGCTTCTTCGGCTTGCCGGACGTGGCCGGAGTAGCCGCGGCTTCCTGGGGTTGGGCTTCGGCCTGGTCGAGGTCTTCGCTGTTCATGGTGCTTTTGCTCTGTGCGGGCTTGGCCCGCTAACGGGTCGGAGGCGCGCATCATACACCAACTGCCCGCAGGCCGGCCGCTGACCGGGCCTGCGGGTATCGCTTCAACTGGGCTGTTCCACCTGCCAACCGGTGAGCTGCACGCGATGGTCCACGTGGTTGATCGCAGCCAGGATGTGCTCGGGGTCGGTCAGCGCCGGCGACATGGTCCAGCGTCCAATGGGCTCGTTGCCGATCCGCACCATGCCGGTATGGGTGAGCTGGTTGCTGTCCACTAGCGGGTCCACGTCATAGAAGCCCAGGGCGTAGCGCAGGTCGAGAATGTCATGCGGATCGCCGGTGAGGTATTCCCAGCCGGGGCCGATGTCGAACTTGTCGACGTATTCCTGCAGGTGGCGGGGATGGTCCAGCTCCGGCTGCAGGGTGATGGAGTACATGAAAACGTCCTGGCCCACGCGCTCGCCGAGCATCCGCTGCACCTTGCGCAGGTTGGCGGTGGCGGTTGGGCAGGTGCGGCCGCAGCTCGCGTACATCATGTTCAGCACCACCACCTTGCCGCGCAGCAGGTCGTCGTAGAAGCGGACCTTCCTGCCCTGATGGGTCACGAGTTCCGGGTTGGGAAAACGGTTATCGCCTTGGTGGGCGTTTGTCCGGCGTTCCGCGGCGGCGCCCAGCGCACCCAGGGCGGCCAGCCCCAGCACGCCGGCGCCGAGGCCGCCGATCAGGTTTCTGCGTGTATTCATGGCAAACCTCCGGCCGGCGTCATTCGACGTCGAAGCGCAGCATCATCGCGTGGTCTTCGTGGATCAGGTTGTGGCAGTGCATCACGTACTTGCCGACGTAATCGCGGAAGCGAACGAGCACGCGCACGGTTTCGGCTTCGTTGATCACGAACACATCCTTGCGCCCCTGCTCATGGGGCGGGACGGGGATCGAAACGCCATTCTTGATCCGCGCGATGATGCGGCCTTCCTCCAGGTGGATGTGGATGGGGTGCGACCAGCCGTTGTCGATGTTCATCAGCTCCCAGATTTCGTAGCGCCCCTTGGGAACCTTGAAGCGTGGGGAATTGACGTTCACGAACTGGCCGTTGATGGACCACATGTTGTTGGAGCGCTCGAAGACAAAGCGGCGCACGGGGGCGCTGGCGATCACCGCAGGGTCTATCGGCGGGAGCGGGCGCAGGTTGGCCGGCACCTGACTGAGGTCCTGGCTGCTGGGCCAGCGGTTCACCACTATCTTCAGCACGCGCACGCCGGGGTCCTTGATGTCCTTGGGACGGCGGGTGCTCTCCTGGCGCATGCGGTTGACCAGATAGAGCGTGGTGCCCACCACGTACTTGGAGAAATCCACCACTATATCGGCGCGTTCGGCCATGCCCAGGGTCACGCTCTGCTGGTTGAGCAGGGGCTTGGGCAGCAGGTTTCCGTCATTGGCGATGTAGGTGAACTTCTGCTTCACGTTGTTGGGGTTCACCAGCGCGAAGTCATAGAACCGGCCCGGCCCGGCGTTGAGCAGACGGAAGCGATAGCGCCGCGCGGCCACCTTCAGCACCGGTTCGATCATGCCGTTGACCAGCACCTTGTCGCCCAGCACCCCCTCGGGGTTGATCTCGTCATAGTAGAGCTTGCCGGCAGCGTCGAAACGGCGGTCGGCGAACGCCAGCGGGTAGTCGTAGGGATGGCTCGGCAGACGCAGCGCCCCCGGGGTCGGATCGGCCTCGTTACCGGAGTCCAGGTGGTCATACAGCAGGTAGAAACCCACCAGCCCGCGATAGAGGTTGGGTGATGTGAAGTCCAGTGTGTGGTCGTGGTAGAAGAGCGTGCCCAAGGCCTCGCGATAGTCGCCGACGTTGTTCTGCAAGTCCTCGAATCCGGCACAGACGTTAGGATACAGATGATCCTTGAAGTGGCCCGGGGCGGTCAGGTTGGGGCCGGCCTTGGTCTTGCTGTAGTAGTCGCCCGGGAAGCCATCGCTCTCCGAGCCAACGTGCAGGTTGTGCAGGTGGGTGGAGATTTCCGGTGTCCCGAAGCCGGTGTGGTTGCTTGGCAGATCGTTGTAGATGCGGCAGATCATCGGATGGCCATAGTGGGCCATTACCGTGGCGCTGAACTCCTTGGCCGGCGTGTTGGCGGCGCGGTAGCTCCAGATCTTCTGCTGCGGATAGGCCGGGTTGAATACCCAGTTGTGCTCCATTGCCCGCAGCTCGTAGTACTCGGCATTGGGACGGAACTGCGCCCAGCGCTGGTGGCGGCCACGTCCGGCCTCGCCGCCGGCCACATTGGCCAGTTCGGTGGGCGCGGGGGACAGATAGGGGACGCTGTTGGCGGGCTCTATCTGTGTGGGTAGCTCCATCACCCAGGGTGTGGTGGGCGGGCTCGGGGGCAGTGTCGGCTCCTTGGCCTGGCTGTCCGTGGCGCGCAAAAGTGCAGGTGCAGCCACGGCGGCCGCCGAGAGCTTGAGAAAGTCCCGACGTGCCGAATTCACCTGCCTGTCTTTTTTGTTCTTGGCGGTTCGAGGGTTATTGCCTTTCATGGATGTACTCCATCTCCCCACAGCGAACTCGCGCCAACGCCCCGCCCTGGATGCCATGCTCCAGGGCTTGTAGTCCCCATACGTTCGCGCGAAGGTGCAGGCCGCCAATGAATCTGCTCGCGCGGCCAATGCGCCAATAAAACGACTAAAGACTTCTCACTTAGCGAGTGCAATTGGCTAAAAGCCAAAAAATTGCCACGGCTGCTGGCCAGTTGCCTCTGGCTCTAGGTACGGCGCAGAGTATTTCAAAATGTGTCACGAAGACGGGCGGCAGAGAAAGGAGGGCAGGCGGTAGAGCGGTTGGAGAGGGGTGGAGGTGGCTTTGATTTTCAGGAAGAAGCAGGTTGACTTCCGTAGCCTGATGGCATCCGGGGAAAGTTCCTCCGCCGCTGCCGGATTTCATCCTGACTCCGACGTTCCTGTTGGAAATTTCATGTCAATCAGTCCCGTAGGTTGGTCCGAGGAACGAGGCCCAACACTGCTGGAAATCTCCGCTGTGTGGGGTTCGCAGGCTCTCGGAGCGCCGCCCGACCCAATCTGCGAAAGCCTCCCACGGTCTCAAAAAAGAAAAGGGTGAAGACTCGCGTCTTCACCCTGCAAGGCCCCGCCGGAGCAGGGCAGTCGAGGGACCTTGTATCAGCCGCGGTAGTAACGCTGCGGCACGAAGGGGGTCTTGGCCACTTTCATGGTGACGCGCTTGCCGCGCACCAGGGCCCAGACCTCGGTGTCCAGGGCGGCGTGGCTTGCGCTCACGTAGCCCATGGCCACCGGGGCGCCGAGGCTGGGGCCGAAGCCGCCGCTGGAGACGCGGCCGATCACCGCGCCGTCGGCATCGACGATCTCCGCGCCTTCGCGCACCGGCACGCGCTCCTGTGGCAGCAGGCCGACGCGCTTGCTCGGCACGCCGTCGCGCTGCTGGGCGAAGATCTGGCCGGCGCCGGGGAAGTTGCCGGCGCGCAGGCCATCGACGCGGCGGGCCTTGGAGATGGCCCAGGCCAGGCTGGCCTCGATCGGCGTGGTGGCGGTGCTCATGTCGTGGCCGTAGAGGCACAGGCCGGCTTCCAGGCGCAGCGAATCGCGCGCGCCGAGGCCGATCGGCTGGACTTCCGGCTGGGCCAGCAGGGCGCGGGCCAGGGCTTCGGCGTGTTCAACCGGGACGGAGATCTCGTAGCCGTCCTCGCCGGTGTAGCCGGAGCGGCTGACGTAGCAGGCCACACCCTGCAGGGTCACGCTGGCGAACTGCATGAAGGTCATTGCCTGCACCTCGGGGGCGAGGCGGCCGAGCACCGCGGCGGCGGCCGGGCCTTGCAGGGCGAGCAGGGCGCGGGACTCGAACAGCGATTCGATTTCGCACTGCTCGCCGAGGTGTTTGCGCAGGTGCGCCAGGTCCTGCTCCTTGCAGGCGGCGTTGACCACCAGGAACAGCGTGTCGTCCGCCAGGCGGGCGACCATCAGGTCGTCGAGGATGCCGCCGTTCTCGTCGGTGAACAGTGCATAGCGCTGCATGCCCACCGGCAGATCGAGGATGTCCACCGGCACCAGGCTTTCCAGGGCGCGCGCGGCGTTCTCACCCCGCAGGATGATCTGGCCCATGTGGGATACGTCGAACAGGCCGGCTTGCTCGCGTGTGTGCAGGTGCTCCTTGAGCACGCCCAGCGGGTACTGCACCGGCATGTCGTAGCCGGCGAAGGGCACCATGCGGGCACCGAGTTCGAGATGCAGGGCGTGCAGCGGGGTTTTGGCGAGGTCAGTCATGTAGAACTCCAAAGTGAAAGTCGGTCCGGGGCGGGTTTCCCTTACCCCCGAGCCCTCTCCCAAAGGGAGAGGGGAGAAAAAGCATCAGCATTCGATGATGTTCACGGCGAGGCCGCCGCGGGCGGTTTCCTTGTACTTGCTCTTCATGTCGGCGCCGGTCTGGCGCATGG